>JBMOKV010000476.1:0-8361 GCA_049325495.1 Candidatus Rifleibacteriota bacterium | reverse complement strand
CATAGACCGCAGGCTGAAAAGCCAAAGAAACCGGCGGCTGAAAAGGTTTCAATCCCCGATTTGGTGGGGAGTTTCATAGAACTTGTTGAGGGCGCTGTTGTTCATTTGCTTCCTGAAATAAGTTTCAATCCCCGATTTGGTGGGGAGTTTCATAGAACAACTGATCCGACTGGCGCGAAAAGAGGGTATCTACCGTTTCAATCCCCGATTTGGTGGGGAGTTTCATAGAACACGAAGGAGAAACAAGAATGAGAACTCAGACCCATAGTTTCAATCCCCGATTTGGTGGGGAGTTTCATAGAACTTTCCGATTAAAATCGGCGCAACTGAATGCGCCGACAGTTTCAATCCCCGATTTGGTGGGGAGTTTCATAGAACGAAGCCAGATTATTTCAGCGTTAAAGCTTTCAGCGCATGTTTCAATCCCCGATTTGGTGGGGAGTTTCATAGAACAGCACCCCAAGCAGATACTGATCTAATCATACTATGCCGACCGCCCATCGTCAACCTGTGCTGAAATTTCAGCAATTACTGCGGCTATTTGACCCCACATTTTTGGCTTCTGGCATTTGATCGAGGTTCCAGCCATCGTCAACCTCCACGAAGAAATCAGTGTTTGCGAATGGGTCAGAAGGTTGACGATGAAAATTTTTTTTGAATGAATTAACCATTTGCAACTTTCGCTTGTATAAGCTTTCTATTTTTTAAACCTGGAGAAACCAAAATGGAAAACAACGAAACAAAAAACCTTGAAAACCTTTGGTCCGACTGGTCTAACCAGAAGACCCCGGAAACAGCCGTAACAATTCTAACTTGCCTGCGCCGAAATGGTAACAGCGAACAGGCATGGCAGTTTATATACGAATGTTTCGAACTTTTCCCGGAAAATCGTGCAATCAAAGACCAGCACGCATGGATGATTTACGATTTTGAACTTACTCCTGCCAAAGCAAGAAAGAACTTTGAACGAATAATTGAATCCGCCGAAAAAATCTTAAACCTCAAACCCGATTCCCTGCTTGAAAAAATTTGTGTATTTGCAGCCACTGATGCAACCAAAGCCATCAACAAACCCGAAAAAACGCTGCAATTCCTGGAAATGATCGATAAAAACAGCCTGGAAAAATGTCAGAGGGAGTATGCCGGCAAAAAAATCATGTCATGGCGCGAAAGATGGTATTACGCCTGCGTTAACGCTCTTTTTGAAACGGAAAACTTTTCTGAATGCCGCGAAATTTGCCTTGAGGCTCTTAAAGATTTTCCCCACCTGATTGAGTTTCAGAGAAAAGCAGCCCTGTGCCTTGCCGAAAATGGCGATCCAAACCAGGCAATAGAAGAGCTTAAAAGCCTGATCAATAATAAAAACGTTCCCTGGTATATGAATTCCGATCTGGCAAAAATATTTTTTGATGCCGGCGAAGTAGATAAGTCGTGGCAACAGGCGGTAATTGCAGCACAAGCCAAAGGAGAACTTAAAACCAAGGTTAATCTTTTCCAATTAATGGCCAGAATTTTACTGGCACAGGGGAACCGTGATGCTGCAGCCTCTCATCTTTGCCTCGCCGCCGCAGTTCGGGCAGAACAAAATTGGGGCGTTCCTGAAAGCCTCGGGGAAATGATGGCCAAGCTCAACGCTTCAGCTGACCGATCAGATTCACGGGCAATTCTGGCTTCCTGCCGCAAATTCTGGGGGAGCCCAGGCGCTGTCACCAGGGCAACATCGCAAGAACCTGGCAAAATTTTTCTAGGCAGGCTGATGATGAAAAACCCCACAAGTCATTTCGCATTTATCAGTTCAGAAAGTTTTAATGAAAATATCTACGTTAAGGCATCTGACATACCCGATGAACTCAAAACCGATGGTGCAACCATTTCCTTCAAAACCACCACATCCTTCGATGCAGGTAAAAATCGGCAAAGCATGAGAGCCGTCGAGATCAAAAAGGCTTAAACAAATATATGTTTGACCAACAGCTGCTGGAAATCAGGAAGCTGATTTTTCAGCAAAATTATGACAAGGCAAGAGAATTGTTGCTTTCTTCAAGCAGCAAAACCGAAATTGATCTCCAGTTATTGGAACTTGATGCTCGACTCCAGGGTCAGAGTGGCGAAATCTCAAAAGCTCTTGCAATGTTTGAAGACCTTGAAGCCGCATGGCCAGACAGGCCCGAAATTTTTAAACTGCATGTTAATTTCCTTCAGGAATGCGGAAATATAGAAGAAGCGCTCGAAAAATCTTTGCAGATGCTTGAGAGTTTCCCCGACTGCCCGATCTCTTATATCAGCAATGCAGATTGTCATGAGCTTGCCGGTCAACCGGCATTGGCAATGAAAACTTGTAACCGCGGCCTTGAGAGGTTCCCCGACAATACTGGCTTGCTTGAACAGAAAACTCGCCTCGAACCGGTATGCAAACGCCTGGAACAGTCAAGATCAGCTATCGAAATCGCTCAGGAAGAACTTACGGTGCTTCAAGCCCATATAAGCACAGAATCATCATTTATTACAAAATTCCTGGCTTACTTTTCGGGCCGCGAAGGAGTCCATGCCCGCCAAACCGCCTTTAAGAAAAATCGATACGGCTACGTGCCCGTATATGAAGAACTTCAACCGCATCACATCAAATCACATCTGGCAGGTGACACAACTCTGGGCATTTACCTGGTCAGAAAAAACAATGATTCAACCCTTATGGTTATCGACCTTGACGTTGCTAAACCATTTTTAAATGATTATATAAACAACAGCGCAAGACGTCGAACAATTAAAGCCCATCTGGTTGCAGCTGCGAAATCGATCCTGGATTGTGCCGGGGAAGCGGGCCTGCGATTGCTTCTTGAATACTCAGGCTTCAAAGGGTTACATCTCTGGGCGATTTCAGATTTTCCGCTGCCTGCAAGATACTGGAGGCAAGTTGGTGGATGGTTGAAGGAAAAAGTCAGCCGCCTGCCTTCCGAAATCCATCTGGAAGTTTTTCCCAAGCAGGATCAGGTCGAAGAAACCGGACTGGGCAATCTGGTGAAACTGCCGCTTGGCATCCACAAAGCCTCAAGCCAACGCTCACTATTTTTTGATGAAAACAATTTCAGGCCGTGGCCATTTCAAGCAGAAGCCCTCGACGCCTATCAACCCATTTCCAGAAGCGAATTTGAAGAAATTCTCGGTCGCATTACCCTGACCAGAAAAATAAGTTTCAGCGACGACCCATCTTCGGATAAAATTGCTCAAACCCTTCCCTCAGCGAAGAAGGGGCAATTTCAAGACAAGCCCGACAACCCATTTGAGCTCAAAATAAAAATTCCCCTGCCCGACCGCTTCAGCCCGGAAATAGAACAGGTTCTCGCATGGTGCCGCCCTCTCTGCGAAATCTTTACTCTGGCCGTAAAAAACAATGAAATGCCACCAGTTAGCCGGCATGTATTTATTTACATTTTTTCAGCTCTGGGTGAAGAAGGTAAAATCTTCATTCATCAGGTCTTGAACCAGCTTGGGGGTTACGATCCTGATGCCTTGAACGCTGAAATAAGGGCAGTTCCGCCAACGACGATGAGTTGCAATAAAGTTCGAAAGAATCTTTCGGAAATTGCCGCAAGAGTGGGTTGCAATTGCCAGTTTCGTCTGCCAGAAGGTTGTTATGCATCCCCGGTCGTTCACGCCGGCCTTTTTCCCGGTTCAAAAAAAATGGTTATAAATCCAATCAATCAACCAGTTGCAATTTCAACACGGGAATTAATTGCCGGCCAGAGTGCCTCAATCGACAAATTGATGCGCGAATATCAAAATCTCAGTGATGAAATTACAAGAGCAAACCAGAGACTGAAATTGCTGCATCGTCAGATAAATCAAATTTTTGATCAAAATGGCTGTAATGAAATCAATACAAGCATCGGTAAATATTCACGCCTTCCAGAAATTGAAGATTCCAGGGGAAGCGACAAATAAATGGAAATCGGGTCGATTTACATTTCTGCCCAGGGAAGCCGCATAACCAAAGTGGGTGAAAGACTTGTGGTTAGAAGCCAGGAAAACAAAATTATCGAAGATGTTCCTTTTTTCAGACTGACCCAGGTAGTTTGTTTCGGCAGCATCGAAATAACCTCTGCGGCTCTTGGAAAACTGCTGCATCAGGGAATTGATGTAGTATTCCTCACTCTGACCGGTCGATTCAAATACCGACTCGACAATTTCAACCCATCGGCCGTTAAATGTAGAATCGCCCAATACCAGAAGAGCTGCGACAATAATTTTCGTTTAAAAATTTCCCGGGAGATCCTTAAAGGCAAGCTAAACAATGCCAAAAATTTTCTGGTCAAAAGAAATCGGCCAGCTTGCGAAGCTGTTTCGGTTTCAATCTGGAAGCTTAAATCGGCAATTGAAATGATTGATGCGGCAGTTACCGCTGACGAACTCTTGGGCATAGAGGGAATAGCAGCCAAGGAATATTTTTCCGGGCTAAAAAATTTTTTCAAACAGGACCTCGGGTTTAATGAGCGCAATCGCAGACCCCCGCGTGACCCGGTAAACGCGATGCTCAGTTTCGGCTACATGCTTCTTCTCAATATGATTCAATCAGCTATCGAGCAGGTTGGCCTGGACCCAATGTTCTCCAATCTTCACGCGATCCAGGACAAGCGCCATTCACTGGCTCTCGATCTCATCGAAGAATTCAGATGTCCGGTTGTCGATACGGTGGTGGTAAGACTGGTCAACCTTGTTCGCGTTCAGCCACGTGATTTCTTCAACGATGAGCGCCATGGGACAAGAATTCGCGAAGAAACCATAGCGCTGCTGGTGAATGAGATTCAGGCCAGATTGCGTGCCAGGCAAGCCGATCCGGTTTCCGGCAAACTTTACCAGCTTAAAGATCTGATCATCAAACAGGCTTACCAGTATAAAGCTGTTGTAACCGACGAAAAATCTGCATATCAGGCGGTAATAGTCCAATGAAGGGGATGTTCTACATTATCTGTTATGACACTCCATCCAACAAGAGGCGTCGAAAGCTCTACAAGATGCTGAAAAATTATGCGGTAGCGGTTCAAAAAAGCGTATTCGAAACCTTTCTCGATGGGCCGAGTTTTGATCAGATGATGAAAAAAATCTACGGCTTGATGGATGGCAGCAGCGACAGCGTAAGGGTTTACAGCATGAGTCGAAAAGCCCAGAAAAGAATGCAGGTAATTGGCTTTCCCGGCCGCCTTAAAGACCCCACCCATTATTTCGTCAGGTTGCCCGCAGAAGCGGAACGAATCAACCGACAGATCATTGACTTCGACGAAAATGAAAAAGATTTGCCTGACTGGTTGTAATTTTTTTGAATGGCAAGGTAATTTGCAACTTAGAAAAATAATAGAATTTTTTCCAAAATAACTTGAAAAAATGGTTTAAAAAGTTTTAAATGTTTGAAAAATATCGGGGTTTTTGAGAAGGAGTTTTTCACTGCATGAAATTTTTACAAATTTCGTTTAAATACCGCAATTCTGACGCAATAACCTTTCCTGCAAACCCGGCCAACACCTTCAGAGGCGCACTTGGGTTTCAGCTTTTGCGAATAGCATGCGTTCAGCGCAAAACCAGCAACCAGGGATGCAGAAATTGCGACCTGTTCAGCCGCTGCGCCTACGCAAAATGCTATGAAACTTCGAGCCACCACATTAGGGGTAGCAGCAGTGAAGGAAGCGAAGACATGCCCCACCTGATGGTCATCGATTCAGGTTTCCCAGGCCTTCAGACACTGGCACCTGGCAATGAGTTCTGTTTCAGGGTAATTCTTTTCGGGCATGGCATAGAAACCGTGCCATATATCATTGTGGCAGCAAGGAATGCCGGGCTTATGGGGCTGACCCGCCAGCGAGTACCCTGCGAGCTGATTTCTGTTGTCGAAGATGGCAGTCAGGCAAAAATCTGGTCTGAAGAAAACGACCACCTTCAAATTCCGGAAGCAACACAATTGAAGGTTGCCGAACCAGACTTGAGCCAGGTTGCAACTTCTCGCATCAATCTCAAGTTCATAACGCCGGTGGCATTCAAAGACAAACGCACCGGCCACCCCACCCTTGAACCTGATTTTGCCAGAATCGTCGGTTCGCTCATGCGGCGATACTCTTCTTTCGAGGCTTCTGAGGGCAATGATTTGAACTGGAACTACGCTCGAATCGCTGAACTCGCCCGCAAGGTCAGATTAACCTCGATCAACGCTGCCCCCGTTTACTGGGAAAGGTTCTCGAGTCGGCAAAACCAGCGCATACCTATCAGTGGCATCATCGGCCAGGCCACTTACGAAGGCCCGGTGCGCCCATTTTTCGACCTGCTTCAAGCCGGCCAGATAATCCGCTGCGGTCGCTCAACCACCTTTGGCCAGGGCCGCATCTGCTTTGAAGAGACGGAAGTGGGAAAAACTGATACTTTTCTCTTTGCCTCTTGAAAGAAAGGACTCAAACAAATGATTGAAACCAGGTCTGTAGAAAAAGATAGCATTCTTAAAATAACATTAGCTGCTTTCTTACATGATATTGGCAAATTCGCCCAAAGGGCCGAGGGCAAAAAAAATAATTCAGGCGTTATGGCATTTTACCCTGATGAAGAATTTTTAAACAATCAGCGACAAAGACTTCAGCCTTTCAACGTCAAAGGCCAGTTTTATACCCACAAGCATGCCATTTATACCGCTGCATTCATCGATCATCTTGAAAAAATTCTGCCCGAATGTTTTCAGAAAACCAATTGGGGCGGCAACACATGGATTGGCGATCTTGCCGCAGGGCATCACTTTGTTAAAAGACCTGACGAGGATAGCTATGTCAAAGAATGGCACAATCTTGAAAGGTGGATAATTGCGGTTGCAGATCGTATGGCTTCCGCTCTTGACCGCGAGGGTTTTCGAAATTTTGAGCAACAATACAATGTTAATGAAGAGATAGCGAATTTTAAAAGTGCGAGGCTATGGCCAATTATTGAGGCCGTGAGATTTTCACAAAAAGCAGAGAAGAAGGATGAAACTGGCTTTCAATATCGTATTCCGCTTAAAGAGCTTAGAGATGACAAGTTTTTTGCCGGGACTAAGGGTAAAATTTTGCCACCAGATAATGAAGAAGGAGCTATTGAATATCGAGAGTTGTTTGCCTGTTTCATAGAGGAATTAAAAGGCCTGGAACAATTTAAAAACAATGTTGGCCTCTGGCTGGAGCAGTTTGACAATCTTTACATGAGATATGCCGGTCAGATTCCTGCAGCAACGGTAAGTCCCGCAATGCAGGATGTTTCACTGTATGACCATTCCAAAATAACCGCAGCTCTTGCAACAGCACTTTATGCCTATCATCAGGAAACAAGTTCAACGGAAATTGAAAAAGTTCTAAACGATCAGGCAAACAAGTTTCTTTTCATTGGCGCTTGCTTCAATGGAATTCAAAAGTTCATTTTTGCAAGCGGTGGGTCTACCAACAAAGCTGCAGCAAAAATTCTCAGAGGCAGATCCTTTTATGTTTCTCTGCTTTCTGAACTTATTGGCGACATGTTGCTTGCAGAAACCGGCTTGCCAATAACCTCTATAGTATTAAATGCTGCTGGGCAGGTAACTCTGATTGCCCCTAATCTGCCACGCATTCGCGAAGCGATAGATAGAGTTAAACAAGCAGCCAATAACTGGCTGATTGATGCATATTATGGCCAAACCTCAGTCAGTTTCTCGGTGGTCGAAGTTTCACAAAAAAACATTTCACTTGAGTATCGCCAAATGTGGCATAAACTTAGCCGCGCCATGGAGCAAGAAAAATTCTGCAGGTTCGACCTTACAAGATATGGTGGAACGCAAACACAGTTTTTCCAAAAGTTCAAACCAGACCTGGGCGTATGTGGTTACTGCGGCCAAAGGCCCGCTACAGATTTTCAGGAACGAAGCGGGTCAAAATCAATTTGCGGAATCTGTAAAGACCAAATCGAGATTGGGTCGAAACTGGTCAAATCAGATGCAATTGCAATCTGGGCCAATGATGATAATGCCTTTGAGAAAACTCTTGCAGAACCCTTATTTGGCAAGTATCAGGTATTTATTGGAAAAATGGGTGAGGCAGTAGACCAGGCCAAAAAGGGCAGGCTTCTAAAAATCGCTCGCCTTACAGCCTCCCGCAATGAACCCCAATGGCGAAAACTGGCTTATAAACCAATTAAAGGCTATGTTCCTGTCTATAACGAGGAAGATATCTACTTGAGAGAAAGCAAAGACGAAGAAGTTTTTGAGGGCCAGATTAAATCTTTTGAAACTATTGCCCAGGCCGCGAGAAAAGAAATAATACCAGGCGAAGGCAAATGTGGTGTCGCCGCTCTGGGTGTTTTAAAGGCCGATGTGGACAATCTGGGAAT
>JBMOKV010000475.1:0-8405 GCA_049325495.1 Candidatus Rifleibacteriota bacterium | reverse complement strand
AAGCTGCAGCACAGACAGGCCGTTGGCCAGGCTCATCTGTTACGAAATTACAGATGGGCCTGCCCGGGTATGGTTCTGTACAAAATTTAAGAAAAAGCAAGCGATTTTTGAAGGGCAGGTGGTATAATCAAAGAGTAAAGCATTTGGGATGAAGTGAAAATATATATAAGCCTACGCAGGGATGCGTAGGGCAATTCATCGATTCATGGAGGAATCAAACTATGTCTCTACGGATTAATCAGAATGTCTTATCTCTGAGGACCTACGGGACACTGTCGAGCACTGCCAATAAGCTCGAGAAATCGATTGGCAAGCTCAGCACAGGTCAGCGTATCAACAGTTCGGCTGATGATGCGGCGGGCCTGGCAATCAGCGAAAAAATGCGCCGACAGATCCGTGGTTTATCGCGGGCGAAGCTGAACGCCCAGGATGGCATTTCCATGGTGCAGACTGCAGAAGGGGCAATGAACGAAGCCCAGAGTATTCTGCAGCGGATGCGTGAGCTGGCTACCCAGTCAGCGAACGATACTCTGACCAGCAATGACCGTCTAGAAATTCAGAAAGAGGTGGTTCAGCTCAAAGATGAGCTCAACCGCATCGCCACCACTACCGAGTTCAACACGAAAAAGCTGCTCGATGGCAGTCAAACCGCTCTTGTCAGTTCGAATTCACAGGCGGTTTCGGGGCTGGTAAATGGTACATCTTTCTCGGGAAGTGGCGACTTCGATGTGAGCATTGCTCTAATTGCAGGTGGCATCTCGCAGATGCAACGCAGCCAGATTTTCACGCTCAATGATGGCAGTGGCAGTCTTGCTGATGGGGGTACACAGCTTCAGAGCATTTCTCAGTTCTACGACGAAAATGGCGTATTCGTTCTTGATACGCCGCAGGTCCTGACACTCAATGGCAATGGCCAAGAGGGCAGGATAACTCTCGATGGGTTGATGACTCTCGATAACCTTGCTGCCGATCTGCAGAATGCTCTGGTAAGCAGTTCAGGTCTTCAAATTGAGAGCTCGCGAGGGGCTGTGGTAAACACCGTTCAAACCAACATTGCCGGAGAAGGTGGCTACATTCAGCTGATTTCAGGCTTTGTCGGTGATAACGGTCGTTTCAGCATGGCATCTGATGAAAAAGTCATTCAGGCTATGGGTTTTTCTGTTAGTCGAGAATCCCAGAACAGTCAGGTTGAATTGAGTTCCAAAGATGCTTTCGGCAACCTCCGAACGGTTCGACTTGAAGGAAACAACGCATCAGGGCTGCTTGACGGTATCGATTTGAACTTCGTTTCCCAGTCTGCACAGATTGCTGGAACCAAAGGGCTTGAACTGGGAATGAGGTTTACCACCAATCAGACCTTCACCATCTCAGTCAACGGCACACCAATTAACATCAATGTGGTGTACAGCGCTGACCATGGCTGGACAATGGAAGGCATTGCGAGATCGATCAATGACCAGATCGATGCTGGAGCAGCTGGATTGAAGGGCCTGAGTGCATCGGTAAACGACGGTGAAATCCGCCTGACCTATGAAAAGCCGGCTTCTGCTTCGGCAACCGTGGCCAACACTATCGTTCTTGCTGCTGCCACGGGGACTGCTGATTCTATTGGTTTCAGCGATGGCACTTACAGTGGCTTCGTGGATGCCAAGAAGAACATGGATGATACGGCCTGGGGCTTCAGCCGCTTTGTTGCTTCTTCCAAATATAACTTTGGGCCTGCGGCGGTTCAGATCAGTGTTGGCGATGGGGTTGACGATGTGGTTCTGTCACTTATGACGACAATCGGCACGGCAACCGGCACGGCAGCCGACATGGTTCTTTTCACCACCTTCCAGGCAGATGCAAACAGCGCCTTCGATACGGCAACGGTCATGATCAGGGTTGACCAGATCGGTTCGGCAATGGCATTTACCTCACTGCGCGTCGGCACCGAAAATGTTGACAATGCAGCGGCAAACACCAGCATGGTTACCATCGGCAGCTTCACCGCCAATTCTGCGACTGCTTTGCTCGACAAGCTGGGGCTTGCGACCGGAACGGCCAAGGGTAGTGGCGATGCGAACTTCAAGGTTCATGTCGTTGACAACCAGGCGCAGTTTCAGCTGGGGGCTGACTCTGGGCAGGTAATGAAGCTCAGTATCGCCAATATGTCAGCCAGTGCCCTTGGGGTCGATAACATTGACATGACCTCTGTTGCCGGTGCAAATGAAGCTATGGGGGTGCTGGGCAAAGCTCTCGACCGGGTTTCTTCAGAAAGAGCCAAACTTGGAGCTTACCAGAATCGCCTCGAGCATTCAGTTTCCAATATCGACAGCATGTACACCAATCTGGTCTCGGCTGAATCAAGAATCAGAGATACGGATATCGCTATGGAAATGATAGAGTTCACTAAACAGCAGATTATGTCCCAGGCCGGCACCGCAATGCTGGCACAGGCAAATATTGTTCCACAGGGAGTTCTTGACCTGTTAGGAAGCTGATTAGAGAGAATAACTTTCCGGGCTGTTGCACTTTTGGTGCAGCAGCCCTTTTTCATTTGCAGCTTCCTATAATTTTTTCCGAAAGAAATGCCGTTAAATAGAGATGGCGAAAAATCTTTTTTTGCTAATTTAACTTTCGGAGGTGTAATTGAGACCTTCCTGACAATTGAATCGCAAAGGATGTAAGTGAGCCTGTCGCGCAGGGAAGCGCGGAATCAAGATTCAAGGAGGAATCAATTATGTCACTTCGAGTTAATCACAATGTCACCGCCATGCGGGCCTATACAGACCTGGCAGGTGTGTCTGGCAGACTTGACAAATCAGTCGAAAGATTGAGTTCAGGCTTGAGAATCACCCGGGCTGCCGATGATGCAGCCGGCCTTACAATAAGCGAGAAGTTGAGAAGACAGGTGCGCGGGCTCGCAAGAGCTACGCTGAATGCCCAGGACGGAATCTCGATGATTCAGTCGGCCGAGGGCGCCTTAAACGAAACTCACAGCATCCTTCATCGAATGCGGGAACTGGCAGTGCAGTCGGCAAACGACACTTTGACCAGCAATGACCGTTTAGAGATTCAGAAGGAAGTCATTCAGCTGAAAAACGATCTTAACCGGATCGCCTATAATACCGAGTTCAACACGAAAAAGCTGCTCGATGGCAGTCAAAGCGCAATAATCAGCACTGATTCACATTTCGTTAAAGGCCTGGTAAAAGGGCCTGCGATGCGGGGTGGTGATTACAGCGTCAGTCTGGCTCTGCTCGAGGGTGGGGTTGCTCAGATGCAGCGCACCCAGATATTCAAGCAGGTTGGCGAGGCAGATGAACTGGCTAAAGGCGACACAATGCTGCAAAGCATTACCCAGTTCTATGACGGTAATGGCGTTTTCATACTGGATGAACCGCAGATTCTGACTCTGAACGGTAATAATCGGTCGGCAGAAATCGTGTTGGATTCGTTCACCACGTTGGATAATCTTGCTGCAGCCATTCAGAATGCAATTGTCGATGAAATCGATGGTCTCGACATAAAAAATTCACAGGTAAAAGTGACAAATACCGCCCTGACCTCTATTGCGGGTGATGGCGGTTATCTTGAAATTCTTTCGGGAATGATTGGTGAACCAGGTCTGATCAGTTTTGCCGGCAATCAGCAGCTGATAGATGCCATGGGTATTTCAACCAGCCGTGCAGCCAAGGACAACTTTATCGAGGCCGCATTGACTGATGCCGATGGCAAAACGGTAGTGACCCAGGTCGACTGTGACCGTGTCAGCGGCCTGCTCGATGGCATCGACATTCAGTTTGCTTCGCAGCCGGCGCAGATTGCCAGTACCCGTGGACTGGTTCAGGGTCTGTATTTCTCGGCGAGTGACAGCTTCACCGTCAATGCCAACGGTCAGAGCATCACGCTGGTAATCAGTGCCGGTTATCGCACTCTTGAAGGAATTGCACGCAGTATTAATCTGCAGGTCACCACTGCAATCGGGCCCGCATCGTTGAAAGGTCTGTCTGCATCGGTAATCGACGGGGAAATCAGGCTCAGTTTTTACCCGCCGGCTTCAGCCAGCTCAACTTTTGGCACGACCATCAAAATCACCAATGCGCCCGAAGTCTCGGTTCTTGGTTTTCGCAATGGTACTTACACAGGATTTGTCGACAGTCAGAAAAGCGAAGATTATCTTGCATGGGGCTTTTCGAAATATATGCCAGGGGTTGCTTCAGGTGAAATAACTGCCATTGAAGTCAGTGATGGTGTGGGCACCGTGGTTATCAACATCTGCACAGCCCTGGGCACAGCAGTTGGTTCGGCCACCCTTGCCGACATGGTGAGTTTCGAGGCTTTCAAAGCCTTTGTCAATGGTCAGCTCGGCGCTGCTACGGTTGCCATCAGGCTTGATCAGGTAGATAATGCCATGGCATTCACTTCGACGCGAATCGGCGAAGAGAAAATCTCTGATTATCAGACTTATTCGAGCATCGTGTCGATCAAGGCGGTAACGGTTACCGGGGCCCTGGTTTCAGCCACCGAATCACTGTTAGATTATTTCGATCTGGAAGCTGGCAGTCGCAGCGGTCGCGGCAACACGAACTTTCGC
Source organism: Candidatus Rifleibacteriota bacterium (assembly GCA_049325495.1). Classification (GTDB taxonomy): domain Bacteria; phylum Muiribacteriota; class Ozemobacteria; order Ozemobacterales; family Ozemobacteraceae; genus DYKG01. The sequence continues at coordinate 3,826 of JBMOKV010000475.1, read as the reverse complement.
ATGCACGTAAAGGATGTGGATCCGCAGTATCATATCGGGGCCAACCAGATGGAAGTTATGAAGATATCGATGTCTGACATGTCAGCAGATGCGCTGGGGGTGTCAAAGCTTGACTTGACAACGGTTGAGGGCGCAGAGCGGGCCATGGGAAAGCTCAACAAAGCAATTGACATGGTTTCGTCAGAGCGTTCCAAGCTGGGGGCTTTTCAAAACCGTCTCGAATACACGATCAACAATCTGCGCAATATGCATGGCAATGCCATGGCTTCTGAGTCGCGCATTCGTGATGCGGATATTGCCTCGGAAATGATTGAATTTACGAGAAACCAGGTGGTGAATCAGTCTGCAACTGCAATGCTGGCTCAGGCAAATTCTCAGGCATCAGGAATTCTGCAGCTGCTGCAATAAATTTAGAGGAGAAAAATAGTAGAAATTAGTAGAAAAAAAGACTTAATAATTTAAAAAAGCGTGAAAATTGCGTTTAAAATTGGAATTTGCTTTAAAATTGTCTGAAAACTGCCGCTAAATATTTGCGGCAATGGTCGATAATATAAATGTAGATAGGCGAAAGTGTAACTTTTTTGCCTATCAAAGGCAGGGATGCCGCCAAATGATGATTCATGGAGGAATCAGAAAATGTTTACATGGTCACAATCTGCAGAGAATGTACAGATGCCTTCGGCCACATTTAATGCGCCGAGCAGTCTGGCTCGAAAAATCAGAGCCGAAAAACCATCAGTTTATACGGTAACCAAGATGCTTTTCCATTTCGAAAAGCATGATGCCAATATTTTAGATGTTTTTGAAAGGAGCGTGAATCGGAATGGATATTAATGGTGTAAACCGACCTCCAGTTGAAATTTTACCAACATCCTCGACTTCTGCTGGCAAGTCAAATTCTCATGAAACTCCCGAGCTTGAAAAGGTAGAAGGCTTTCAGTCACCGGAAAAAGCACTTGCTGATGCGCAGAAAGAAAATCGGGAGAAAAATGAGGAAAAACTCAAAGAAGCGGTCGATAAGATTAATAAGACTGCGGTAATTTTTGACCGTTCGCTTCGCTTTCAGGTTCATGAAGGCACGCATCGGACAATGGTATCAGTGGTTGACATTGTAAAAGACAAGGTCATACGGCAGATTCCTGAAGAGGAAGTGCTCGATCTCGTCGCCAAGATGCAGGATTACATAGGTCTTATTTTTGACAAGAAAGCCTGATAAATAGAAGCAGGCTGTCACTGGCAGGAGGCACAATATGGTCAGTATAGATAGAAACTGGGTCGGAGGCCTGTCGTCGGGTCTTGACACTCAGGGTCTTATTGACAAAATGATCCAGGCTGAAAGCTTTCAGAAATTCACTCTGGAACGCAAACGCAATACCGTTTCCCTGCAGCAGACAATGTTACAGGATATCAACCTGAAACTGTTCAATCTGCAGAGTAAAGCAACTGACCTGACTTTCAGCCGCACCTTCAATTCCAAAAAAGTTGACCCCAGCGATGCAAGAAAGGTCAATGCCACTGCCAGTACCGATGCTGCCATCGGCAGCTACACCGTTCATGTGAAGCAGCTTGCCACCTCAACGACAGTTTCTTCAAAGGGCAAGCTGGCCGGTTCGCTTGAGCTTGGTTACAATCTTAAATCGACCAACCCGGTTGGCGGCTCTTCCACAACGCTTGGTGCTCTTGGCGTGACAGGTGGCGATCTTGAAATGAGAATTCTGTCGGGTGGTTCGGGCACCTTTACCGTTTCTACCGGTGCCGGTGCTGCAACTTCGGTAAAAGATATGGTAACTAACATCAATACCAGCATCAATGCCAAGCCCGAACTCAAAGGCAAGATCAATGCCACTTACGACGAGAAAAACAACCGGGTTAAATTTAATCTGCTCGACAACAGCCTCAAGATGTCGGTAAGTGACCTTGGGGCTTCTACCATTGTGTCGTCGATGTTCGAGGCAGATGGTCAGATTGATCTTGATAAAAACATTCCTACTAAAGACTCTGTTCTGAAGACTATCAGATCAGGCCTCGACACAACAGTTGCCGACCTGGGAATCGTTCAGGGCGCTTTTACCATCGAACGCAGCGGCACCGGAACCCCCGAGGACTTTGATACTTCAGTTCTCGCTCCGGGTGCGACTCTTGAGGATATGATCAATGAACTGAATCATCAGATCGATACCAAGGCAACCCTCGTTAATGGGGGTGTTCCAACTGGCGACCCGGCCGATCGTCTGGTAGAATTCAGATTCGACTCTGGAAGTGGCAAGCTGCAGCTGGTCAATAAGAACTCCGGTGACAGCAGTTTCTTCAACTTGTCTGATGACCTTGGTCCCCCGGCCGGCGACATGGTTAATATACTTTTTGGGGCTCCCGCCAAGATTTCAACTCTCGATAAGGGCGCGAAACTGAATCAGGAGACATTTCCCAAGGGTATTACCAGCGGAAAGTTCACGGTTGACGGTGTTCAGATTTCGATCGATGGCGGTGCCGATGATCTTCAGGGCGTTCTTTCGAGAATCACGGCATTAACCGATGTTCGTGCAGAATACGATTCGGCACGTGACACAATCAAGCTGACCCGCAAAGATGGCAGTACTGCTCCAATTGGTCTGGGTTCTTCAACCGACTCAAGTAACTTTCTTTCTGTTACCGGTCTGATCGCCGGTACTCAGGCTTCTGCTGCTCAGCTTGAGTCTTCAGCCAGTCTTGGCAAAACTCTGGTGCAGGCTCAGGGCAGTGATATCGCTACCCAGTTTGGTGTTGGAGCCGGAACTTTAAAAATCAATGTTAATGGCACTTCTACTACCAACATAAATTATAACGGCACTGAATCATTGACCGACATTCTTGACCAGATCGGCAAAATAGACGGTATCGACAAGGCTTATTACGATGCTTCAACCGGCAAGGTGACGGTTTCCACCGATAAAAAGGGAAGCGCGGCTTCTCTGGAAATACAGGATTCAGCCGGCACTCTGGCTTCTGCTCTTGGTCTTGCAACCGGTGCGGTTAACGGTCTCGATACGGGTTCATCGATCGAAAGTGCCCGTCCGATTTCTGACGTGAAGACTTCATCAACTCTTAATAATGCCGGGTTTTCAACTGAAATTAAAGGCGGAACCTTCACGATCAATGGGGTGCAGTTTTACATCAACAGCACCAGTTCATCGACGCTTGATTCGTTGATCAATTCAATCAACAGTCACGAAAAAGTCGGGGTCAAAGCACATTATGACCCGACCAACGGCAAATTCGTTCTGACTTCGACCCAGACCGGCAACACGGCGATTGCTCTGGGTGCGGCGACTGACACCAGTAACTTTCTTTCAGCGATGGGGCTGGTCGGGGCCGAGCAGAATGTCGGGCAAAATGCAATTTACAGTGTCGATGGAATTTTCGGCGGCGCGGATCAGGTCAGCCAAAGCAATACGGTGAGTGATGTGATCGACGGTGTAACCCTTGAACTATTTGATGTGACCGGGGCTTCAGGCGAAGTGATCGGCATTACGGCCGATACCGAAGTTGCAAAAAAGGCGATCGATGATTTTCTTGAACTTTACAATGAAATCACTGAAACGATTTATTCGAAATTGACCGAAGAGCGCAACTGGGATCTGGAAGCCCTTACCGATGAAGAAATGAATTCTTTAAGCGATGCCGACAGAACTGCCTATGAAGAAGCCTATCAAATAGGTCTGCTGGCCGGTGACAACACTCTTAGAAGCGTAAGGTCGCAGATGAGACTGGTAATGTCTTCGGTGGTTCCAGGTATTGACAGTGTACTCGACAGCCTTTCAGATATCGGCATTACCACAGGTGTTGTAGG
>JBMOKV010000474.1:0-8437 GCA_049325495.1 Candidatus Rifleibacteriota bacterium | reverse complement strand
TCGGCAATTCTTGTTGGCAGCAAAGAAATGTCGATTGAGCTTAAAAAGCTGCTTAGACAGGTCATGCTTACACCTTCATCTATTTTTTTGACGGTATGGAATAGATGATCGGGGGGGTGTGAAATTTCAATGGGAATTGAGCCATGAATGATCAGGAAATCTGATTTTGCAACTCCTGCCGCGCCGATAAGCTTTTTTCCGTTCGCGAATACAGAATGGCCTGCTGCCGCCGCATAACAGTGAACCGAATTTGCACTGGTTATCTTCTGCTGACGGTTGTCGGCAAATTGTGCTGGGATTTTCATGGCAACCAATGCGTTAACCATCGGTTCAATCGCAGTTACAAACATGCTCAGAAAGGTAGCTCGGTTTTCAGTTTTAAGAATTGTCTGCGGCAAGCCAAGAGAAAATGTCCATTCGCAGGAATGAAAAACCATTTTGCCGCCGCTCATGCGACGAACCAGGCCAAAGCCAGACTCAACAGCTTTTTCGACGTCAATCAATTTTTCAATCGCCTGATTGTAGCCAAATGACATGGTAGGTGGCGACCATTGATAGAAGCGGAGAAAGCCAGAACCCGCAGAGGCTGAATCAAGCAGGCTCATGGTCAGGGTTTCATCGATTGCCATGTTCATCGGGCCGCTTTGCGGCATATCAGTGATAAAGCGTATCATGTCTGAATTTTAAACCCTTGTTAGAAAAGATACAAATTATTCTCTGCTCAGATGAGAAAACAGGGGCTGTTTTTTTTGCGGAAAATGTGGCATATAATAGGGGCTTAACTATAAACCAACTTTTCCCAAAGGATCAGGCAACAGATCATGTATTTAAAGTCTCTTGAACTTATGGGCTTCAAGTCTTTCGGACGAAAAACGGTTTTTGACTTTCAGCCCGGAGTTACAGCCATTATCGGACCTAACGGTTCAGGAAAAAGCAATATCTGCGATGCAATCAGATGGGTACTGGGCGAACAGAGTGCCAAGGCTCTGCGCGGTACCAAAATGTCGGAAGTTATCTTCGCCGGGTCAGCAGAATTACGACCCGCTGCATTTTCACAGGTGAAGCTGATTCTCGACAACGAAGACCGGGCGATGCCGCTCGATTACTCAGAAGTCAGTATCGGCAGACAGCTTTTTCGTTCCGGTGAAAGCAATTACATTGTCAACAATAACCGCACCCTTTTGAACAGCATCAAAGAAATGCTCATGGATACAGGGATAGGCAAAGACGGCTATTCGGTTATTGGCCAGGGTGACATTGACGATATTATTTTTCAGCGCACTCAGTCGCGCCGGGCTCTTATCGAAGAGGCTGCCGGAATTACCAAATTCAAACACCGCAAACAAAGCACTCTTACAAAGCTTGATCATACCCGGGCCAATATTACCAGACTTAAAGACATTATCGGTGAAATTGAAAGCCAGCTGGGTCCTTTGGCTGAGCAGGCCGAAAAAACCAGAAAATATCAGGCTCTCGCCGCCGAAATCCGCCAGCTTGAAATCGACCTGATTCTTTTTGATTTAAACCAGTATTACTCTGATCAGGAAAACATTCAATCGATGCGCCGTGGCCTGCTGGCCAAGGTTGAAGAAATTGAAAAGTTTCTTGCGGAAGTAGATGCGAAGAAAGCTGGTGCCCGTGAACGGTTTACCCAGTTTGAAACGGTTCTGAAAACCCGCCAGGATGAAGTTAAGGTCGTCACCGGCCAGATCGATGAATTGCGGCGCCAATCTGGCACCCACCGCGAAGAAATACGCAGTAAACAGGCTCGAAGCCAGGCGATTGCCGAAGAAATCGCCAATATCGAAAACATGCTGCATGACGGTGGCGAAGAAATTTCTGAAGCAGAAAATCGCCTGAATGAGGCCGAAGGCAAAGAAATCGAATTGCGCTCTGCCATGAGCGAGGTTGAAGAAAAAATCGATGTGGTTAGATCTGAGCTCGATGCCCATTTAAAAGAGCTCGCCGAAGACAAGGGTTCGGCTTTTAAAATCGCCGTGGATATTGCCGAACGAAAAAACCGCATCAATACTGCTGTTCAACAACGCCAGCTTCTCGAAAAACAGCTGGAAAAAGGGCAAAATGATGTCGAGTCTGCCCAGGAGCAGATTTCGCGCCTCAATACGGAAAAACAGCGGCTCGAAACAGAAATAGCCCAGATGCAGGCAGAAATAAGCGAAAACCGAGATGCCTTCACCCAGGAATCGACCAGACTGAACAAGATTGAACGTGATTATCGAAAAAATGAAGAAGAGCTCAATGCCGTATCTGATCAGATGAAAATGTTCAGGGCCCGGGCAAACCTTCTCGAAGAATTGAGATACAGCAATGAAAGCGGCATATTCAGAGGAGTGCAGGCTGCTCTGGCTTTGAAAGAAACCGGTCGCCTGCCCGGAATACAGGGCATGGTCGGAGAGCTTATCACAGTTCCCAAGGGATTTGAAGTCGCTTTTGAAACCGCTCTGGGCGGCAGCATTCAAGATATTATTACCGATAATGTAGAAACAGCTAAAGAAGCGATTGCTGTTCTCAAAGAAAACAAGGCAGGCAAAGCTACTTTCCTGCCTCTTGATATGATCAAAGCCCCACCAGGCGTCAGAAAACCCGAAGTTAGAGGCTGCCTGGGCGTTGCCCTCGACCTGATTGAATATGATGCCCGCTTTTTTACCGTAATGAGCCATCTTCTTGGTCGAATTCTGATTTTCGAGAAACTCGATGAGGCGGTTGAATTTGCTAAACACGATAGAAATTTTAACCGCATAGTAACGCTTGAAGGCGACATTGTCAGATCATCGGGAGCCCTTACCGGTGGCGGTGAAAGCCGAAAAAGCGTCGGTATTCTCGCACGCAAGCGCGAACAGGAAGAACTCGAAAGCAAGCTTTCAAGTCTTGAAAGCCAGGAGAAAAAGCTGCGAAGCCAGATTGGCAGCCTGCAGAAAGAGCGCCAGCACCTGCTTAATTCGACCAGAGATCGCGAAGAAGCCATCAGACGCCGCGAACAATCGCTCGACTTTTTCCGGAAGTCTCTTGATAAAGCGCTTGCCGAACTGCAAAGCCGCAGCGAAAACTTTTCTCACATTTCCCGTGACCGTGAAGAAATTACCCAGCGTTTGCGCAAATTCCATGATGAATTGCAGACAGCACAGTCTGAATTGAGCGCCCTGGAGCTGAAAGATAAAGATCTGGCCGGGCGTTTGAATTCGATGAATGGCCGCGAAGAGGGAATTCAAACCCGTTTGAGCGCATTGAACGATATGCTTGGTGAGCGAAAGCTTGAACTGGCCCAGATTGTTGAACGCAAAAAGGCTATTAAAAAAGAAATTGAAGCGGCAAGTCGTCGACGACGTGATTCTCAGGAACGTAAAGATCGGGCAAATGCTGAAGTCATCAGACTTAATCAGGAAGTTGCGGAAAATGAGACCAGAGTTGCCGGGATTCAGGCTCAGATCGACGAGCATGAGAAGCGGCGCGAAACTCTTGAAGCCGCAATGGAAGACATTCAGAACGATTATCGCAAAATTTCGAAGGAGCTCGACCAGCTCGATCATGCTTATCAAAGCCGCGTAAGAATTGAAGATTCAACCAGAAAGAAGCTTTCTGAGCTTGATATCAAACTTGCAGAAGTTAATACCCACATCAAAACCAAAGAAGGCATACTCAGCGGCGAATTCAATCTCGATATCAACGAACTGAGCATTAATCTGCATAAGTATGAAAGCCGCGATGAGCTTTCGAATCGTATTATTCAGAGAAAATTCGAGCAGGAAGCTCTTGAGCCGGTTAACCCCCTGGCCATCGAAGAGCACGAAAAAACCCGTGAGCGTTATGATTTTCTCAACGGTCAGGTTGTCGATATGCTTGAAGCTGCAGGGTCGCTCGAGCAGGTAATCGCTGAAATTGAAAAAATCTCTTCAGAGCGGTTCATCGAAACTTTCAAACAGATTAACGTGGCGTTCAATGATATCTTTGATGTGCTGTTTCCCGGTGGAAACGGAATTCTCAAACTCAGTGACGAGAACACACCACTTGAAAGCGATGTTGACATCATCTGTAAACTACCAGGCAAAAAGCTTTCAACTCTTGAGCTTTTCTCGGGCGGTGAAAAAGCACTTATTTCACTGGCTCTACTATTCTCAATTCTTCAAGTTAAGCCTCCCGCATTTTGTCTGCTCGATGAAGTCGAAGCCGCCCTCGATGAAGTTAACGTCAGGCGCTTTACCCGCATGCTGCGAGCTTTTTCCGATAAGACACAGTTTCTGGTAATTACCCATAACAAAGAAACAATGCAGGCTGTAGATGTAATATACGGCATTACCATGCAGAAAACGGGTGTTTCCAAGCCCATCTCGATCAGGCTTGAAGACGAAGACAGAATTAAAGAATTTACTTACAGTAAATCAGGTCAGATGCGCGAAAAGAAAATTGAAGCCGCAGTTGCCGGCAACGCCTGAACAGGAGAAAAACCATGAATGAGGAACAAAACCAGCTGCAGGATGAAGGAAAAGGCCCGGCAAACTGGGATGAATCACGAATAATCGTTCTATTGATTGGCATCAGCCTTGTAATTGAATCTTTGCTGATTTATTACCAGGCCGGAAGCTCGCAACTGGTAGTTGCAGGCGTTACCGGTCTTTCGGGGGTGACCCTGCTGCTTTTCGCCTGGCTTGTGCCATTTGAAGAAGTCGATGACAAAGCCCTCGACCGTGATGAAAAGGGCGTTGCCGAAAAGGCTCAGATCGAAGATAAAACGCTTAAGGCCGACCAGGTAATCGAAAAGGCAGTTGCCGAAGAAAAAGAGCCGGTGTCTGAAAAACAGCCTATCGCTGAGCCGGTGGCCGAAAAGGCAATTGAGCCTGCAATTGAACCTGAGAAGAAAAAAGAAGTAATAATCGAAGAAGAGCCCGAAGAAAAGCTGAGCTGGTTTCAGCGACTCACTCGCGGTCTTACCAAAACCAGAACCGGGTTCATTGGCCGTCTGAAAAAGCTGGTGCTGGGCAGCACTAAAATCGACGACGACCTGCTCGATGACCTTGAAGAAATGCTTTTTGAAGCAGATGTCGGAGTTCGAACCACTCAGGAGCTGCTTGATTTCCTTCATAAAAAAGTCGACGAAGAAGAGATTACCGACCCGCAGAAAATCTATGAACTGCTGCGTGATCAGCTTAAAGCCAAGCTGGCAAGATTTTCTTCTGAACCCAATCTGCAAAAAGATGCCCTGACCGTTATGCTGATAATCGGGGTAAATGGTGTTGGAAAAACCACTACCATCGCCAAGCTCGCCCGCCATTTCACCAAATCCGGCAAGAAAGTTCTGCTGGCTGCTGGCGATACTTTCAGAGCTGCTGCCATTGACCAGATCTCAATATGGGGCGAGCGTGTCGGCTGTGAAGTCATTCGCGGCAACGAAGGCGGCGACCCGGGCGCCCTGGTTTTTGACGCTATCCATGCCGCCAAAAAGCGCGAAGTTGATATTCTGATCGTCGATACCGCCGGGCGTATGCATGTTAAGGCCAACCTGATGGCAGAGCTTAAAAAAGTTCAGAAAATTGCAGAAAAAGAAAGCAATGGCGGCCCCCATGAAATTCTGCTGGTTCTCGATGCAACTACCGGACAAAATGCGGTTCAACAGGCCAAGCTGTTTAATGAAGCCTTGCCAATCAGCGGACTGGTAGTTACCAAGCTCGATGGCACCGCCAAGGGTGGCGTTCTTTTCGCGGTTGAAGAGCAGATCAATGCCCCGGTTAAATTTATCGGAGTTGGGGAAAAAATGGATGATCTGATGCCGTTCAATCCTGAGCAGTTCCTTGAAGCGCTGTTTTCTGACGATTCAGATAAAACAAAACAGAGCGATTATAACGTTCTCTAAAAGCCTTTACCAGAAAGAGAGTTTGCGCCAGTGCTCAAACTCTTTTTTTAATTTGGCGCGAATTTCATCCCGGGAAAAACGAAAAATGGTATCTGCCGTTTCTGAAGGCGCATTTACCACATGCCCCCAGTCGTAATTAATCTCTCTAACCAGTTTAAGCACTCTTTCTTTTTCATTTTCGACCGAAACCAGAGTTAAATTGCTGATCTGGGCAAGATTATACATGTTACTGCCGATCCACGCACTTTCGCTGGCAACTGAATCACACACCGGCATTTCAAGCAACTCTGACCAGGAAGCAAGAGCTTGCCTTACCTGTTCAAGCTTCGGTGGCTGGGAAAGAAGAAAAAATGGAATGGTTGTCCAGTCTGCTTCCTGTGGTTCAATTTGCCGGTAAGTCAATTTGCCTATCTGCTGGCCCGTTTGCACTATTGTTTGCTTCCAGCTTTCTGTCGCAATCTGCGACATGCCTGGTGGCGGGCCTTCGCCGTGATCGAGAAAAAAATCCGTCCATTCATTGAGAAGCTGGCGGCGAAATTTGTCCTGATCTGGCAGATTGAAACGGTAAGAGGTTTGCAACTCCTTTATGAATCCGCTTAATCTCAGGCATCTTTGCCCGAACTCTTCATAGACGAAACTGTCAACATCGCATGAATGCAAAGGTATTGAAAAAACAAATTGCAGCAGAACTGCAATTAACAATCCTGCTGCAATCTGAAATTTCATGTTGTTACTGTTTATTCTCGCTGCTTTCAAGTACCCTTGCGTCGAAAGTACTGTCGATAACCCTGATCGGAACGATCAGGCTTCTCTGGTTGCCGGCATTGTCGGCAGTGTAGACAAGCACTTTAATCTGGGTATTATCCGGCATTGTCTGCCCGGCCAGGACCTTCATTGGGACATCGATGAAGTGGCGCCCGCGGTCGAACTTGAGTGAAGCCTCGTAATCATCATCGGGTTTGGCTTCAGTTATCAGACCAGTTTCAGCAAGCAACGGGGTAACGGCACTTTCATTTTTTTCTAAAACGCTGATGCTGGCGCTGGCGAGTTTCTGATAATCAACGTTGTCGGCAATACCAACATTGACCATAAGCCTTGAAGATCTTCTTACAACTGGCAACGCGGCAATGATCGCAGCATCTGCAGTTGAAGTCAGGTCGACGGCCTTGTTGGTTTCAAGTGGAATTGGAAAGTTGCTGCTGCCGGCTACTTCGATTGAGCCTTCAGCAACCAGTGAGTCATCATTGATTTTGAAGCATTTTACGGTGACCGAGGGTTTGCCAAGCTGGTCGGTAGCTGAAGGATTGGCGACCAGATCGGTATTGGCTTCATTAACCGTGATTTCCCAGCGGCGGTTATCGGCCTGAGCTACCAGGTTCAGCCTGATCGAGGGCGGGTCATTGTCATAGCGGATCAGGCCGCACGAATAAGTTCTCAAACGCTCGTCTGCAGCATTTTTTGAGAACACATGCGGGGTGGCAAGACTGTTGGTTGAAGTTGCACCAAGTCCATCGAAGAGGTTGCCTTCGAGGCTGAAGCTCAGAGAGCCTACCCAGTGCTGGAACGTGGCGCCAGGATCGAACAGGAGACTGCTGCCGTCAGTTCCGCCGTATTCTGCGATGGTAAAGGTGTAGGATGCAGCAATACGGTAATCGTCAGACATGAAATAGCTTGGAGAATCCAGTTTCGGAGCATATGCGGTATTCTGAACCCCGCCTGCAACATTGTTGTCGGTTTTGTCTTCAAGATTACGTTTGGTTACCGGCAGCTCATAGCGCAGCTTCAGGTCGTCGAAATATGAGTTGGGGTTGTTGTCTTCAAATGCAATATTGAATTGACATGGCGGGGTCGGGTCGCCGGTAGTATGGGTTGCTATCTGGGTGACCGTGCTGGTTGTGTCGAGAACCAGACCATCAAATCTGGGTTTTACGATGGTGATGTCGCGGGCGCAGATTTCCCAATAATCATTGCCGGCAAACAGACCGGGGGTCGTGTCTTTGCCAACATGGGCAGCAGGAATGGTTGTCGGTTCATTGGAAACCAGGCCGCGCAGCGGATTATCGGGAATGATGCTGCGGTATTGAGCCTGAGTTATGCCCGAAGCATCGTTGTGGGAATGCTCATGCCACTTGACTCTCGGGTATTCAAGCTCAAGCCGGACCCTGTATTTTTCTGGGTCAAGAGGAGTCATAATTTTCTTGAGATTGCTCGTGGGAATTTTTACGTCGACCCTGAATTTTTGATTTCCCAGATCGGTAACGGTGGCCAGGCGGCATGTTCCGGTGCCAAGTTCGATTGGGGTGTCACTGATTGTGCTGCCTGAGGTGTTCTCATAGGGCGGGTAGATCAGCAGGCGGTAGGTGATGGCATCCAGATCATCGGGGTTCGGTGCTTCATCAACTCTGGTTCCGCTTTCCCAGCGATCGCGACCCGCTGTTTCTGTTTCGTTGATAAACTTTTTCTTGCCCGGGTTGTAGGCATTCATGTTAACGGTGCCATCTGAATTCCAGTTGTAGACATGTGGGCCAAAGCCGTAGTCCCATACTCCAATGCCGTTGAAGGTCTCAAACT
>JBMOKV010000473.1:0-8447 GCA_049325495.1 Candidatus Rifleibacteriota bacterium | reverse complement strand
TCAACATCGGGGGCAACATTGCCCTTTCGCTGGGTTTTCTTATTGGAATCGTAATTGCACGGGTTTTTTATGAAAAATCCATAACTTTATTTGAAATTGCCATGATTTGTCTTCTTGGCATCGCCATTCATTATCGAATAGATATGAACGATGCAACCTCTACGGTTAAGGGTTTTGCGGTCCTGGCTGTTTTTATTCTGACTGCGAAGCTCTTGAGTTTCCAGAAGGGCCTGGAATTCATTGCAGCGAAAGCCCGCAGTTATAATCTGCCGACAGTACTAACCCTTCTGGTTGCCGGTGCCGCGCTTTTTCTCGGGGGAAGAGAAATCTATGCCAGCATGATGATTCATAAAGCCAAATCGGCCATAGCAAAGCAAAACTATCCGGAATACATTTCTGCTATGGCCAGCTGCGCCGATTTTGTTCCCAACCCGGCCGGTGCATATTATGATCTTGCCAATGCCCAGCTGCTGCAGAAAGATACCGAAGAAGCCCTGAAAAATTATCAGAAAAGCCTTCGTTTAAGCTTCAAAGAAGAAGCAGCCAACGTTATTCTTCAAAGAATTGAAGATGCGGGGGAGGCCGCCACCTGGCAGAAAATGCTGGAATTTCTGCTGAGTAATTATCCTGAAATTTCGTCTTTTAAGATGATAAAAGCGAAAAAGCTCATTCTAGACAAGGAACTCGAAGCTGCCGAGCCAATTTTAAACGATCTCTTGAATAAAATGCCACAATCGGCTGATGTTCTTATAACCATGGGCAACCTGAAAGTTGAAAAAAACCTTATTGAAGAAGCCAAACAGCATTTTGAAAATGCCTACAAAATTGACCCGGCTGAAGGCTCTGTGGCTCTGGCCTCATTTTATCGCTGGACTGAAGATTTTGCCAACTCAGAAAAATTTCTGGTCGAGGCAATCGGTCATTTCCCCAAAAATGCAACCCTGCACGCTGAACGCGGAGTAAATTTCGCGCTGCAGAATCAGCTTGAAAAGGCAATTGAATCCTGGCAAGCAGCTTTGCAGATTGAACCAGATCTTGAAGCGGTTCAGAAAAACATAAGCATGGCCAAAGCCCAGATCGAGGCCGAGAAGAACGCCGGCCCACGACCCGGGCCATTCAAACAGAATGTCGCCGAACCACAACCGATGCAGGAGTAGATTAATAATCCGATACCTTCCTGTCGTTTCGATGGTTTAACAGGCTTCACCAACCAGCAGATAAGCTGGCTCAACGACCGTAAAAGGGCGGTCAGTTGAAGCCTGTCTGACGCGAAGGACTTTTGCTAATGCAGAGTCGCCTGAGGATTCAGCGCGACTCGTAAAATGCCCGCATTTTTTAAAACAAATGAATGAACTTTTGTATAATTGTTTAAATTGAATAAAAAAAGAGGCCATCCCTCATGGGACAGCCCCTTTCTTTTTTGGACTTTAGCGGTTAATTGTTCTTGCGGTTCTAACTGCGGTGGCTTCTTTGAGAAGCTGGGCAGCTGCTTCGCCACAATCGGCGACTCTCAGGCTGAGAGCGTTGAACTGGCCGTCATCGAGGCTGGCGGTTCTTTCAATGATTGAAGCGGCAAGCGGAGCAGCGAGTGGCGATACGGCACGGGCACCGACCAGCGCCATTTCAGCCTGCAGAGCAGCTTCATAAGCCTGGTAAGAAGAAATCAGTTCGGCATTCTGCATGACTTTTTCGACGGCTTTGAAAGCATCGATGAGGCCGGCACCGAATTTCTGGTCTTTACCGGGGGTTCCAAGGTCTTTGGCGGTTTCTTCGCCAATGAGTCTGATCTGTTCAATAGTCAGCGCAGGGTCGGCCTGATACATCAGGGCAACAACACCGGCGACGCCGGGGCATGCCATGGAAGTGCCGCTGTTACTGACCATACCACCGGTGTGCGAACATGAAACGATACCATTACCGGGCGCTGCAACATCGGGTTTCATCAGAGTAACGCCATCCCATGCAACCGGGCCCTGGCTGCTGAAATAAGCAAGACCATCGGTATTGGTGGTAGCGGCAACTGCCCATGAATGTGGGAAAGCTGCCGGGGTTCCGACTTTTCCGCCCATCCAGCCGTTGTTTCCGGCGGCGAAAACAGGAGTAATGTCAAGGTCAACCCAGGCTTGAACGATTTCCCAGAAAGACTTGTCGGTAGAATCGTTTGAACCCCATGAATTGCTTACAAGTCTGGGGCCATCGTTAGTTTCAGGATTTCCATCGGGATCGACAACCCACTGCATGGCAGCCAGAAGGATTTCGGTGGTGGTTCCGCCTTTGGTATCGAAAACACGGGCAACGATCAGGCGGGCTGCGGGAGCTACGCCAACGCCTTCCCCGCCGACGATGGTTCCAGCGGTATGGGTGCCGTGGCCCTGGCCGTCAAAAGCCTGTTCTTTGGCTTCGGGGGTAAAATCTTTGAATTTAAGCACTTTGCCGGCAAGCGCAGGATGTTCGGCGAAAATGCCGGTATCGAGATGACCGACAACTACGCCGGCGCCGTCGATTTTATATTTTTCCCAGACTTCGGGGGCGCGCATTCGGGTCACGTTCCATTGAATCTGTGCTTTATCGGTTTTTACCGGTTTTTTATTGATGTCTTTGTCGATCCAGATCTTGTATTCAGAGCGGGTCACTCTTTCAACCTGGGGCATGGCTTTGATTTTGGCCAGATCTGCAGAGTCGGCTGAAACTACGGCTGAGTTGATGATCCAGAGTTTGTTAACATTGAGGTTTTTATAGGTCTTAACCACTTTTTTCAAAGCGGCGAGATTTTCTTCAAGCTGCTGCTGTTTGGCTGAAACAACGCGCTGATGGTCACCGTCGATAGCTTTGGTTTCTTTGAACTTGACGATAAAGCGGTCGGTGGTACCGGCCCAGGCGGCGTTGATACAAAGCGCAGAAGCCAATAACAGACAAAAAATCGAACAAAACTTCTTCATACTTGTTACTCCTGATAAAACTTATGGAAATAGTTTAACACAGTACAATAAAAAAATACCAGAGTATTGAGAAGAGGTATTGTTTCGTGCTAATAATGCAACTGAAAAACACAAGGAGGAATGTGCGAATGAGTAATGGCGTAAACTGGAGTCTTGAAACCTATTTTAAAGAATTCAACGGCGTTGAGATGAAAGAGTTCAAGATCAAGCTCAAAGCCGATATCGAGAATCTGAAAAATTTGGCAGAAAATCTTGGCACTTTAACCGACAAGAATCTTGCAGATTGGGAAAAGCTGATCGAATCTTATGAAGAAGTCTGCACCCGGTTAAGCCACTATTCTTCCTACATAGGCTGTCTTGGGGCCGCCGATGCGAAGAATGAAGAATATCAGATTGCCAGTGCTGAGCTTTCGGCAATCGGTGCAGAATTTGGCAAAATCGACATTTACTTCAAAATGGGTCTAAAAACATGTTCTGACAAAGATTTCAAAGCTCTCCTCAAGCGGCCGAAATTAAAAGAGATTTCTTTCCATCTGCAGGAAATGCGGACTGCAGCCCAGAAAACCATGGATAAAGAGCTGGAAACTCTGGCTTCAGATCTGAATGTCGATGGCTTCGACAGCTGGGGCCGTCTTTATGACACAATTTCAGGCAAACTGAATTTCGAAATGCACTGGCCCGATGGCCGGGTTGAGCAGATTCCAATTGCCCAGTGCCGCTCCACCATGCAGGATTCGGATCGCGCGGTTCGCCAGAATGCCTTTATTCACGGCAACAAAGCCTGGGAGAGCGTTGAAGACGTATGCGCGGCATGCCTGAATGCCATTGCGGGCAATCGCCTGCTGCTCAATAAAAAGCGTGGCATCGGTCACTTTCTTGAAGTTCCTTTGAAGCAGTCACGCATTTCTGCCAAAACGCTTGAAGCCATGTTTCAGGCCATAGAGGAATGCAACAGTTTTATTCAGAAACTGGGCCGCGCCAAGGCAAAAGCTCTTGGTCAGCAGAAACTGGCCTGGTATGACTGTGAGGCACCGCTGGCAATTCCTTCCCTCAAGCGCAGCACCTGGGAAGAGTGCGTAGAGATGGTGGGTTCGGCCTTCGAGCGATCCTACCCGGCTCTGCACAAGTTTTACCGCGATTCTCTCGCGAAGCGCTGGGTAGAATCTGAAGCGCGTGGCGGCAAAAGACCGGGAGCTTTCTGCACCGGCTCGATGCTGACCGAAGAATCACGGGTTTTCATGAGTTACGCCGGCAGTCTTCACGATGTTTCGACGTTGGCCCATGAAATTGGTCACGCTTTTCACAGCCACACGCTCAATGGCCTGCGCCCCTTTCTCAAAGAATACCCTATGACTCTCGCCGAATCAGCGTCAACCTTTGGTGAAATGCTTCTGGCAGACGGGGTTTTGTCAGATCCGAACACATCTGAAGCCCTGAAATTGAGTTTTCTGACCGAAACCATCAATCATGGCATCGCTTTTCTGATCGATATTCCAATTCGCTTCAATTTTGAAAAATCATTTTACGAAGAGAGAGCCGACGGCGAAGTCAGCGTTTCGCGGCTCAAGCATTTGATGAAAATCGCAATGCAAAAGCAGTTTGGCGACCTTCTTGAAGAAAGCGGAGCCAATGAATATTTTTGGGCATCAAAAATGCACTTTTACATTACCGAAGTGACTTTCTACAATTTCCCCTATTCTTTCGGCTATCTGTTGAGTCGCGGGCTTTATGGCATGTTTAAACAGCAACGCCAGGCCTTTCTGCCCAAATATGAAAAGTTCCTGCGGCAGTCAGGCAGCAACATGGCTCATATTGTAGCCAAAGAATCTATCGGAGCAGATCTTGAGCAACCAGCATTCTGGAAACAGGCGATTTTGAGCCATGAAAGCGACCTGAAGATGTTTGAAGAGCTGGTTCCCAGGGTATTGAAACCAGAGGCCCAGGCTGAAGCGGCAGGCTAGAAGGTCGAATTGTCGTGCTGTTTTTTCTGAAACGGTCATTCTGTCGAGCGATATTGGCTTTATGACCGTTTCCGTTCCGTCGCTCCATCCTTAAGAAACATTTTGATTTATTCGCACACCCAGAGCAACACCTTATAGACTGCATCAAGAACAATTCAAATGAATAATTGGCCCGAAAAAAGAAGAACGGTGATTTTAACTGCAAACTTGACGGGAAAGTCTCTTCCGGTGGCTTTTTTCGACGCAGACAATACCCTTAGATTCACCCGCAGCAAAAAACCATCACCGCATGGGCGTCATGATGTCATTCTGATCCGGGAAACCTTCAGAAAATTGCGTGAACTGGCAGAGAATGGCTATTTTCTGGCAATTGTTTCGAACCAGGCAGGAATCGAGCAGGGTTACATCAGTTACCAGGAAGTTGAAGAGGCATTTCAGGAGACCCTGCGTCAATTTTCTGAACAGAGAATAATCTTCAATTACTACGATTTTGCCGAAAAAAAAGATGATGACCGCAAACCGGAAACGGGAATGGCGTTTCGCCTGGAACGCAAGCTAAAATTGGCCGGGCATGACATTGACTGGCAAAATAGTTTCATGGTCGGCGATGCGGGCTGGAAAAAAGGACGAGATTTCAGGCCAGATGGGTCACCGGGCACCGATCATTCAAGTTCAGACCGACTTTTTGCCGAAAACCTCGCCCGGAAACATTCTGGTTTTCTATATTTCCATGCTGCAAACTTCTTCGTTGAAGGTTGAAAGCAATTCTCAACTTTTCCTGCCCGATTAATCTGGAATCATAACTAAAAATAATTTTGAAAAGTCTGTTTCATGCTGTTAAAATGTTGGCGTCCTGATTAACATTCAGCAGGAGTTTTATGACAACAATAGCCCGGAAAAGCACAATCCTTTGGATCGCTCTTCCTTTGTCACTGCTGATTTCTGCCATAATTCTCATTTCACTGGTTACGGTTCTGTCAGGTTTTTCAGAGCTTGAAGAAAAGAATGCGGTAAAAAATCTGGCCAGGGCCCAGGAAATTATTGCAAACCGGCTGAACGAGATCAGTATTAAAATTTCTGACTGGGCTGGCTGGGATGAACTTTACTACTTCATCAATGATAAAAACGAAGCATTTCGCAAATCAAACCTTACTTATGTAACTCTCGAAAGCCTTAAACTGGACAACATGGTTTTCCTTGACTCAAAGCTAAACGTTGTATCATCGATTCTCGACGAAAGGTTTCTGGCATCGGACTCGAATCATCAAGCTGTAATGCCCGGACTGGAAAAGTTTTTTCATAGCCATGATCCCTTCGTTTCGCATCAGCTGCCTCAGGAAGTAACTGACGGAATAGTAGTCCTGCCATCGGGGCCAACTTTGCTAGTATCAAGACCAATTGTGAAAAGTGATTTTTCTGGCCCGATCAATGGAACGGTATTATTTGCCAGGAGCCTTGATGACAAGGAACTTGATTCAATGGGCAATCTTCTTCAGGCAAAGCTGGAAATTTTACGGGTCGATCAGATAACTGAGGGCAGTAATTTCGAAAAAGCCCATAAAGAATTTCTCGATGGCAAGCAGTTCAGCATTCAGCCGATAGACTCTGAACAAATTTCAGGCTTTACCCGGTTGAGGGAGAAAACGGGACGTCAGGATCTGATTTTGAAGGTCACGATGCCTCGCGAAATTATGAAGTTCGGGCACCATACCCTGAGCATTTTTATTCCTGCCCTTTTATTTGTTGGGGTGTGTTTTGCTCTGGCTGTTTATCTGCCTCTGGACCGTGAGATTTCGGGGCGGGTTGAAATTGAAAAGGAACTGCTGGTTTTAAAAAATCGATTTGAACAGGTTTCCGATTTTTCCAGAGAAATAATCTGGGAAGTTGATTCCAGAGGAATGTACACCTACCTTAGCCAATCAGTAAAAGATTGTCTGGGTTACACAAGCGAAGAACTTGTAAACCAAAGATATTTCTATGAACTTCACCCGGAAGAAGGCCGCGAAGAATTTAAAAAAAATGTTTTTTTGATTTTTTCAAAAAAAGAACCCTTTTTTAATCTTGAGAACTGTGCTCTTACCCGAGATGGCCGCTCGGTGTGGCTGATTACCAATGGGTTGCCGATACTTGATTCCAACGGCGTTCTTGTGGGTTACCGTGGCAGCGATTTTGACATTTCAGACCGCAAGCAGAATGAGATTCTGCTTTTAAAAGCAAAAGAAGAAGCAGAAGCGGCCACCCGGGCAAAGGGCTATTTTCTGGCAAACATGTCACATGAAATAAGAACACCGATGAATGCCATTCTCGGCTTCACCTCGCTGCTATCCAACACAAGTATGGATGCAAAGCAAAAAGATTTCCTGGCTATCGTTCAGAAAAGCGGCAAGCTGCTTCAGGAAGTTATCAACAACATTCTTGATCTGTCCAAATTTGAAAACTTTCAATTCAGCCTGGAAGAGATCGATTTCAATCTTTCAGATCTTTGTAACGATGCAATGAAAATAAGTCAGACACGAATTGAAGATAAGCAGATAGCGACTTCGATTGAGATTGGTCCTGAGGTTCCAGAGGTTCTGATTGGCGACCCGACAAGAATTCAGCAGATCCTGGTCAATCTTCTCAACAACGCGATCAAATTCACCAATTCAGGTTCGATCAGTTTAAAAGTGAACCTTGAGCAAACTCTGCCAGAGCAGAAGGTTGAGATAAAATTCCGGGTCATCGATACCGGACTCGGAATCCCGTCGGATAAGATTTCCATGATTTTCAATCCCTTCACCCAGATCGATGAAACGATAACGAGGAAATTTGGGGGGACTGGCCTGGGGTTATCGATCTGCAAAGCGATTGTAGAAAAATATGGGGGAAAAATAGAAGTCATTTCTGAATTGCATAAGGGAAGCGAATTCGTTTTCAACCTTGTTCTAAGAGTTAAAGAGCAGATTGTCGAAAGCAGCTGCATGACAGAAGCGGGCAATACTGCCGCAGAAGACCCGGGCAAGCCGCGACTGAAGATACTGGTTGCCGAAGATGAGACAAGCAATAAAAAGCTGATGTCAGAATATCTCAAAATCCTCGGACACGACTGCGTTTTTGCCGAGAATGGGCAGGAGGCAGTTGACCAGGCGAGAAGTCAGAATTTTTCCCTCTGCTTCATGGATCTGCAGATGCCTGAAATGGATGGTTTTACCGCCACAGAAATTATCAGACGGGAGATTTCAACCAACCTTCCAATCATCGCCCTTTCAGCATCAGTGATGCAAAAAGACCGGGAAAACTGCACCCGGGTCGGAATGAACGGCTATCTTGCTAAACCTGTTTTTCTCGAAAACCTGCAAAGCTGCATAGAACAGTTCTGTATTGATTTAAAATAAGCCCCTGCCCCGCTCAAGCCTGTTACCAACTTAATGAATAATTTTCAGGCATTGCGACATACCAGGAACATGGCCAGACCGGTCAGAGCTGCAACCACCGAAAGTATAAGGCTGATCCAGATATTTACCAGGCCGGGGAATGGATTTATTACTGAAAACCCAGGGTTTAACGG
>JBMOKV010000472.1:0-8481 GCA_049325495.1 Candidatus Rifleibacteriota bacterium | reverse complement strand
TCAAGAAACTCATCAACAATGGCTGCCGCATGATTCTTGAACTTTCCAACATGGGCTGCACTGCTGAAGCGGCAAAACTCGCCACCGAAAAGATGCTGTTTGCCCCGGGCAAAGCAGTTAACGCCGGCGGCGTCGCAGTTTCCGGTCTGGAAATGACCCAGAACAGCATGCGCCTGAACTGGACAACTGAAGAAGTTGATGCCAAACTCAAGCAGATCATGCATTCTATTCACGAAGCCTGCGTAAAATACGGCATGGAAAAAGATGGCCGCGTGAATTACATTAAGGGCGCCAACGTTGCCGGCTTCATGAAAGTTGCCAACGCAATGCTCGACCAGGGTATCGTTTAATTGAAATTTTAAAAAGGGCTGCCTTCAAGGCAGCTCTTTTTTTTATTTTTTTAAAGCGGGATCTTGCGGTTTTTAGATCCTTTGTTATAATTGAAAACAAGGGTGAGGGTACACCCTTAAAAAATGCGATTCTACTGCACTTTCGGGTAGGTCAGTGCTGTTGAATCGGGTTTATCGGGTCGTGAATTAACTCGGGTAAATCAAATCTTTAGGAGTTAGACGTATGAGGAACAGCACTCTCAAGGTATTGTGCAAACTGCTGTGTGTCGTCATGCTGGCCAGCATCGTTCTGGAAGCACCTCTGATGGCAGCCTACAGTGGCATCAAGGTAAATGTTGGTGGCGAAAGCATCAACGTAACCCCCGGTCAGTGGGTAACTGTTAAACAGGGTCCCATGACTACTCACTACAACGTTCGCTACGTTGATGGCAAACCGATGGCTCTCGAAATGAGTCAGTACATGAATCTGGTTTTCGGTGGCAACAATGCCGGTTCTACCGCAGCAGCCACTACCGCCGGCTCTTCAGCTCAGGCAGCAACTAACGTATCACCCAGTGTTGATACCAGTTCTGTCGCCATCAACCCCGCTGATTCTTCAGCAGCCGCTCAGAGCGGTGCCAAATCTGGCAGCTGGATCAAAAACGAAATCAGCGAATACGGCGCAAAAATCAAAGACAGCTTCAATTCTGGCAAAGACAGTGGTCAGAACTTCGGCAACAAAACCGTTGACGGCGTAAAAACCGGTGCCGGTAAAGTTGGCGATGTTGTAAAATCAACTGGCAGCAAAATTGGCAACTTCCTGAAAGGTGCCAAAGACAGAATCGCCAACCTTTTCAAAGGTAAAGGCTCTTCTGCAGCCAAAGGCTCAAGCAGCGACAGTTCACAGAGCGGACAGTCTTCTGAACAGAGTTCACAGAGTGGCCAGTCTTCCGAACAGAGTTCTCAGAGCGGTCAGTCCTCTGAACAGAGCTCACAGAGCGGCCAGTCTTCTGAACAGTCTTCACAGACCGGTCAGACTTCTGAACAGAGTGGCCAGACCAGCCAGGGTTCAGTCCAGGCTTCTCAGGATGCCTCACAGGCATCTCAGGGAACCGGTTCTGTTGCCAAAGCTGACAAACAGGGCTTCTTCTCAAAACTCAAAGACAAAACCGTCACCAAATTCAAATCTGGTTATGAAACTGGTAAAGCCATGACCGGCCAGGGCGTTCAGAACGTTAAAGACAGCCTGAAATCAGGTTTCAGCGCCAAGAACATTCTGATGACCGCTGGTATCACCGTTGGTGTTGACCTTGCCACCCAGATGATGCGTGGTGAAAAACCCAGCCTGAAAAAAGCTGTTAAAACCGTTGTATCTGCCGAATTCGCCGGTGGCGTCGTAGGTTCAGTTACCGGTGCAGCCGCTGGTTCATTCTTCGTGCCCTTCCTGTCAGCTGTTCCGGTTGTCGGTGGTGTTCTCTCCGCCCTTGCTCCTACCTTCGGCTCGATCGTCGGTGGTTCAGTAGGCGCTTACCTTGCTGGTGACCTGAAAAACGGCCGCTTCTCAATCCGCGAAGCTTTCAAACAGATCGACTGGGTTGGCGTTGCTGGTCAGACCGTTGGTTCAACCGCAGGCGCAATGCTCGGCTCAATGATCTTCCCGCCCTTCGGCACCATCATTGGTGGTATCGCCGGTGGTATGCTGGGTAACTGGGCTGCTCACAAACTGGCCGGCCTGTTCGGCAAAGGCAAAACCAGCTACGGTTCAATCGGTATGCCGGTTGGCTCAAATCCGTTCGGTGGCGCTCCTGTAGCTGATGTTTCAGGTCCTGTATCTATCGGTTCAGTAGCCGGTGGCGCTGAAATCCCGGTTTCTGGTGCCATGTCTCCTGAAATCACCATCGCCGGTGATGCAACTCCGATGGGTTCTTATGATTCTGAACTGCAGCTTGCTGAAGCCAAGTATCAGGAACTCTACAAACTGTATAACGATATGCTGAGCAAAGGCCGCCAGGCTGATGCTATGAAGGTTGCTCAGGAAATGAATAAAGCCAAGGCTGAATTCGAAGCCCTGAAATCAAAAAGCGGCAAATAATCGTTAACTCGGTTAAAGCTTAAAAGCTGAAGCCCCCGCAATTTCGCGGGGGCTTTTCTTTTTCAGACTTTTCGCAGGTTTTTTCTTTGGCCTTTTCCTATGAAAACCTTTTCAAATTCCCAAAGCCTGTTTTTGTATTTTGTAATGTGGGCCATTGCCTTTCTTTGCCAGTTCGTAAATATCAAACAGCTGAATATTACTTTCAAAATAAACCATACTTCTCACACGGCATCCCCAAAAGCCTTCTCTCACAAAGTCTTTATTGGGCACTAAGCCACAAAGCGCCTTTTCTCGAAACTTCTTATGGTTTTCTTATTGGTTTTTGTGTCTCTAGCGTACGCTTTTTGGCCTGATAAAATCTGGCAAACAATTCATTGTTTAAACGCTGTAAAAATTGGATTATTGAAAAGACAAGTCAGACGGGGCGGCAATAAAAACGTGCCTGGCAAATATCTTCTATGGGTTATAGCGGCAAAAGCATGGCAGAAGATTAAATAATCGTTTTAAATTAATAATCAGACAGAACTTCTTCTGAAGTCTTCCATCTTTCATCAATATTGGCAGTAATCGCTTCTCTTACGGTGACAAGAACTTTCTGATTGTGCTTAACCGGTTCACTTTGACCGTTGGGAATTACTTGAGCCTCGACTTCAATCGCCAGCTGTTCCTGACTAAGGGTGAAAACTTCAAGCTTACTTATATTTGAAGCAACCAGTTTCTTTTTGCCTTCTACCCCACCATCCCGATAGAGTTTTGACCCGACGAGACTGTATTCTACGTCAACATAATCGTCAGATAATGATTCGGCATTTTCAACTTTGGGAATCTTCATGGACCATTTTCCCCCGCCCTGATCCTGGAAGGTCAAGGTCGCCGCAGGCTTTCCATCTGTGCCTTCTTTTTCGATCGTTGCATGGGAAATGGCGATATCGGTCTGCATCTGTTTCAAAGCCAGTTCTGCCATCTGCTTGGCTTCTTCCTTGGCCTGTGCAAGATTTGCAGTGTTCCTGACCGAAGACACCATTGAGAAAATTGCACCAGAAAGAGCAATGGTAATAACTGCCGCCATCAGCAGCTCGATAAGGGTAACACCGCGTTTTTTCATCTCAGGGCGCATCCTTACTCACAATAACAAACGCAAGCTTTTCTTCAGGGTGCTTGCTTCCATCATTTCTTGTCCAGGTTACTATTGCTCGAAATTCAATCACGGTTGAACGATCCGGGCTGATTCTGGCTTTTGGTTCAAAAAGAAAATCTTTGTATTGTTGTTGAAAGGTAATAACTTCAGATAAGGTCTTGGGATAGCCTCCCGAAAAATCAGAAAAATCACTGCCCGCGCCGACCATTGGCTTCAACTCGTCAAACTTTCTCGCCATGATTTCTTCACGAAATGATTCAAGAATCTTTCGAGCCATGGATAATTTGGTTGTTTCAATGCCCCGGCTTGCTCCACCTGCCAGAGCATAGTAGATGGGCACGGCCGCAATAACAAAAATAACAGCCGCAACAAGAACTTCAACCAGAGAAAACCCTTTTTTCATGCTCAATCGCTGCCCATTTTTTCAAATTTGTAACTCGACCAGGTGTCGGCCACTGAAACAATATACCTCTTTGGATCAAATTTGCCAACATCTCTCATAACCGACAGTGGACTTACCCTGCAGGCCGCCGAATTATAGTTAACTTCAAGGTAATCGATAGTATCGCGATCAAGCTGATTCAATACCAGATTGCCATTGATCTCAAGTTTATCGGTCTTTTCAATAACTGGAGAAGCATTGGAAAAACAACTTGCTTCAATAATGTCACACCCGTCTTTTACATGCATATAGCCTGCACGTGCAATCAGAGAAAAAACAGTTTTATCATCAGCTCTTTTAACATTTTTGGTTAGAACAATATCATCCTTGACTACCAGAATGCCTTTGCCTTTAACTTTAAACTCGTTGCTGATATTGAGGCTTCCTTTTACGTAAGTTACTCCGGTACAGTCATAAACGCCTCCGGCAAACCTTTCTGAATCTGCCCAGAAATCCTCGGCAGATTTGTAAAAATGAGTGGCTTTCTTGGCATACTGCAAAAGACTGTATAAATTCGCAGGTTTACAATTTTGACTGTCTGGAGACCAGGAACCAGCGTCATAGGCTTCTTTGGTGTTTAAACCATATTTTTTCTCTTTGTTTATGTAGGTAATCTTGATTTCAGAAACATCACTTGGGTCACCCTTTTTACCTTTTGGCTTCACCTGAAATACGACGGTGCCGTATCTTTGTTTGAGTTTGGCTTCAACGCACATTCCCAATGGGTATTCAAGAAAACAGTCACCGAAAAACAAGGTGGGACCGCGTATTGCATTACAGTTTTCAAGATACTTGAGAACTTGATCAAAACCAGTGCAGGACCAAACATCATTTGACGAAGTGTCATTAATAACAGGGAACTCCACGGTATATTTTGTTGGAGAAGGCGGGCTGTCATTCCATCTGAAAGTTGGTATAACTTTATACCTTGAAACATCCAGTTTATTCACCAACGTATTAAATTCGGTCAAATAAGGTTCTTCGGCTGTTCCTAGGAATGTGTTGATTTTCATCTCACCTCTTGAATTTACCCTGATCATTCCAGGAACCTGAGCCAATTTTCCCGCAGAACCACTTACTCCCTCCATGCCGGTACATTTGTCATAACGACCTTCGGGAAGATTGTGAACACAAATTGATGCAACTGCGGTTGTTGGCGCCCAGTCAATAGGATCACCCAGACTGAATCCAAGATTATCGTCCTCTTCAAAAATCAGCTCTGAATTCGCCACGAATAAGGAATATTCTGGAGCAGGTGGCTGAATATCTGACACTTTGAAAGTTCGATTAGCTATGAGCTTTTTCTCAATCTTCTTGCCGGTTGGGCCATTGGGCCAATACTCTACTTCTGCTTTTATCTGTAAAACTCCGGTTTTTTCAACAACCTGCGGATTACCGCCGAAAGGCTCAGTTTTGATCTTGCCCTTAATTGGAGATGGCAGACCACTCCATTCATTGTCAATTTCCTGGGCCAGCTTTGATGCCTTCCATGATATGCCGGTACCGTTGTAATTTCCTTCCATGGCCTGCTTTCTGATGCCTTCCATGGTTAAGTTGGTGGCATCATCGGCGATCTTCACATATTCCTTTATCTCTGTCGGAACATCAACGGTGATATTGCCCTTGGGATCAGTGGGTTTAAGCTCGTAATAGGTTTTTCCCGTCAATTTACCGACAACTTTCACATGAAAAGTTATATACAGTTTCAATTGGTCTTTATCATCAGGATTCAGTTTGGAAATGGTAACTACTTTTTTGGTCGCTTTAACTATGACTCCATACCCCCCCAGGTCAACCGAAATCGAATGAGAATCACTGTACGTACCATTGGGCATTTTAAAATCAAGCTTCCAATCACTATTTACAGAGGAGAGGGTTCCATCTGAAGGGGGAGAACCAAGCTTGGATACCGAGTCAAGAAATTCCGCAGACGCACCACCGGCTGGAGCAGATCTTTCACTTATTCCAACGACTTCGTAAGTTCCTTTTTTTGCTGAAAGGGCTTCAGCATAAGGGACACTCAGTGAAACCTTGAGTTTAACGTTCTGGTCACCACCCAGTTCTTCAATGATGTATTCCAGTGGCTTCAAAGCCGAAACACTGCCTTCCATTTCAAGAAAGGGATCAGCATAATTGGCCATATCAACCGGGATATTTTTGCCATCAGCCTGTCCAATGTCGTCAGAAGGCAAATCGCAGGGGTATCTGAACGGCAAAAAGTAATCATCTGACCCATCATCGTTCATCTTCTCTCGAATATAACCCATAACCAGATCGACAGCCGATTCTGCAAGAGCTTCAGCTTTTTTTTCGTCACTCATCATTCTGGTTGAGAACCTTCTTGATGAACCAGCCCGGAAGAAAAAGAATACAATGATTGAAAGTACTGAGATGGCACCAATAACGAAAAGATAAGCAGAACCTTTTCTAATCTCAGAAGGTTTAAAAATCATATTCAGCCCTCCGCTTCCAGCATTTCCCTGGTTGTTTCAAAATCTGTTTTGAATTCATTCAAATCAGCTTCAAACTCCTGGGTAATTTCTGCAATATCTTCTGCAGATGCCGTATCCTTTTCTGAAATAAGCTCCTGCAATGCTTTTTCTTTGCCACCAGGTTCTTTAATAGCCATGATAAAACGCCTTCGTGATTCATAAAGAGGCCAACCGCCCTTGCCTTTAGGAATACCAAAAACGCTTAAATCTTCTGATTCAATAATTTGAGCCTGCTGCTTCATCAGTTCGAGGTAAAGATCGTAGTCTTTAAGCATCTTTGCCGTCATGCGCATTTGGGTAAGGCAGGTAAATCGAGTCTCAATTGAAGCATCAGGATCTTTCAAAGCTGCCATGTACTGCCGCATTGCTTCCGCATAATCCTTGTTGTTAAAAGCCTTGTTACCATCTCGATAGCCTTCAATAAGCATCATGCGATAGCGATATCTTGATTTAGCAGACAAATTCGGGTCATCCGCTTTTCCAGCAACCCATTTCAGCTTCCGATCATGAACTTTTTTTAGCAGTGCGGCCCGTTTTTCCCTCCATTGACGAATTTCTTCTTCGGAGTAGGCTTTTCTGGAAGAGGAGTCGCCGTAATCGGCATTTGAGCCGGTCGAAGAAGAAAACGAGCTTCTTGAAGAAGAGCCTGAAGCAGAAGAATAATTTTTTCCGGAAGTCTCCCCTGATTTTCCTGAACCGCTCTTACCGTTGCGTTCATCTTTATGGGAAGGGCGCAATGCCCCGTCTGCTTCGCCTTTGTTAGCGAAGTCTCGATCTCCGTCTTTCTTTCCGGGGCTCAATAAAAAGCCGAGAATGAGCAGCAATAAAGCCGATGCTCCCAGAATTATGGCAAGCTGTTTGTTATCCACCTGATTCCCCAATGATAGTTACTCTGTACATATATACGACTGAATACAAGACTATGTTTCACAAATAATAATAACAGAGTCGGAAATGTCCAGTCGATAATAATTTACAAATTATCAAATCATCGCTATCATCAATGCAACCAATTTTTGAGAGACAAACTGAGGTGCTGTCGTGCAATTCTACAAACATCTGTTAATTCTCGTTTTTATTTTTTCTGCGGCAACGATGCCTTTAATCGCCAAGTTCTCAGTTTCTCCACCTGCTTTCGCGCTATCCGGTGTAAAAACCAACCTGCTGATCAATGATCTGGATAAAAGCAATGAGAATCCGGTGATTTACAAAATAGAAATCAATGGATCGGTTGCGTCTTCCGGTGTTGCGTTGGAACGGGATCTTGAAAATGTCTCGATTGCCTGCTCAGAATCAGGATTAAACAAAATTAAAATTACGATCAATGAATCTTTTTCAGAAACCAGATTGCGGGTAATCAACGGCTGGCTGTCGATTTTGCCGCCAATTATCGCCATTATTCTTGCACTGCTGACCCGCGAGGTAATCAGCTCTCTTTTTATCGGCATATGGTTCGGCTCTACCCTGGTTTTTGACTATAACCCGCTGCTTGGCTTTTTGCGGGCTCTCGACAAATTTCTTCTCAGCGCCATGGCCGACTCGGCACATGCGGCCATCATCATTTTCTCTTGCTCTCTAGGAGGCATGGTCGGCATTATCAACAAAACCGGAGGCATGCAGGGCATTGTGAATATCATATCCAGCATGGTTCGCGGCCCGCGATCAGCGCAATTTGCCACCTGGATGATGGGCGTTCTGATATTCTTCGATGACTATGCCAACACTCTGATTGTCGGCAATTCCATGCGCCCGGTTACCGACGCCAACAAAATCTCAAGAGAAAAGCTCAGCTATCTGGTTGACTCTACCGCCGCTCCAGTAGCAGGTATCGCCATTCTTTCCACCTGGATCGGCTACGAAATCGGCCTGATAAGGCAAGCTTACATCGATCTTGGCATAGCAGAGACAAACTTTTACGGGGTTTTCCTGCAGACTATCCCATACAGGTTTTATTGCCTTCTGGCTCTGTTTTTTGCATTCATGGTCTG
>JBMOKV010000471.1:0-8528 GCA_049325495.1 Candidatus Rifleibacteriota bacterium | reverse complement strand
TTCATTTCCTCCTTGAAAAAGACCTAAATAAATAATACTAATTAATTGTAAAAAATCCTACTTTTTTAGGACTCCAGCTATATGAGCCAACTTTCAGACCTGAACATCATATGTACACCTTTTGCGTGAATTGATGTACCAAAACTGAACGCCAACCTTTTAAAGGTTGCCCGTTTTTTTTCCAGCAGAAAAATTGATCTCAGGCCACATATCAAAACCCATAAAAGCCCGCAAATTGCCAAAATGCAGATTGAAGCCGGAGCAATCGGAATTACTGTTGCCACCCTCGCTGAAGCAGAGGCCATGATTGAATCTGGGATTGATAATATTTTCATTGCATACCCAACGGTTGGGCAGGCAAACCTGAAAAAGCTCGCCAAAATTCTATCTTATTCAAAAAAAATAATTCTTGCCGTTGATTCGATATTTCATCTCGAACAGCTGGCCAGGATTCCATTTGCCGAATTTCCCCTGCAGCTTCGCATCGAAATCAATTCAGGACAGAACCGCTGTGGATTAAGACCGGAAAAAGGTGAAATGGAGCCGATCATGGAATTCCTGAAAATTCACGGCCATCTTTTTTCAATTGAAGGCGTTTTTACTCATGCAGGACATGCTTACCGCTGCGCCAGCCCTGAACAGATAGAAGAGGTAGCCAGCTCTGAACAGGCCGCCGTATTGAAAGCGGCACAGATTTTACGCAGTGATGGATTTGCCTGTAAAACAACCAGTACCGGATCAACTCCAACCGCTTTTTTTACCGGTTCCGCTGAAATAAATGAATGCCGACCGGGAAATTATGTATTTTTTGATGCAATGCAGGTTGCAAACAAGACCGCCATGATCGATGAATGCGCCTTTACCGTCATCAGCACAGTTATTGCCACCTATTCTGACAGATTGATAATCGATGCCGGCAGCAAAGCCCTGGGCCTGGACAAAGGAGCACATGGCCAATCTCTTCTTAACAGCTTCGGACTCATCAAAGGCCATCCGCATCTAAGTATCGCCGCCCTTTCCGAAGAGCATGGAATAATAAATTTCAAGAGCGGAGAAAAGGTTCCCGCCCCGGGAGAAATCGTGGAAATTATTCCCAACCACTCCTGCGCCGCCGCCAATTTATTCAGCCATTACCATGTCTTCAGGGAAAACCGCCTTGTCGAAACATGGCCACTGGTCGGTCGCAGGTAAAAAAAATTCCCGGCAGTTCTGCCGGGATTATGATCAGGGTTGAAAACCCCGCATCCAAGGAAAGAGTAGACGTTAGAATGAATCAGAAATGATCCATTGCAAAACCTTTAACCGGGCTGGTAAAAACGAAGCGGTAGTTTTCATTGTTGTTGTTGCCATCGCCATCCCAGCGACCATGACAGAAAAACTTGGCTTCGATCACCAGTTCACCGAACTGTTGATAATAAGGGGCATTTTTAAAAAGCAGACCGTCAACCATTGAATCATCGGGTATCCTGGAAAGCTTGTTGATTCCTTTTTCAACCACGGTCGGGTGAAAAGAGATAATGCGCAGTCTTTGAGCGCGATTCTTCAATTCCTTTTTCATGGTCAGGAATTCGCGGGCCTCGCCGTTAACGTTCAAATAAACGTTTGCCATTCCCTCCTGGGTGAGGTAACCGTAATAGGTAATGGTTATTGCCATTTCACCGGGTCTTTCAAGCCAGTCGACTCTCACACTGACTTCACCGTCAGCGTCGACCACCTTCTGAGTCTGAGAATGAACGATATTAAGATCAGCCATGGCTGTGTGTCCCGGCAAAAGAATGATAATGGTCAGCAGCAATGCAAAAAGAATAATTTTTTTCAGCTGGTTCATGGATTAACCCCCAAACCTTTAAGATCGCAAATGGGTTAAGCATTTTTCGTGCCAACTTTCAACACCCTCATTAAATCACAACTTTAGCAAAATTTTCCAGTAAAATTTGAACCTTGAAAATAAAAAAAGTTCAGAAACTTGGCTAACTGTTTTATTTTTGCTCAGCCCAATATTGAAAACTGAAAAGTTACGGCATGCGGGCTTTAATGAGCAGAAAAGGAAATTGTTGCAACAACGCACCAATGGATAATTTGGGGGGACTTTGAAGGCCCTGCTCGTTCATCACAGGAAATTCAATAAACGAAAAGAAGCGAAATCGCTTTTCGCCAATCGAATTTGAACAAAATTGTCATCGGGAGTTGAAGATCGCTGGATGAATCTTTTGTTGTCCATTAACAACCAACTACAAACAAACGCAACGATAATAATTCGACCAATGTTTCTCATAAAATCCCATCAAACCTTTGCCAAGAAAAGAAACACATCAGGCACAAGGGGCCTCTGGAAGAGTAGATTGGCCCGCCTTAGGTATTTATGCAAGTTTTCTTTTAATTAAAGCGATGTTATTAAATTTTGAACGGTTTCGTCAAACTATATTTGAATTGTGCCGATGAACGGTTCAAATGATCAGAACCAATCTTTTGAGCTACAAACCGGCAGAAGTAATCAATGCTGAAAAGCATATCAATTCTGTTTTAACAGTAATTCTTGTTATACAGCTGATTCTGCTCGGAATTCGCCTGCATGAAACCGGTCGCCGGCGGCAGAACTTTGATGCTGCAACTGCCAGACTTGGGGTGCTGAGAGCCGAAAAAGAAAAGTTGCAGACGAACGCTGATTTGAAGCTGCTTGCGGGCAAGGTTGCAGCGAGAAACAACTGGTTTGCCGACCGGCGCAAAAGCCCGCTGAACCGCCTGGCAAAACTGCAGAACAACTGCCCCAACAACGTCAGTTTTTCGTCTTATAATGCGGATTTAACCGGTGGGCGAATAATACTGACGGCACCGGATCTAAATTCCGTATCCGGCTGGTTAAATGGGCATTTTAGTCAACGGGGCAATTTAAGTGTAATCGGGCGGGAGGAGAATCTTTTGCAGATTCAGTTCGCATGGTCAGACTGAATGGAACGACGGCATTGCTGATTGCAGCCAACCTGGCGGCATTTGCCGTCTTCGGGTTTATCGGCTTCAATGGTGACATCGATGCGATTCGAAATGAAATATTTCAAACAGAAAATCTGTTGCCGAATTTAAAACAACAATTTGAATGGATCGAGAAGGCCAATGCCTGTATTGAAAAGCCGCCAGAGGCTGACGGGGCAGCATTGCTGGCAAACCTTACCCGGCTTTGCACCAGATTGGGAGTGGAAACCGAAGAAGCGGCCCAACTTTCGGGAAGGATTCCAGAATTGAAACTGCGCGGATCGGGCAGCTTCAATAATATCAGCATGGTCTTAAACAGTGTCATCGGCGACAAGGCGGTTCTGATTAAGCATCTGAAGCTTGAACAAGCCGATGAAGAGCGCTGGGAATTCGAAAGCAGAATTGCGGTTAGAAAAGGCGAGTGGGAATATCTGCCGACTCAGGAGACCTCACCAATACCTGCAGAATTTAATGAAAACTATGCACCGATTCATGGGGGGAAACCTTTTGCTCTGTCACGAATGGCTTCACCGAAGCCAGAAATTCATAAAGAAAATATTCGTTATATCGGCTTTTTTGCTGCTGAAGCAACTGCCAGCGTAATTATCGAAACGGGGGGAAAGTTTGCCGTATTGAATTGCGGCGATAAAACTCCGGGCGGGGCGGTAATAACGGGTGCGAATGCCGATGAACTGCATTTAAGCATGACAACCGGAGATAAAGAGACTGAATGGGTTGTAAAGATGGAGAAAAAATGAGAAAACATCAATTCAAAAGGCTTGTCACGACTGCTTTGCTGGCATTAACCCTGACCGGTAACTCTTCGGCTGCCGTTTTAAAGCTCGCCGATGCGCCTCTGAGTCAATTAATAGAACTGTATGCCAAAGAGAAGGGCTGTAACATTTTTCTCGATGAATCGGTGCAGAGTCAGCGCAAAATTACCGCCCATCTGAATAATCTGCCGCTGGAGGAAGCTTTCAAGGTAGTTCTAAAAACGATAAATCTCGAAACCTGCGATCTTGGTGAAAACACGGTAATCGTTTTTCCGCCGGAAAAAGCTTCACGCTACAAAAGCGGTATGATGCCGGTGGCGATTGAGATTCCTGACGGTTTCAATGCGGAATGGCTGGGAAATATGCTCAAGAATGCGGTGCCGGGTTTAAAAACATCGGTAATGCCCGGTGAAAGCAATAAATTGATTATCATTGGGCCCGAAGACCAGATCAGCGATGCCAGAAAATTGACGGCAAAACTGCCGGAACCGGGCAAAACCGGAAACATCATCGAAATGGCTCAACTTGAAGCACAGCTGGCGCAAAAAGAGCTTAATCTTGAAGCGGCACAGGTAACCCATAACGGTATTTTGATCAGCAGTGAAAACAGGGTAACTAAGAGGAAAATAGAGAACTGGCGCAATGAAACCTGCTGGGGCAATGAAGTGTTTTACCCGGAAAATCTCGATTTCAAACAGATGTCACAGATTGCCGGATCGATGAAAAGTCGGGCAACGATCGCTGATCTCGGCAACACGGGTACCTGTTTCATCGAGGGCCCGGCCCTTGACCGAAAAAGGCTGACGCAGGTGTTTGAGCAGCTCGACAAAAGAGAGAAGATCATCCATAAAGAAATTTTTCTCGGTGATATCGACGCAAATGCAGCCAGAACATCGATCACTGCTGCTTTGCCGCAGCTGAAAGTTGCCGGAGACAGAAACATGGTTCTGATAGGCAGGCCGGCGCAAATTGCTCAGGCCGAAGAGATTCTAAAAGCTCTGGGAAAGAAGCGAAAGCAGGTTCTGATAAGCTTCAAACTGGCAGAAATTTCAAGATCAAAACTTAAGACGCTTGGTATCGATCTGGACAAAAGCGCATACAGTTACGATGAAATCAAACAGTTTCACGACAAAGATACGTTGCCGCTGCTGTTAAGGGTTCTGAATGAAGGCAAAGATGCAAAAATACTGGCAGAACCGAATTTGCGAGTCATTGAAGGGGAAGAGGCGAAGGTTACCATTGGCGACAGAATACCGCTTGAAGTTGAGGCGACGGCAACAACTGATTCAGGGTCGGTATTGAAGCTCAATACGCAATTGCAATGGGTAGATGTCGGCATAAAAATGACGGTAAAAGATGTGAATGTCGGGCCAGAGCATGGAATAAACATGAAAATAAAGGGCGAAGTCAGCTCTGTGGTATCACAGACCAAACAGGGTTACCCGCAGATACGCACCAGAGAAGCTGAAAGCACACTAAGAGTGCAGGATGGAGATTCAATCATCATGGGTGGCCTGATCAACAAGGAAGATCGTGAGACCAGGACAAAGATTCCGGTGATTGGCAATATACCATTATTTGGTGGCCTGGCCAGAGGAAAAGATTCTTCAACCAGCGATAATGAAATAGTAATGGTTGTGACTGCGAAGTTGATAGAGGATTAAAGCGTTTGAATCCGGACGATTAAAACAAAAATTCCCATAATTCTTAAGCCTAAAAAAACTTGCCTGTGAGTTAAAGTTTAATCTATAATTCTCTCTCGAAACAACCTTTGGGGAGCTTTGAGAATGAGATATTTTATTTTTGTCGTTTTTTTGCTGACCTTTTTGTTCAATCCGATTTACGCTCAAATTGACTCGGCAAGTCATTCAAATCCTCTCAAATCAAATCTTGAAAGTGTTGCTACATTTTCGTTCAATTTTAATGAGGCTTTAATTACCAATGAGCCGTCTTCGAGGTTTAATCAAACAGTTGTTTTAGATTCGTTTACCGATGAATATCAGATGCTTGATCCAATTGATTCGGGCAGTATTGCTCTCTGGTCATCTTATGTTATTTCTCCGCCACCGATTTCAAATGTCACCCGGTTTGAAACACCATCCCCATTTTCGGAAAATACTCCAGGAACAATGGCCATTGCGGAATCCGCGGTTGGAACATCAGGTATTCCCCACTATCACCTTCTTCGATCTTATAATTTCAGCAAAATGTATCTTCCTGAGTCAAAAATAGCTCTGTCATTGAGCGTTTCCAGGGATTTTCCATGGTATGAAAATGACGTTGCCGCCGTTCTTGTATGGGTTTACCGCGACAGAAAATATCTTGGACGCAGACTTTATGGAACCCACGGACCAGAACTCTGGGGACCAATGCCGGAATATAATACTCTTCCCAATCATTTCAAAGGAATAATTGAAATTCCTCTGAATTTTGCCGGTGAGGAATTCAATCGAATCGAAGTTTGGCTTGGCAATGTCGTTGAATCCGGGGCAAGAAATCATGTTGTCGTTGATGAAATAAGGTTCTGTGGAAAAAAGAAACCTGAGCCGGTTGAAGTTCTATCGGTTGAGAGCTTTCCGGAAACGCTCTGGCTCGACCCGGCGGGTGTCGGTTCAGGAATCGTTTTTAGAGCTGTTACCTCAGAAGAAACGACCGTTTCTTTCAAAGTCACGGCCCCATCGGGCGTTGAAACGATCATCGGTTCACGGCCTACGGATAACAAGACTGCCAAACTTTCATGGTGGGGAACCGGCGGCATGGAAGAAGGGGTTTATACCATCGCCGCCCAGGCTGGTGACAGCAGTAAATCCGCCACCTTCAATGTTAAGAAGGTCGGGGTCGACCTGATCGGTCTGGGTAAGTGGGTCAATTCCGCGAAAGACCCTTCTGAAGTGCTACCTCCGCGTGCAGAAGAAGAAATGTGCCCGCTTAATCCATGGGAAGAAATAAATAAGAATGCCCCAGGCGATATCGTTGATTTTTCCATCAATGACCCGGTAAATACTTCATCAGGAAATCTCGCTCTTCCTGAAGTTGATTTTACTTTAAAAGGCCGCCGTTCATTCGCGGTTGCCCGAATATACAATTCCCTCGATGCGAAAATCGGTGCCTTTGGTCGTGGCTGGTCATCGCCGCTGCTGGTTAACCTTGCAATTTCAAACGATCATATAGTTTTTACCAACTCCGATGGTGCAAAGCTGCTCTTCAACAAAAGCAACAACACTTTCACCCCCGCTTCACGCACCGATCTCACACTTGAATTCAACCCCGACACTGGATTTTATTTCCTTTCTCACCCGACCGGCACCACCTGGATATTCGACAGTAGCGGCAAGATCGTTCAGATGCTCAGATCCTGCTGCGGGCAGGGAGTGACCGATGCCATCGTGTTTTCGTATGATATTTCAAACAAACTTTCAACTCTTGCCATGCCATCGGGCAAAACTCTTTCTTTCACTTACGACGGCAACGGTCTGATTACCGCCATCACCGATTCAACCGGCCGAATATTTACCTACGGCTACGATGAAAATCAGAACCTGGTTTCATTTAAAGACGCGCTTAACCGTGAAACTGTCTATGCTTACGATGAATCTGGATTCCTGACCAGTTATTCCAGGCCCGGTAACCGCACCACTGAAATTGCTTATGCCCATAACCGGGTTGCCTTAATTAAAGACCCCACCGCCGCTCAAAGCAATTTCGCCTGGGATCTCGATAACAGAAAACTTGAATTAACTGATTTTGCCGGAGTGATTCACGAATACTTTTTCGACGAAGAATGGCGCATCTCTTCGTATGCAGTGCCTTCAGCAAATCTTTCAAAGGAATTTACGGCCACAGATGGCAGACTGACCGCGTTAAAAGACAGCCTCGGGCACACAGACGGCTACGCTTACGATGCTGCCGGGCTTTTCGTTTCCCATACCGATAAACTCGGCAATATTTCTGCTTTCGAATGGCACCCGACTTTTCATAAACTGACGAAAAAAACCGATTCTCTTAGCCGAAGCTGGTCTTATGAGTGGTGCCCGCGCGGCAATCTGATCAGGGAAATTGACCCGGCAGGCGGCATTACCGGCTACACTTACGACAGCCATAACAACCGCACCTCTAAAACTGATGCGCTGGGCCGGGTTACCCGATATGTTTACGATTCGACCGGCAATTACCTGATTCAAACTATTGATGCAATGGGCGGCATTTCGAGTTTCACCTATGACCTGCGCGGCAATCTTACTTCTTCCACCGATCAACTCGGCAGAACTTCAACTTTCGAATATGACCTGCTCGACCGCCTGATTAAATCAACTTATCCAGACGGCCGATTCACACGACTCGCCTATGACGAAGCCGGAAACATCGCATCCCGCATCGATAATTCGGGCCGGGTAACCGCTTATACCTATGATTTTAATGGCAGGCTTCTTACTACCACAAGACCTGATGGCACAGTATTGACTCATGCCTACGATGCGGCAGGCAGAAAAACTTCTTCAACCGATGCTCTTGGTCGTGTAACTGCTTACGAATACGATGCTCTTGACAACATGGTTAAGGTCACCCACCCAGACCAGACCTATCAAACCTACGTTTACGATACTGAGAAGCGCCTTGTTTCAAGCACAGACGAGCTTGGTAATGCGACTGCCTATGAATATGACCCGATGGGCAGAATGCTCGCCACTATCGACCCGGCCGGTTCCCGCTATGAAAATACTTATGATGCCGCCGGTCGCAGGGTTGCAGCCAAAGACCCGCTGGGTCGCATTACAGCCTTTGAAT
>JBMOKV010000470.1:0-8560 GCA_049325495.1 Candidatus Rifleibacteriota bacterium | reverse complement strand
GCGGGTGTGCCAGCTTTACTTTTTCACCCTGGTGACCGGGTTCAATTTTTTCGGAGGTTTCGTCGTTCTCATTTTGCGGCAGATGCGCTTTTATGATCCGGGCTTCATGGTCATCGGGGTGGCGGGTCTGCCGCTCTGTATTCTGATCAGCATCGGTCTTGCCGGGCGTTACCGGCTTTCCCATGAAAGGCGATTGCGGTCATAGACAGCTTTAATCGGGCTGGCGGCCTGGGTATTGCCTCATTCGAGACCGGCGACCCTTCCTGGCATGGTCATCTTCCGGGATCACCCGAAGTTCCCATGGTTCGGGCGAATCTGAATCAGCGTCTGCCGGTTCTGTTGCTTTCTTTTGCTTTTCTTCTGGCTGCCGGCATTGTGCCTCTTTACAACTTTTCCCGGGATGAAGACCGGGTAATGGATCTCAAGGGTCTGGAAAGCGAGGCGAAAATGCAGATCGAAGCGCTTGAAGAAACGGCGGTTCTGCCTGCAGAAGAAGCAGCACAGCTGAAAGAAACTCTCGATCATATCGTCAGCAGTGCTGACAGTCATGATCCGGCCAAAACTTTCGAAGCCCTCGACCAGCTAAAGGATAAGCTGCAGAAAGAAGGAGCCAAAGCGGCTCAAAATGCTGCTTCTTCTCTGGATGAGCTCGACCGTTTGAAGGAGCAGGCCCGGCAATTGCAACAAACTGACCCGTCGCGCCAGAATGAACTCAAAGCCCGGCAGAATCAGCTGGAAAAAAGCTTTTCAACTTCACAGACAGCGGGAGAAATGTCGAGCGAAGTCAAAAATTCAATTAAAAAGGGTCTGGAAGCGGTCAACCCTGATGGCAGTCCTTCAGCAGATCAGATCAAACAGGCAGCTCAAGAGCTGGAAAATTACATCGAACAGAAGGCTCAGGAAAAGCAGCAGATGCTGCAGAAACTTCGCAAGGCGCAGGTTATCGACCAGAAAACCTTCGAAAAGTTGAAAAAAGAAGGCAAGATCAAGCCGGTGACCGATTTTAACCAGCTCAATCCCGATGACACTATTATCATGGCCCCCGACCAGCCTGGGAATGCAGAGCAGATGCCGGGGAATGAATCGGGGAATAATTCGGCCTCTCAGGGTCAGCAGGGCCAGGGTCAGGGTCAGCAAGGTCAGGGTCAGCAAGGCCAGGGTCAGCAGGGTGAGGGACAGAATGGTTCGGGAGAAGGCCAGTCCGGCCAATCCGGCCAATCTGGTTTCTCCACGCAGCCCGGTAGTGGCGAGGCGACTCGCGGAGGTGGCTCGGCACCGGTGCTGTTCAATCGAAAAAGCTCTGAACATAACATTCGTTATAAAGATGAGAATTTACCTCAGCCCGGCCATCAGAGCCTTATAGATTCTGTGGCAATCGGCATGGGAATAAGCGCACCGATGGTTGAGCAGGATAACTCGGCGCAGAATGGCACCGCAGCCCGGAAACCGGGCAGCAGTTCAGGAAAAACAGAAGTGATACTTCCCAGACATCGAAATGCGGTTAAGAATTTTTTTGAACGACAAAAGTAGCAGAGCAGGAGACAGAATATGACTCAGAACACTCAGTTGATCCCAGTTGCCGAGCTTCAGGAGGCTTCGGGGAAATGCCATAAAATTCTGGCAGAGCTTGATAAAATACTGGTTGGCCGTCCGCAACTGCATCGAATGGTTCTTATCGGCATTCTCAGTCGTGGTCATATTCTTCTAGAAGGCTTGCCCGGCGTGGGCAAAACCGCTTTGATCAAGACTCTTGGGCAATTGATGAGCCTTGAATTCAGCCGGGTCCAGTTTACTCCCGACCTGATGCCGGGCGACATCCTCGGAGCCCATATTCTGCAGCAGGATGAATCGGGGCGCCGCGAAATGACATTTCAGCCCGGGCCAATTTTTACCAATATACTGCTTGCCGATGAAATAAACCGGGCCTCGCCCAAAACTCAGTCTGCTCTCCTGGAAGCCATGCAGGAAAGGTCCGTGACTCTCATGGGAAAAACCCGCATGTTGCCTTTGCCTTTCTTTGTTCTTGCTTCGCAAAACCCGATTGAACTTGAAGGAACTTATCCTTTGCCCGAAGCGCAGCTCGATCGTTTTCTTTTCAAGCTTGAAGTCAAAAATGCTGACGTTTCGACGCTCAAAGAGATCATTTTCACCAGAAGGCATGGCCAGCCGCCGGAGCCTTCGTTTCGTGTGGAAAAGTCGGAGCTCGAGGCCCTGTTTGCCATAATTGGCCGGGTTTATCTGCCGGGCCCGGTAGCAGAATACATTGCCCGTCTGGTTAATGCGTCAGATCCAGGTTCTTCTGGTGCTACCGATCTGGTTAAGCAGTTCGTTCAATATGGAGCGTCACCCCGTGCAGCCATTGCAGTGGCAGAAGCGGCAAGGGGGGTTGCGGTTCTGGCCGGTCGCCCAAGTGTGGGATTCGAAGATGTTCGCGAAGTTGTGGTTCCGGCTTTGAATCATAGAATTCTTTTGAATTACAAAGCAAAATTTGAAGGAATAACTTCGGCCAACATTCTCGACAATCTCATGAAACAGGTTAAAGAAACAGAGCTTGAATTCAATCGAGAAATTGAAATAGGAAATGACAGGTCCTGATTGATGTTTAAAAAAAGAATTTTAATCATAATTTTAATTTTATTGGCTCCTCTTGCCCTTTCGGCCAGAAATTCGACGATCGAATCCATGGGAGTTAAGATCGCCGCTGTTCCTGGCTACAATGGGCGCTGCACATCCGGATACGTTTTTTACCGGGTAACGGTAAGCAACCGGTCCGGTGAAGAGAAGAACATTCGTCTTTTCATGAATTCTTCTTACAGTGGCGAGCTCGAGCAGGTTACGCGGCGTTTTAAAATTGCGGCGGGTGAAACCAGGGTTGAGTCGCTGTTTTTCCCTGTTATGGATTTTTCTTCGCAGGGAATGAAGGTCGAAATCGATGGCTATGTTCTTCAGGAAAACCTGTTCGATTATCTTAGCCATTATCGTGATTATTACCGTAAGCGTCAGACTCTGGTCGATAATCGCATAGCACGCAGTGAGTTCGAAGCGGTTTTTGGCAGTGGTCGCGGCAGTCACGATGTTGAAACAAGTTCCTTTGACGGCAGTTATGGGCAGATGGATTCAAGCTGGCTGGGCTATTCGCAGTTCAATTCCCTTATTTTTTATGCCGAATCTCTTGCCCAGATGACTCCCGAAACCCGAATAGCAATTTTTAATTATGTCAGGGCTGGCGCTTCGATGATGATTCTCGGCAATTTCGAGCTGCCTTCTGATTTTGTGGCGATAGAAGCCAAGGTTCCCGAAAATCTGCATGATTTCCGGGCTTTTTCCGGGGGATTCGGTCGAATTCTCATGACTCAGGAAGATGCCCTGACCCAGGTCGCTACTGCCAGCGGCAATCCATTTCCCGATCTTAATCAGGACCCGTTTGCGAGCATCAATTCCCGATCCAGGTCACCGTTAACCTTCACTGATCAGGAAGTAAAAACGGTTTCAGTGCAATGGCTGATGATCATTATCTATATTTTTGCTTTTGTAATTGGCCCGGTTAACGTGTATGTGCTGCACAAACTGGAAAAGAAAATCTGGGTTTTCTGGACCGTTCCGGTTGCATCTGCGATCTGCTGCCTGTTCATTTTTGCATATTACTGGTTGTTTGAAAGTTCGACTCTGCTGGTCAAAAAGAGAGCACTTACTCTGCTCGATGAAAGAAACAACCAGGCGATAACCCTTGGCAACTTTGCTGTCTATTCTTCTGCGTCAAGGGCTGATGGTTTCAAATTCAGTTATGACACTGAAGTTCGCCCCATCATGGCGCGAAATTACCGGAATACCGATGGCGGCAAAATTATCAATCTCGATGATGGCCAGAACTTTGCGGAAGGCTGGATCAGACCCAAAATTCCCAGATATCTGCACCTGCGCACCGTTCATCTGCGGCGTGAGCGTCTGACCATCGAAAAAGGCGGCAATGATGAATTTCAGATCCTCAAT
The DNA here is from genome assembly GCA_049325495.1 of Candidatus Rifleibacteriota bacterium. Classification (GTDB taxonomy): domain Bacteria; phylum Muiribacteriota; class Ozemobacteria; order Ozemobacterales; family Ozemobacteraceae; genus DYKG01. Next base: position 4,570 of record JBMOKV010000470.1, on the reverse strand, counting down.
GGTCTGGGAGCCCGCGCCAAAAGAATTATGGTAAGGATGGCCGACGGCAAACTTTATGAATGCTCCGGGGTTAAGCCCGGTGACAAGGCTTCGCTTTTCCTGAGCAATAAGATGGTTTCAAACCGGTCCTCCAGAAAGCCGGTTGATTTATATGAAATGTTCAATTCTGAATGGTATGACAATTACGATTTTCTGATCAAAGAGCCCGAATATTACCTGAACTCGGGTATGTATATCGCTGTCCTCGATGGCACACCTTTCATCGATAAACAATCATTTGAAAGAAGTGACAGTCAGGAAGACTCAGTGGTTATCGGTTACATGAGTAATGGAGGTCAGTTATGACATTGCGGGTCAGAAATCTGCGCAAGCATTTTGGCGATACTCATGCGGTCAATGATGTTTCATTTGAAATCTGCAGTGGCGATATAATTGGCTTCGTCGGACCCAATGGTGCAGGAAAAACCACGACGCTGAGAATTCTTGCAACCCTTGAAGAACCTACCAGTGGCGATGTCGAGTTAAACAGCCGTTCACTTATCGATAACCCGGAATTCGGTCGTGGTCTGGTGGGCTTTGTACCAGACAGTCTGCCGGTTCATGCCGATATGAATGTTCATGAATACCTCGATTTCTTTGCCCGTGCCTATGGTATTAAATCCCGGCAGCGTGAAAAACTCATTGAAGATCTCGAAGCTTTTACCAATCTTACCGACAAACGCGAAAAAATGCTGGCTGCCCTGTCGAAAGGTATGAAGCAGCGGGTCAGCATTGCCCGTGCCCTAATCCATAATCCAAAATTCATTTTAATGGATGAGCCCGCCGCCGGCCTTGACCCGCGTGCCCGTATCGAACTGCGTGAACTTTTGCGGGTTCTTTCGCAACAGGGCAAGGGAATTCTGATAAGCTCACATATATTGAGCGAGCTTTCTGAAATCTGTACTTCTGCTCTGATCATTGAAAAGGGCAACCTGCTGAAATTCGGCCTTATCGAAGATATTACCAGACATGAAACTCATATCCGCCGTCTGTTGATCAAGCCGGTCGAAGACCTTGAGGGGTTAAGCAAACATTTGATTCTGATTCCTGGTGTTGAAAATCTGGCGGTAAACGGAAAAATGCTCGAACTTGATTTTTCCGGCGATGACGCTGAAGCAGCGCAGCTTCTAAAAGACCTGGTCAATCGGGATTTTAAAATCATTGAATTCCGCTTCAAGCAGCAGAACCTTGAAACTGTTTTCATGAACATTACGAAAGGTGAAGTTCAATGAAAGGCATAGCAGCTATATTTGAAAAATTTGACGACCATATCAATCCGATTATTGTGAAAGAGCTGCGTCAGGTAGTGCGCGGCAAATTCTTCTGGGGTGTGCTCGTTTTGTTTCTCGGTTTCCAGTGTGCCGTTCTCAGCCTTTCTCTTGCCGATCAAAGCGTGAATAACAGTAATTCAGGTGCCGAGACTCTGGCTTTTCTTTTCGGTATTCTTTTTCTTGGCTGTTTTGCCGTTATTCCACTGCATTCTGGTTTTCGTTTCGCCAAAGAGCGTCAGGAAAATTCAGAAGAGCTGCTTTTCATAACCACCATTACGCCCCATTCAATAATCTGGGGGAAATTTGCTGCCAGCATGGCATTCATTCTTCTGATTTTCAGTGCATTCGCACCATTCATGGCCATGACTTTCTTTTTAAGCGGCGTCGATATGCCGATGATGTTCCTGATCATGATGCTCGGGCTTCTCATCTGTGGTTCGGGAACGATTCTGCAGATCGCCCTGGGCAGTCTGGCGCGTGATGGCAATGTTTTCAACCTGCTTCGCGGGGTTGGTCTTTTCGTACAGGTTTCCACCTTCTTCAGCCTGATCGGCATCGTGAGTGAAATTCTGCGTTTTGGCGCGGGCCGCACTTTTGGTTCGGAGAATTTCTGGGGCGCAGTTCTGACAGTTTCTTTTTTCATTGCCGGCTTTTCGTATTTCTTCTATCTTGGTGCGGCGGCGGTAGTTTCACCGGCGGGAACCAACATCATGCAGCCAATTCGCAGGTTTTTGTCAAGATTCTGGCTGATTTCGCTGTTGATCATCATTTACTGGGCCAGCATCGCCGGGTATGAACTGATCGTTGGCTGGGGTTTCTGCGCCGTGTTTCTGACCAACTTCATGCTGATCGTTTCGGTTTCTGAAAGGGACTATATCACCCGCAGAGTTGCCCGCGAACTGCCAACCGGGGTTATCGGCCGCCGCATCGGGTTTCTTACTTCCAGCGGTGCTGCAGGAGGAATAGCCTGGTGCATCCTGACTATTGTCGCAACGATGGTAGTCATTGTCGTTTCGTCGGCACTGGTGTCTTATAAATCGCATTTTGCCAATGTGGTTGCAGGCTTTTTCAAATTTTCATTTGGTTTTACCGGTTATATTCTTGGCTATTGTCTCATCGGGGCCTTCATTCGCCGGGTTTTTCTCGCCAGTCATGTTTCGATTCGAAATACCTGGGTGGTGGCTTTGATCGTCTGCGCAGCTTTCGCACTGGTACCCATCTTTTTCGGCGTATTCGTCGGATCGAATTCAGACCTGCTGATGATCGGCAACCCCCTTTCGATTGCCACGCACCGAACCGAAGATACCGGTCTGGTTTTTGGCATTCTGCTTGGCCTGCTTGGTCTGATAATCAATTTGCCATGGCTCACCCGCCAGTTCAGCGAGTTTCACGATGTTAATCACAATATCTTTTATGAACCAGAGGCAGAAATTCACGAATGACCATCAGTAAAGAAAAGGTTGTGGGGGCAGCTGAAACTGCCGCTCAGCGCTTTTACCTCAATGTTTCGTCGAGGTTCTCAGGGCAGAGCGGCGGTAACCGCTTTGGCCTGAACACTGGCAACTCTCTCGAATACCTTGATCATCGTGAATATCAGCCCGGCGACGACATCAGGCATATTGACTGGAACGCGATGGCTAGGTCAGACCGGGTAACGGTAAAGCTTTTTCGTGAAGAAGTAACACCTCATCTTGATCTGATAATCGACGCATCCGCATCGATGGCGGCAATTTGTTCTGAAAAGGAAAAAGCCCTGTGGGGCATGGCCGCTTTGCTGCGGGTTGCTGCTGCCAATGCCGGCTATTCAGTGGCCTGCTGGCTGATCAAAGACCGCTGCCGCCGTATCGAACCGACCCACCTGCCGCTTGTCAGCTGGCCCGATGCCGATCTGGATTTTTGTGGAAACAGTGGCCAGACCCTGGTTTCTTTTCCCCCGGCCCTGCGAACCCAGGGCGTAAGAATTCTGCTGAGCGACCTGTTCTGGGATCAGGAGCCGATGACGGTGCTGCAGCAGCTTTCCTTTCGCGCTTCATTGCTGACTCTGGTTCAGGTTCTTGCCCGTGCCGATGTAGAGCCGCAATTGGCCGGAAACGTAAGGCTGATCGACAGCGAAAGCGCCGCTTCAATAGAATTGATGGCCAATTCATCATTAATCGAGACCTATCGACAGAATTTTCTGCGCCACCAGGATTACTGGAAAAGATGCTGCACCAAGACCGGCGCGGTTTTTACCCACTGTATTGCTGAGGATTTTGTCGCTGATTATGTTCCAGTAGAGCTTTTGCGAAATGAAATTCTGATGACCAGGAGTTGAACTTGCCTTTTTTCATGAATCCGCTGGCGTTTTATGCGGCCGTCGGCCTTCTGGCAGTGGCGGCGGTTTACCTTTTCCGTCGCCAGTCCCGTGATGTCAAAGTTTCAACTTTGATGTTCTTCAGCACAGTCAGGGTTCCTGCTGAAGGGGGGCGCCGCCTTACGGTTCCCCAGACTCCTCTGGTTCTGCTGCTGGAACTGATCATTCTTGCTCTGGTCGTGCTCGCTGCGGCTGATCCCAGGGCGATAATCGGTGAAGAATTCGTGCCGCTGGTGGTAATTCTTGATGATTCTTTTTCGATGAATGCCGCTTCAGGTGAAACGCCAAAGCAGAAAGCCCTGAATTTTCTCGAAACTGAAATTTTTCCCCGAAAAATCTATCGACTGTCGCTGATCAGGGCCGGAGTCAGGCCGGAATTCATCGGCAGACGTGATATGCTGCCCGCAGAAACTTCGATGTTGATTTCAAACTGGCGTTGCAGCTCAGCTATGGCTGATATCGACGAAGCGGTAAAGCTGGCCGGCGAAAGCTTCAATCCCGGCACCAGGTTTCTGGTTCTTACCGATTCTGCACCGGTATCAACGCTTTCTGGCAATATCAGCTGGTACAGCTTCGGACTTTCCCAGAGCAATCTGGCAATAACCGGTGCCAGCCGATATGCGCTCGGTAACAGCGATCGATTTTTCATCGAATTTTCCAACTTCTCCCGTGAAAAAGAGTTGTTGAAGGCCGAAATCGTCAATCTGACCAGTAAAAAAATCATTGAAAAAATTGAATATCAGATGGCGCCTGGCTCGGTTCGCCGACTGCGTTTCAGCCTTCGTGAAACTTCTGCGATGGTGGGGGCGCGTATTATCGATGATCCCGTCGATTTTGACAATTCGGTCTGGCTGATGCCGGTTCGACGAAAACCCCTGCGGGTTTCAATTGCGGGCCTGTCCGACCG
>JBMOKV010000469.1:0-8571 GCA_049325495.1 Candidatus Rifleibacteriota bacterium | reverse complement strand
CCGGAAAAAACCTTAGTCTGGAAGATGGTATTGCCTATCAGAAGCAGATTCCTGAGGCAAAGAATTTCGCAATAGCCATGCGTCGAGCTGCTGAAAAAGGCGAAACCTTGCTTCAGCCAAGAGCCGGAGTTGCCCTGATTCAGGATCATATCAAGCTTCTGCAGTTTCTTGAAACGGAAGGCGAGGCAGACCTGCTTCCTACCACGATCGATGCCTATACCAGGCAGAATCGCTACCAGGAAGCGGCAGTCGGCATTGAAAAATCATTACAGGCACGCACTTCTCTGCTGAACGGTTTCCCGGCGGTTAATCACGGCCTGACCGGATGCCGTCAGGTTACTGAAGCGGTCAAATCGCCGATTCAGGTAAGACATGGCACTCCCGATGCCAGGCTGCTTGCTGAAATTACCCTGGCTGGCGGCTTCACCAGCTATGAAGGCGGCGGCATTTCATACAATATTCCCTATGCCAAAAAAGTTTCACTCAAAAAATCAATTGAAGACTGGAAATACGTTGACCGGCTCGTTGGAATTTACGAAGAAAACGGCATTCATATCAACCGCGAGCCCTTCGGTCCTCTGACCGGCACTCTGGTGCCGCCGTTTGTGAGTCATGTCGTTGCAATTGTCGAAGGAATTCTGGCGCTGCGTCAGGGGGTAAAGTCTCTTACTCTTGGTTATGGCCAGGGTGGTAATCTTTTTCAGGATATTGCCGCTCTCAAGTCACTAAAAACGCTGGCCCATGAGTTTTTTGCCCGCGAAGGCTTCACAGATTACGAATTGACCACGGTTTTTCATCAGTGGATGGGCGGGTTCCCGGAAGATGAAGCCAAAGCCTTTTCGGTTATCAGCTGGGGAGCTTCTGTGGCCGTTCTTGCCGGTGCCGATAAGGTAATCGTCAAGTCTCCCCATGAAGCGATGGGGATTCCTACCAAAGAAGCCAATGCACAGGGATTGCGCTGTACCAGACAGGCAGTCAACATGCTGCGTGACCAGAAATTTGTTATTGGACGCGAGCATCAGGCTGAAATTGAGCAGATTGAGAAAGAAGTCCGCTGCATCATGGAAAACATTTACCGGCTTGGTAATGGCGATGTGGAAGCCGGTGTAATCGCAGCTTTTGAAGCAGGCGCAATGGATGTTCCGTTCGCCCCTTCGATTCACAATCACGGCAAGATTCTTCCCATGCGCGACAATCAGGGCTTTATCAGGGTTTTTAACAAGGGCAATCTCGCCCTTGATGATGAAATTATGGCTTACCACCGTGAGCGCCTTGAAGAGAGGGCTCGCGCCGAAGGACGACAGGTGTGTTTTCAGATGGTGACCGATGATATCTATGCAATCAGCAAGGGCAGACTGGTAGGGAGACCGAGATGAAAATCAGCAGAGCAACTTTTTCAAAAGGCAATTCCGCATTCTTTTTCGACGATCAGAGAGCCATCAAGAATGGGGCCGGCCACGATGGCTTCGTTTATCTTGGCGAACCGGTGACCCCCAAATTCTCGCGAATCAGGGAAGCGGGGCAGAGCATTTCGGTTCTGCTGCTTCTGGAAGATGGGCAGATTGCCGTCGGTGACTGCGCCGCTGTCCAATATTCAGGGGCCGGAGGCCGCGACCCGTTGTTTCTTGCCCAGGAGTATATTCCATTTTTAAATAAACATATCAAACCCTTACTTGAAGGTCTTGAACTTTCTTCCTTCAGAAGCATGGCTGACCGCTTTGCCAATCTGCAGATCGAAGGTCGCCCGCTGCACTCGGCCATACGTTACGGCCTTACCCAGGCTCTGCTCGATGCCAGGGCGAAAGCAGATCATCTGCTGCCATGTGAGGTGGTCTGTGCCGAATACAACCTGCCGGTGGTCGCTCAGAGAGTGCCCATTTTCGGTCAGACTGGCGACAATCGCTATGAAAATGTCGATAAAATGATCATCAAAGGGGTTGAAGTTCTGCCCCACGGCCTGATCAATAACATTGATGAAAAACTCGGGCGGCATGGCGAAAAATTACGCGAATACATCGAGTGGCTGGTGCGCCGCGTTGAAAAGCTGCGAAGCTCTGAAGAATACCGGCCTGACCTGCATATAGACGTTTACGGAAACATCGGCCCGATCTTCGATAACGACATGGATAAGGTCGTCGATTATCTTGCATCACTCGAACCCCACGCTGGTGGACTTCCGCTTTACATTGAAGGCCCGGTGGACATGGAAGAAAAACAGCTGCAGATCGAAAAACTTGGTTACATTACGCAAAAGCTTCGCAAAATCGGCTCCAAAGTCAAGGTGGTCGCCGACGAATGGTGCAATACCTATGAAGACGTGCGCGACTTCTGCGATGCGAAGGCTTGCGATATGGTGCAGATCAAGACGCCTGATCTGGGAGGCATTCAGAATATTGTTGAAAGCGTTCTTTATTGTAAGAAAACGGGAGTTGAGGCCTATCAGGGCGGAACCTGCAATGAAACCGACGTCTCTGCCAGAATTTGTGTGCACCTTGCCGTAGCCGCCAGGGCCGAGCGTATGCTGGCAAAACCTGGCATGGGGTTTGATGAGGGATTCACCATTGTGAACAATGAGCTTGAAAGAATCATTGCGATTCTGCGTCTGAGAAACGGAGAAAATTCATGACCAGCAACGAAGAATTCAGAGTTTTATCGCCCACCGCCATTCTTGGCTATGGGTTTCCTGAAAGTTCATTCAAAAAGGGAATAGAAAGGAAGCCCCATTTGATCGCGGTTGATGCCGGTTCGACCGACCCCGGCCCCTATTATCTCGGTGCAGGCAAGGCATTCACCGACCGGGCTTTTGTCAAGCGTGACCTGCGATATATGATCAAAGCGGGTGTTGCCGAAAATGTTCCGGTTGTCGTTGGTACTGCCGGTGGTTCCGGCGCTTCGGTTCACCTTGAATGGTGCCGTCAGATCATTCTCGAAATTTCCCGCGAGGAAAAGCTCAGCTTCAAAATGGGCGTCATTCCTTCCGATGTCGAAAAAACGATGGTAAAAAAAGCTCTTTCCGAAGGCAGAATCATGCCCCTTGACTGCGTTCATGACCTCACTGAAGAACTGGTTGAACAGACCACTTACCTGGTCGCTCAGATTGGTACTGAGCCGATCGTTGAGGCACTGAAAGATGGATGCCAGGTCGTTCTCGCCGGGCGCTGCTATGACCCCGCCGTTTTTGCCGCATTGCCGATCATGAAGGGCTATGACCCAGGTCTGGCGCTGCACATGGGAAAAATACTTGAATGCGCAGCCATTGCCGCAACTCCTGGATCCGGGGCCGACTGCGCTCTGGGAATTTTGAAAAAGGATTCTTTCATTCTTGAAGCACTCAGCCCAAAACGCAAATTTACCTGCGAATCGGCTGCAGCACACACTCTCTATGAAAAATCCGACCCTTATCATCTGCCCGGCCCTGGTGGGCTTATCGACCTGGAAAAATGCTCGTTCACCGACATTGGTGACGGCAGAGTAGAAGTAAGAGGCAGTCGCTTTGTTCCCAGCGACAAATATAGAATTAAGCTTGAAGGCTCAAGACCCATCGGTTATCGCAGTATCAGTATTGCCGGAACCCGGGATCCAATCATGATTGCCGGAATCGATCGCATTTTGAGCGAAGTTCATCAGCAGCTGAAAGAAATGTCACCCGACAATGACCAGACTCAGCAACTCTTTTTCCATGTCTTCGGGAAAAATGGCGTTATGGGTCCGCTCGAACCCCAGACCCAGGTGACTTCTCATGAATTGTGTATCGTAATTGAAGCTCTCTGCCCAACCCAGGAGCAGGCAGATACAATGTGCAGCGTTGCCCGTTCAACTCTTCTGCATTATGGTTATGAAGGACGCATTTCGACCGCCGGCAACCTTGCTTTTCCGTTTTCGCCCTCTGATATCAGAATGGGCCAGGTTTTTGAATTCTCAATTTATCACCTGATGGAGCCGACAGGCGAACAGATGTTTAAAACGATCATTCAAAATGTTGCCAACGGCGAAGTGAAGTAAAAAGGAAAATCAAATGAAAAGAAACATTCTTGAAGCTGCAAAAGTGATCAGATCGAAAAACGCCGGGCCTTATGAGCTGACTTTCGATATTATGTTTAAAAACCGCGAATTCTACGATCTGTTTAAAAATGGAAATATTATCAACCATGACCTGGTTGCCGGTCTGCTCAAAATTAAACATCAGGATATTCTCAATATCATCTGGTTTGCCCCGGCCAACGCCGTGAAGATAACCATAAAAAGACCCATGCCTTCAGGTGCCCCGGGTGAAACTGATATTTACGGAGCCCAGCAGCATGCTCCTCTGCTGCAGATCGAGTTTTGACATGCCGCACAGTTCATTTCTACACCGCCATCAATCGCACTTTGAAACCCTGATTTATTCGGTTTATTATGCGCCCAGAGGCCGCCCGCGCCTTTATACTCTGGCAGGGCAGCTTGCCGGGCGCTATCTTACGCCCGATGATCTGCTGATTGGCATCATCGGCTCGGAGGGGTCAGGCAAATCGACGCTCATCAAAGGGCTTTTTCCTGGGCTCGAATTGACCAACGACGATGAGGGAGTAAATATTAAACCTACGCCTATTTACGACTTTCAGCCCGAAGACTTTTTCTCGCCACATACTTTTCATCTCGATATTCGCTACGAACTTGCTTTCAAGCAGAAATATGAAATCGTCGATGCGGTCAACATGGCCATTGAAGACGGCAGGCGGGTAGTAATCGAACATTTTGACCTGCTGTTCGATGCGCTTGGTTTTAACGCCCAGATTCTTTTCGGCATCGGAGACGAAGTTATTGTGGCCCGGCCAACGGTTTTCGGGCCCAGACCAGCTTCTATCAAAAACGTCGTCGAAAAAACCACGAGATACCGAAAAATGGCCCATTCTGCCGAAGATATCACCAGTTATATTCTGGCAAAGGATTATAATTACAACCGGCGGGTTCTGCATTCAGACGTAAAGCACGGTTTCGTGATTAAATTCCCTGAAATTCCCCAGATCAACATTGATGAACTTGAGAACAAAGTTAAAGAAATAATTTTGAAAAACGTTCCGATTGGCATCAGTTGCCGCGATCGCATACACATCGGAGAATGGGAAATGTACTGTACTGGTGCCAGAACCCATGTCAAGGCTTCCGGTGAAATTGAAGAATTCCGGTTACACAAAGAATTTGTTTACGACCCGATTTGGAAAGAATACATGCTGGTAGGCATGGTCGGACACAAGGATAATGCCGGAATCGAAGACATGGTATATTTCGACGAATAGCTCAATGGTCAATATTTAAGGGTTCGAATGGATAGATCAGGAGAAATTATGATTAATCGCCAGTTCAGAAAAATCAGCAGTGAAGGAATCAGGGTCGAAAATCTTGATGGTAGAAAATTCCTGAGTGTGAATCCCCAGATTATTCAGAAACTGGCCACCATAGCTTTTCACAATGTTTCATATTTTCTGCGCTCTGACCATCTCGATGAAATGGCCGCCGTAATCGATGACCCTCAAGCTTCGGAAAATGAACGCTTCGTCTGCCGGGCTCTGGTAAAAAACGCCATAATTGCCAGTGAAGGCCAACTGCCTCTGTGCCAGGATACCGGAACTGCCACAGTTTTTGCCTGGCGCGGTGAACGGGTGCTGACCGGCGGTCGCGATGCCGAAATGCTCGAAGCGGGGATTGCGCAGGCCTGGCATGATAACTGCCTGCGCTATTCACAGGTTGCCGCCACATCTATGTTCGATGAGAAAAATACCGGCACCAATCTGCCTGCCCAGATCGATATCAGTTTTGCCCCTGGTGATGAATACCATTTTCTTTTCATGGCAAAGGGTGGGGGATCTGCCAACAAAACCGTACTTCATCAGGGCAGTCGTGCCTTGCTCAATGAACAGGCTTTTACTACGTTTCTGCGTGAAAAAATTGCCGGTCTTGGCGTTGCCGCCTGCCCCCCATATACCCTGGTGGTAGTAGTGGGCGGAACATCCCCCGAGCAGAATCTGAAAACCATGAAGCTCGCGTCTGCAGGCTATTATGATGCCCTGCCAACCAGCGGAGATGGATCGGGCAGCCCTTTTCGTGATCTTTTCTGGGAAAAGCGTGCGAGGGAAATTGCTGCCGAAACAGGCTGGGGTGCTCAGTTCGGTGGCTCTCATCTGGTTCTAGATGCAAGAGTAATAAGGTTGCCCCGCCATGCTGGATCGTGCCCGGTGTCGGTGGGTGTTTCGTGTAGTGCCCATCGAAACATTCTCGGAAAAATAACGCCTGAAGGTGCTTTTATTGAAGAACTGGACCGAAATCCATCGAGATTGTTGAATAAATGTTTGATTGAAACCGATCAGATTCCGGCTATCGACCTCGATGTTACGATGCCAGAAATTCTGAACCAGCTGGCAAAATTTTCCGCGGGAAACATGGTGCTGCTGAATGGAACCATGATTGTTGCCCGCGACATGGCCCATGCCCGTCTATTTGAAATGGCATCGGCCGGCCAGCCGATTCCCGACTATTTCAAGAATCATCCGGTTTATTATGCCGGCCCTGCAAAAACCCCTGCCGGTTATGCCATTGGTAGTTTCGGCCCCACCACTGCCCAGCGCATGGATGAATACGTGGATTACTTTATGAGTCGTCGCGCATCGATGGTTATGCTCGCCAAGGGCAACCGCGCCGAGAGCGTCGTTAACGCCTGTAAAAAGCATGGTGGTTTCTATCTCGGCACTATCGGCGGAGCCGCCGCCCTGATTGCCAAAGAAAACATTGTTTCTTCAGAAGTGATCGATTTTCCCGAATTCGGCATGGAAGCAATTCACCGCATCAAAGTAAAAAATCTGCCCGCCTTCATAATTTACGACCATCAGGGCAACAGCCTCTACAACCGCTGATAAAATTCTATTTGTCCAGGCTCTGCTATGCAGTATATTATTGCCTGCATTGCAGCGATCTGCAAAGGGAAGGCTTAAATTCAAATGGAATGGGATGCAGCAGTTTTAAGGCCGGTAATTCATTATTCATTTCATCTGCTGCTGCCGTTTCTTTTTGCCAGAATGATCTGGAAAGATAACTGGCGTATGGCGGGCATGCTGATGCTGGGCACTCTGTTGATCGATCTCGACCATCTTCTTGCTGACCCCATTTACGACCCAAGTCGTTGCAGTATCGGCTTTCACCCCTTGCATACCGGATGGGCTGCCGCCGTTTATTTTGCTTTGCTTGCCATTCCATCATGGAAATGGCGTGCAATCTCTTTTGGATGCCTCTTTCACCTGGCCACCGATTATCTTGATTTTCTATTGATCGGAATTTTGCAAAAATAATATCTGCATTAGATCAGCGGGCGCAGAAATTTCATGCGGCCGAAGCGCTCAAGTTTTTTCATCACTTCGGCTTCGGTGTGAGCTTCAGGCCCAAAAATAACGGTAATGCGTCCGTCAGCTTCTTTGCGGATCTTATACTCAAGACATTTTGCAAAATCTTTTTCCATGCGTAGCGCCAGGCGCCTAGCAAATGGTTGATCGTTGATTACCGCAACAACTTCTGAGTTTATAACCATGCTCAGCGGGTCAAGATTGTAGGTGCCGACCACGGCAATCTGCCGGTCGAAAACAAAAGCCTTGGTGTGAATACATGGCATACCTTTGGGATATACCAGAATGCGGGCGGTGGGCATGGTTGCCAGAATGCGTTTCCAGTCGGTCAGAAAGAAAGCCACGGTCGACGGGTGGTTGGTTGATTCGCCGCTGTTGGTGCAGAGGTATATTTTTACCCCGCGGGCCGAAGCACGGCGCAAAGCCGATTCAGCTGCCTCATCGAGAACTACATAGGCGTTCTGAATGAAAATTTCTTCGCGGGCGGCATCGATCATGCGAATCAGGTTCGGGCCGATGTCACGGCGTGTTCCAAGAAGTGAGTGGCGGTCAAGAATGCGAACCGGCACCGGTCTGTCACCGCGAAACAGCCTGAATGAATTATAAGCCGAAAGCTTTTTAAAGCCCGAAAGCTGTTCACAAAAAGCCTCCGCCGATTTCTGCAGACTTTTGGGGAAATTCAGTTTTTTAAGGTCTGGAACTCCAGCGCCCTGCAGGTAACGATTCATCAGATGGTATGCCAGGTCGAGTTTTGCCGACTGGGAAATCAGATTGATTTTGTCACCCTGAACCTTGCGATTAGGCAAAGCTTTCCATTCTTCATCGAAAGCCTGCTGCAGCTGACTGACCACGCCAGGGCCTTCCATTGCAACGTCAAGATCCTGAAATACATTTTTGAATTCGCCCAGCTGCACAAAATAATCGCGGCCGATGTTACGCCCGCCGGTAAGGCACAGACGGCTGTCCACAATGACGATTTTGTCATGGTTCGAAATGAATACCTTGCGAACATCGCCCAGCGATGGCAGAAGCTGCTTGCCGATCGGGTTATAAACCTTCACTTCGACATTCGGTTCGCGCGCCAGTTCTTCGAGCTCATCGTAATCTTTCATTTTCTTGGCACCGCGCATGAAACGGTCATCGACCATCAGCCGTATCGATACACCCTGGCGGGCTTTTTTCCGCAACAGACCGATGAATG
>JBMOKV010000468.1:0-8652 GCA_049325495.1 Candidatus Rifleibacteriota bacterium | reverse complement strand
AAAACAAATGTATTTGCAGAAGTTGGTACACCGGTCAGGCCATTGCTTGAGAACGCAAGGCCGGGAGGCATTGTTGTGGTGGAAAAAGTATAAGGTGGGGTTCCACCGCTGACCATAACCTGGCTGAAGGTGCTGCCGATGGCACCTGAAGGCAGAATCCCGGTTGCAGGAACAAAGGCCAGCGTGCTTCCAGTCGAAGAAGTGGTCACTGTCAGGGCAAATGCCCGCGAAATGCTGGTTCCGGCAGCATCGGTAAACTGCAGATTAAAATTGAAGTTGCCTTCCTGAGAAGGGGTGCCGACAATATTGCCACCGCTAATGGTCAATCCGGAAGGGAGAGCGCCAGAAAGCACGGAATGGCTATAAGGGGTGGCTCCGCCTTCAACCAGGGTCTGAGAATAACTCTGGCCGATTGTTGCACTGTTCAAAGTCGAACCGGCAACAAAGGCGAAGGGACTGGTTGTGGGCGAAGACCCGCTGTCAAGTGGCGAAATGGTTCTGCCATTCACCACTGCCGAATACAACAGATACACATACCTTGCTACACCTGAGCCATCCCATTCGACCTGGGCAACTTCGCCATTATCAGCGGCGAAAAGCCTTGTCCAATACATTTCCTGATGCCAGCCAAGCGGCAAAGAATTGGCAAATCTTGCATAGGCATCGACCTGATAAGCCTCAAAAGGACCGGCAAAGGTCAGAATGCTGACTTTTCTTGCGAGTCGCGAGGCAAGAAAAATCTCATAGCTTACGCCATTGATTTCAACAAAAACGGTCTTGGTGGCAATCTCACCGATAACTGGGGCGGCTGAGAGAAACTGCACCGGCTGGCCAGCGTTGAAAGAGCTTGCTCCGTATTGAAAAAGCCCGTTTTGATTGGCATATCCAAGTTCGCGGGTTGATGGATTAGGCGAAAAAAGATCGATGATTCCTGATCGGATGGTTGTGACGCCAGTCACAGAGGATGGCTGATACGCGGCCTTCAAAATGGGCCAGGAATCTGTAGTTTTCAGTGTATTAAGCGTAGAAGCATAATTGCTGAGGTTAAAGGTTAGAGCGGTTGAATTGGAAGTATAAGAAACGTAAAAAACCGACCGCGAATCTTTTACGACCGGGTCGCTGGAGATTGATCCAGAAGTCATCATTGGAGAAGAAATTGAACTGGAGCTGTTTGCAGGCAGCATGATATTCTTCCAGATATTGCCTTTCTGCAGCGGAAGAAGAGAAGCGGCGTTTATTACCGAACTGGAAGTTCCAGAAAATTTAATGGTTTCAATAAACCAGTTTCCATCGATTTTTACCAGTTCGAAATCAACCCTGAAGGTCCTGCCATCAACGCTTTTGGTGGCATACACCATGGCAAAGTCATTGGATATCTGGTTAATTCCATCCTGAGGGATGGTAAAATAATGATAATTGTTGTCATCCGGATTATTGATATCTGCGCCAAAATCCCAGATTTTCAGGGTCTGAATGCCGCTGGAAGCCGTTTCCTGCGATCTCAGGGTCGGTGAGAAAAAAGTTTCCGGGGTGCCACCGCGCAGAGACTGCATGAAACCATTGACCGTGGTGGTTATTCCAGCAGTATCGACTTGAGTTACTCCAACAGACTGCGATCCTCCTCCACATCCTGTCGAACTGAGAAGAAACGGTAACAGAACAAGGATCAGAACAGCCAGAAACGGTTTAAAACGGTTTAAATACATAACAGACTCCAGGTATCAGTTTCTCATTTTGAAGAATCTTACCATAGGTTGGAAAAAAATTCTCGACCAACGTTAAATTAAGGCGAATTGATTTTTTTTAACCGGCAACCAGAGTAAGCAACTCAGAAATCATAATTTCTGATTCAGATAGCCCTCGATGTGATCGCGAACTTTCCTGGCCACCAGCGGGTCTGAAATTGCCCCGGAAATGACATTAAGGTAGCCTCTTTTTTTGAATTCACCCAGTGAATGGGGAAAATTCAAATCAAAAACCCAGCCCAGTTGTAGCAGTTTAAAATCATTGAGGCTTTTCAATTCAGTGTTTCGAATAATCTTTCCAGCAAGAACATCATTTAAAACCGCCTCGGAAACGACACTGTGATCGGGAAGGTCGAGTTCGATGCTTTTATTTCTAAGTTGGTGACTGCTTTGATAATATTCGGTAACCACTTTCCAGATATCAAGCTTGTCTGCATCACGCAGAAGCCTGGCCAACAGCAGGGCATCTCCCCCGGTGTCGGCTGGAATTTCGGCAAGGTTGTGGCAGGCAATCGCAGTTTTAACAAGGCTTTGCGAGTTGGGGCTGAAATCTTTAAGAAGATTGAACTGATCAACTATCTGCAGACCCAGAGATGCATGGTTGGTTGAATTACGATCGGCAAAGGTTTTAAACTGCCGAAACTGCTCAAAACGGCCAACATCGTGAAACAGAGCTGAAACTTCAGCCAGCCGGGAAAGCTCTTCACCCAGGCCAATACTGGAAGATAAAGCCTTCATTTCCTGGCATACCCGCAGGGTATGGTCGAGCTTTAACTGAATATTTCGATTGAATCCAGGTTCATCGCTGAAAAAACTATCAACGTAGTCTTTAAACCAGGCTTTTAGCCCATCGATTTTCTCTTCTGTCATTATTTGCTCCGATAAGCCTAGATTTTTGCACATTAAACATTCAGGTTCAAGAAAAATCTCTGCCGATAACCCAAACCGGAATTCAATGATTTGTTGCCTGCCTTTTGCATTAATAGTAAGATTTAGTTTCAATAATTATCAGGGTTTAAGTGAAACAATGCTGCAAAATCTTTTCTCGCCAGGAAGTTTAAGCCGACGCATTTTCCTCACTCTTTTCCCTTTGATTGTCGGCAGCATATTTTTTTCCATAGCCCATGGCATTAAATGGGAGAATGAGAGCTTTAATCAGGAAGCTCTTAAACAGAAGTGGCTTAATCAGGCAGTCTTTCTCTGCTCAAGGGCCCGCGCAAGATTTTCTTTCCCCCTGCTTTTATCCCATTCAACCATGGAGGTTGAAGAATCGCTGCTGTTTTCATCGGAAGAAAAAAATGGAAATGTGGCTGAAGCGATTTCCAGGACCATGGAAAAATATTTGCCCCGGGAAATAAAAAAAAGCATTAAGATCTGGGCTCTCAAGAAAAATGACCATCTTTTTTCCTGTATTCCGGGAGATGGTCTTGAAAAGAGTCGAATTAAAATAATCGAAAAGACCTTCAACAATCTTTGCCATCTTGCGGATTCACCGCATGATCATGATGCCGCAGAAAATCGAAGTTTTCAGAAAAACATTTCTTCTGTCCTCGGTGAAAATTCCGCTCCCGGT
This sequence comes from Candidatus Rifleibacteriota bacterium, assembly GCA_049325495.1. Classification (GTDB taxonomy): domain Bacteria; phylum Muiribacteriota; class Ozemobacteria; order Ozemobacterales; family Ozemobacteraceae; genus DYKG01. The sequence goes on along the minus strand of JBMOKV010000468.1, from coordinate 5,334 downwards.
GAGCTGGCAGTTTTTCGCGAGGGAAAACCCACACCTGTCGAGTTCGGCAACCAACCTTGCTACATAATCTGGAAACGCTTAAGAGACCGAAAAAACCAGCCATTTGCCGGAATTTTCATGGTTTTGCCGGTCAGCGTTATGGAAAATCACGAGCTTGGCTTAAAATTACTGACCAATCAAAGTCTTCAGATGAGTCGGGGTAAAATGGCCATTGCCTTTGGCCGCCTGATTGACGGAAAACTTCGACTGGCCTTGCCGGATGCATTGAATGATTTTCCCATGGAAAAGCGGAATCTGGTAAAACATTTAAAACCTCTGCTGAAATCTTCGAACCAGAACCTTCGACAAATACTGGATCAGGGCCGTTTCAGATTTTATCTTGACAACCTGAATATTCAAAGCCCCTTCACCATGATTATCTTTTCGACTATTCCAGGAGAGAATCATGCAAATTTTGCGGGAAACCTTACCTTTGCCGGCTTTTTATGCTTGATATTTTTCGTATTCTTCAGTCTTAACAATCGCAGAAGACCGATAATTTCAACCGAAAATTCATTTAAAATTCTGTTTTTCACCACCGGCCTGATACCCATTTTTCTTATCGGTTATCTTATTTTTTCCCAACTTCGTGAAGCAGAAAAAATTGAGATTGAACGACTTGTTTCAAATACCGCTGAAGATCTTGAGCAGATTCAGCAGCAGTCCGAAATTATTGTTAAAAGCTCGGGCGAATTGTTTCAAGCTTTTCTTGCTGAACCCAGGCACCATGAAATGTTACTTTCAGAAATGCCAGAAGTTCGGGCAGAGGCCTTTAAACTTTTAAAAGAGCTTTTTGCACAAAGAAAGATCGTATTCAATTATCTATTTATCAATCGTCCCGGTTTTTATTCTGAATTTTTGCGCAGCGAAAAAGCAAGCCCAAGCGAATGTGAAAGCCAGGGAAACTACTATGCAATTTCTTCAAGGGCCATGCTGGGATTTTTTGACTGTGGCCCCAACCTTTTGAATTCCCAGCAAAAATCTCTTGCCAATACCTTCAAAGAAAAATCTGAATTTTATGATGAAAACATCATCATCGACTCACTTGAGCGAGTAACTGCCTTTCAGACCGGCAGTTCAAGAAAAAGGGTTTATTCATCAACCCTGCTTGCCCGAAATGGGATAATCAGAGGAACTGTCGTTCTGGTAGTCGATGCGTCGGCTTCGGTGGTCAGCTTTCTCGAAGACCAGATAAAAAACCTAAACAATTCTTCCAATCGCGAGTTTATGGCCATCAGCCGGGCATCAAATCAAAGTTTTGCCACCATACCAGCTTTAAATGACAAGCAGATTTTTTCGGTGTCTGGCAGGCAGATCCGGGAATTTGCGCGATCCGCAGCCAATTCCATGTTTCCTCTGCAGATTTTCAGCAACGACCAGGTGCTGCTTTATGATCCATTTCAGCGCATTAACAGTCATTTTGGAACAGCTGTAATCAATATTTCAGGAATTAAATCCAATTATCTTTTTAAATTCACTCTGGTAATGATTCTTTTGTCTCTGCTTGCATCAACGATTTATTTTCTTTCATCGGCAATTTCCCACTTACTGATTGATCCTTTGAAGAGATTGCGCAGAGCCTTCATTCTGCTGGCAGAAGGAAATCTGAACACTGAATTTCGCTATGATTTTCACAATGAGCTTGGGGTTCTGGCAAGCGCCACCGGAAAAATGATTGCGGGATTGAAGCAAAGGCAAATTCTTGGGAAATTTGTGTCAAACACCTTTGATTCAGACCTGACCTCTTTTTCCGAAAATTCCAAAGGGCAGCTTGGGATCGGCACGGTCATGTTCTCTGATATACGGAATTTCACCACGATCAGCGAAGCGAATCCTCCCGAAAAAGTTGCCGCAAGCCTGAATCTTCATCTGAAAGAAATGGTTCAAATAATATTTTCGTCTGGTGGAACGGTAGAGCAATTTATTGGAGACGCAATCGTTGCGTTTTTTCCCGGCAGTCAGGAAAAAGACATTGCAAGAGCCTTAACCGCAGCTGAAGCAATGATGAAAAGGCGCAGGGAACTTAACATCCGCTCAGTCGATGACGGAAAACTGGAGTTTCAAACCGGGATTGGTCTGGCCTTCGGACAGGTTGTATCTGGAACTTTAACCACGGAGCAACGTAGCGAATTTACGTTTCTTGGCGAAGCCAGAAGCAACAGTGAAAATCTTGAAACTCTCAGCAAGACCGGGAAATTCAGTAAAATTATGGTCTGCGACCAGATCAGGGCCATTTGTGTAAATCGTGTTTTTTTCAGGCATGATGAGGCCGTTTTTGAATTGATGACGGGTGAAAATAAATGAAAAATCATCTGATCAGATTCATGATTATTGTCAGTGTTTTTTTACCACCATTTTTCATTTATCTTGCAGAAAGTTCATATAAGAACTACACCGAAAACCTTGTTGCACGACAAAATGCCATCAATATCAAACAAACATTTCAAAGACTGCATACCGCAAAATTCACTGAGGTTAACCTGTATAAAACGTTGAATTCAATCAGGCGGCGAATAAAAAATTCTGACCTTAAAGAGAATAAGGTTTCTGTAAGGCGAAATCTTCATGAAGAAATAAAAAGCGAATTGGAAAAATCTTCATTCAAACTCCAGATTCCAATTCAGGGATGTATTTTGTCATTGGTGGAAAACAAAATTGTAGTCTCCAGATTTGGCAAAGAGATGGGTCTTTCAGCTATTTTGAATGGTTTTGATTCACCCGCATTTTTTTCAGAAAAGCGCTCAAGTGCTTCTCCTTCCGGAATTCAAAATTTCAAATTCCCGCAGGATATCTTTCTCAGACAATTTGCCCTGCTGAAAACCTTCAATTTCATAACCCATCTTTCAATCAGAAGCCACGATCGAATCAGAAGCCTTTATGCTCATCTCTATGAATCTTCCTTTATCATATTCTGTCTGGTAGATTACCCTGACCTCAATCATCTGAAACAACTCAATCATCTTCTAAAAATCAATTCAAATGAAATTCAATTTGGTGCTGTCCACAAAAAGAGCGGCAATTTGATTTTTCCCGGGCACAAAAAGATTAGTGCAGAATTGAAAGACAGGCTGACCAGGCTTTTAAAGAACCATTTGAATTTAAGTGAAGAATTTTCCCTTGGCCAATTCAAGGTAACCATAATGAAAGATGAAATCCGCTCCAACTACCGCTTTTTTGCCGTAACTCCAGCGAACACAACAGGAAAACTCAACTATCCTTTTATCGCTCTGACTGCCATGTTTTCCTGCTGCCTTTTTATCATGCTCATTGAAAGATTGTTTTTCAACCGGGGAATCAATCTTTCACTGAGAACTCTCATTCCCGTGATTTTCCTTTTTATCGTTGTCCAACCGGTTTTTGCCTCACTTTTTTATCTTGAAACCTATTTTTCAACCCGCTTCGACGCCTATGCCGAAGGATCTGCCAAAAGACTCAACCAGGAAGTGAAAGAGCTTGACACTCTTACTTTTGACCGTTTCAAAAAAACCATAGACATAGCCAGAAGTTATAACAGTTTCGAGAAAATCTCTTCTTTCATCGGATTTCCTGATTGTAATGACCTGGGCACTTTATGTAGAGAGCTTATTCTTAAACTCGAAAAAACTCAGAAAGGGAAATTTTTCCGTTCGATCTGGATTACTGCAGAGGACGATTTCAGAGCTTATGAATGGGACGTGGATGTAATCAGGGAGCAAACCCAGACCGACTCCCCAATTGCAAATTTCTTCAAGTTTCGTTTTCAGGAAATCGTCAACTATCAGCTATCCGGGAAAAAACCAGACCGCCAGATAAATGAACTGGACAAAAATGCACTAAAGGCCGACTTTGCAAGAACCTTTCTGATAAGCCTGCTTGGGCAGGAATCTTTTTTCGAGTTTCGAAAATATTCTGAATTTCTGATCGAAATGCAGTCAAATTTAAAAAAGGACTACATTTTTTGTATTCCATTCACCAAAAACAAAAAACCATATGGTTTTATTGCCTGGCATATCCAATCTGAGCAGATCAGACAGAACTTTCCTTTTGAAAAACTCAGCGACAAGGCTGATAATGCAAGAATCGTTCTGTTGAACAACGAAAGTCACTTTTTCTCTGCCCCTCTGGACTGGAACAAAACCCAGGAAAAATTTCCTCAACTGGCAATGCTTGCTGATGAAACCAATTCATCAAGATCAAGGGGAACCCGAATTATTGAAAGCGAAAATGAATTTGACATCATGGATGCGATGATGGCAAACAATTCGAATTTGACCATAGCCGGCAACAAAACGATTGCAGGTATCAAGCTGCATCGGGCCCAGGAATCGGCAAAGGTTTACTCGAGGCTTATTTTTTCAATTATTTTTGGCATTCTGGTCGCCCTTATGGCCGCTGCTTATTTTGTCGCTCCGGTAGAAAAGCTGACAACTGCTACCAGAGAAATAGAAAAAGGAAATTTCAAATTCAGACTTGAAGATGACCATCCTGATGATTTTTCATCAATAGCCAAATCATTCAACCTCATGGCTCAACGGCTTGAAGAGGGCAAAATTCTTGCCGGATTCGTTTCTGACTCGGTCAAAAAGGAAGTATTGCAGACAGAGCTTGACGAACTCGCGCAAAAAGCAGAAACAATAACCGCGACCGTTGTTTTCAGTGCAATTGAAAATTTCAAACAGATCCTGCGGGAAAAATCACCAGCAGAAATTATTGAACTGTTGCAGATACACCTTGAATCTGCGGTTCAGGCAACCCGAAAATTCGGTGGAGAAATCGACAAAATGATCGAAGACAAAGTCATGATCGTTTTTGAACATAAGCATGACAAGCAAAGTTTCGCCGCCGAAGCTGTAATGACCGCCGATTTAATCGACAGGATTTTTTTTCAAAAAACTGGGCTCAATTCATGTTCTGGAATCAACACCGGCCTCACTGTCGCAGGAATAATGGGTGCAGCCCAGGCCCGACTTTCCCGCACCGTCATCGGCGACCCGGTCAACCTTGCCGCAAGACTTGCCGCTGAAGCAGAAAAGGCAGGCCTGAAGATTGTAGTTTCTCAGGCACTGGCCAACGCCCTCGACCATAATTTTGTAACTGAAGAACTTCCAATTTCCAGCGTGAAAGGTAAAACCCAATCTATAAAAGCTTTCCACGCATCTCTTAAGGGAGAAAACTGACCATGAATTCAGCCAGATTAAAAAAACTGATTGCTTTTCTATTTGTTTTCGCGCTGCATAGCAGCTATTGCATTTGGGCAACCGATGAACGTGTATTTCTCGAAAAGGGAAATTTCGGCGCGGTCTCAACCGGTAGCCG
>JBMOKV010000467.1:0-8704 GCA_049325495.1 Candidatus Rifleibacteriota bacterium | reverse complement strand
AAAGTTTCAAGGCCGATCTGCAAAAGATTGCCTATTCCAGCAAAGAGAGAATCTTTCTCGAAGAAGCTGAAAAACCAAAAGAAACCGTTGAAGCTCCTAAGATTGGCAATGCTTCAGAAACAGTTTCGGGAGGCGAAAAATGAAACGACTATTTCAAACAATTATTTTTATAATTTTGTTTTCCTCTGCCTGCCACGCTGATGTACTTTATTTGAATGAGGGTGAAGAAATAATCGGGCGCCTAAACAAGATCGAAGGCGAAAAAATTCTTTTCACTACAGTTCAAGGCGAAGAAAAGGAATTTCTGCAGAATCAGGTTGCCCACGTTCTGATTTCAAAAGTCAGAAAAGGCGATGAAATAAACAATGTCAATGAAATCACCGACCCAATTGTTCAGAATCTGCTTCAGAACCTGCCCAACTACGAAGATTTTCCTGATGCTGATTACATCACCCTTTATCGAAAGAATGAATTCATTTTCAACTCTGCAGGGGAAAGAACCCTGATCAGCCGTGAGATCATTCAGATTCTTAAAGAGCCAGGCCTGGACGAAGCAAACAACAGCATCTATTTTTTCAGCAAGAATGAAGATTGCGAACTGATTTTCGCACATACTTACGCCCCCGATGGAAATGTTTACCACATCACCGACGACGCCATTTCACTTGAATCGTTGCGCTCAGGAACCCCGGAATATGCGCGGCTGAAAAAACTGAAAATGGCATTAAAAAAAGTGGATATCGGCAGCATCATCGATTATTCGTATGAACGCAAACTAAAGGGAATCGACCCGATCAACCCTAGAGTTACATCATATACTTTTGGTGAACGGGAACCGATTCTGACGGAAGAACTGGTTATCCGGTCAGACGAAGACATGGGCTATGAAAAATTTCTCTTCCAGTGGCCCGAAGAAAACTGTCCGGTTAAATTTTCTGAAACCATCGAGAACGATCAAATTGTCTGGACCTGGACATTTTCCGATCTCAAGGGCTACATACCTGAACAGAACATGCTGCCGGGACACCGGATTTTTCCCAGAGTCGTAGTTTACCGCAGCTACCCATGGGAAATAACTGCAGAAATGCTTGCCCAGGCTTATGAAGATGCCCGCCCGGAAGAATCTGCATTACAGGATCTGATAAAAAAAGCCGATATCAAAGACACGATGAGTCGCTTCCAGAAAGCAGCGGCAATCTACGAAACGATTAACCGTGAAATTCGCGACATCGGTGTTTCAATTACTCAGATGGGTGGCTTCGCACCTGTTTCGACCCAGATTACCTTGAGCAAAAAATATGGGAACACTCAGAACGTTCTGGCTCTGCTGCATTTTGCCCTGGAAAAAGTCGGAATAAGATCTTACCCGGGATTCTGCTCTGACAAGAGAGAAAAAGTCACGGTTAAAGACCACGCAAATCTCGCCCATGCAGATTACGCAGTGCTCAAGGTAATGATCGATGGAGTTGCCCATTACACCGACGGCGGATCGATTTACCTGCCTTTCGGCACCATTTCCACCGGTCTGCAAGGCGCAACTGCCGGCTTTCTGAACCTGAAGAGCAAGGAATTCTTTTTCGAAGAACTTCCACGAGCCACCTTTGACTGGAACCGCTATGAACGCAATGTGCTGGTGAAAATCAAAGACAGCGGTGACATGGAAGTAAATGAAATCCTGCATTTCCGCGGTCCATACGAAGCCAATATCCGCGAACTTAAATCAATCAAGGATCAGGAAAAGCGCAACTACGCAGAAAAAAGAGTTAAGCAGGTTCACCCCAACGCAGTTTTGGAAAGTTTTGGCTTCTCATCAATGGAAAACCTGACCTCCCCAGCAGTTCTGACTCTGCGCTACCTGATTCCTGAAGCTGCCCAGAAAGCCTCTGACAAAATCATGACCTTTACCAATTTCTGGGTCAGCTACCAGTCAAGTTCAGCCAGCCTGAGCAAACGCAAATATCCGATGCAATACTGGGCCACCGAAGAAAATTCCCAGACCATAATTTTTGAGCTTCCTGATGGTTTTTCATGGGTGCCATGGGATCGACAGTTTAACTTCGGTTCAGGTTTGATAAGCTTTTCTTCGAACATGAACCAGAATGAAAACCAGCTGATTTACGCCGACCGCTTCATTGCAAGAGCTGATGAATTCATCAGCGATGATGAATACCAGAACTATCGCAACTGTATTCTGACGATGAGCGAACTGGCCAATCAATGGATAATCATCGAGCGCGATGAAATAGCCACCAGCAGTGCCGGCATTGCATCAGGCACGGTTATTCCCGCAACGGTTAACGCCTCAGGCAGCCAAAACGCAAGCCCCGCCGCCAAAATTAAATAATGGCAATAGTCAGGCCCGCTTCTTTGATAATCCAGGGAACAGCAATGTTTGTTCCCTGGTTTGTTTTATTGCTGCTGCCATTTGTTTACTTCTATTCTGAACCGGCTGCAGTTCTAGCTCTTGAGATATTTTCAGCCTTTCTGGCTTTGTTGTTACTGCCGGAATACCGAAAATTTCCGGTTCGTTTACCAGCTTACGGGGTTGGAATTGCAGTGACCATGATGGTCTGGCTGCTTCTGCTTTTCAGATCCACTGTTGAATCGATCGATTTATCAACTTCGTGGCCGGCATTAATCAAGGTTATTGCCCTGTTGCTGCTTTTCTGGACTACCACCAGAATCAGCCACACCCCCGAGTTTTCTTCGCAGCTTTTTCGGGCTGCAACCTGGGCGGGCATTTTCCACGGTCTGATTGCGATTCAGGAATTCATTGAAGCTCCCCCCATTCCTGCAACCTGGATTGATCCTTCGATGAAAGAATTGGTCAGAACCAGATGTGCCGGAATTTTCACCGACCCGAATGTTTTTGGGGCTTTTCTCGGTGCACTTTTTATAATGGTTACCGCGGCTCTTCTCGAAGCCCGCACCCGAAAAGAAAAAAGCCTAGCCGCATCGAGCCTGCTTCTTATCGGCCTTGCAGAGCTGACAACCCTGAGCCGCAGCTCATGGATTACGCTTGCCATATCTTTTTCGGGCATGCTGTTTTTCTATTTTAGAGAGGATCGGGAGAAGCTCAAATGCCCGTTGCTCTATGTAATGGTAGCGATACTCTGCATTACTGCCCTTGCCGGCCCTTTCAGGCACAGAATCTTCAGTATTTCAAGAAGCAAAGACATGACCATTGCTCAGCGGTCATTGATCAACAAAGGAATTATCAGGAACCTCAATTCCCTGCCACTGACCGGAACCGGCCTGCACACCTTCAACCAGGTATATCCCAGATTTCGTCTGGTTGGCGGCGATTATCCAATGATGGCCCACAATGAACTGATTCAAACTATGATCGAGGCAGGCCCCCTTGCAGCCGCAATGCTTCTTCTGGTTTTTCTGCTGATTGCCAGACAAACCCTGAATCCGGTGAATACCCCGATTTCGCGGGCCGGAGCACTGGTTCTGCTCGGAATGTTCATCCACAACCTGGGTGGCTTTTCTTCAAGAATTCTTCCGACTGCAGCAACAATTGCAGCAGCTGCAGCAATGGCACTGGGGCAGGTAAATTCCAGGTCAGCGAAACTGCGGGGCCTTCTTCAGAAAGTTTTTGCAGCTGCCATTGCCTGTCTAGCCTTCATTTCTGCCGGTCTTGGCGTTTTCAGCTTCAGAATAAACCAGATGATGATCGCTGCCGGTGAAGAATCAAGAGCTGGAAACCTGCAAAATGCCCTGGAATTGTATTCATTGATTGAAAACGCCGATACAAAAAACGCCATTGCTTCAGCAAAAAAAGCTGAGATTTTTGCCGTCACTGGGAACCTTGAACTGGCGAGGGCTTCAATGGCCCGGGCTATTTCCTGTAACCCTACCGAAGCGCTGCTCTGGATAAAAATGGCGCGGCTGAGCCCGAACGAAACGGCGGAAGAGTATTATAACCGGGCAATCGCGCTCGACCCGGCCAGTGAACTGTTTCGGCTTGAATTTGCCAGATACCTGCTGAAACATGGAAAGAAGCAGCAGGCCCTCGATCAGCTGGATGCCGCGCTGGCTGCTTCCCCCGGGTTTCATGAAGTTTATCGTCATTATCAGGCAATCGAAGCATTGAAGGCAGAGATTTCAGAAAACTGACGGGTTACGATAAATGTTTCAGAAATAGCAGTAAGACTGCCGATATTATTTCTGAATCATGTATCAGAAAATACTAAAGGCAGCAATCCTTCTCATCATGCTCGTTCCGGCCGCAGTTCCGGCAGCGATGGATTTCGTTTTCGAAGAAAGTCTTTCGCAGTCGTTGTCGCGCCTGGAAAAGCTCTACCTCGATGGGCAGTATGACGAAGCAATGAACATTGCCCGGGGAATAATCAAGGATTCGCCCCAGGATCATCCGGCTGGAAGGCGGGCCAAAGACCTTATCGTTCTATCGCTAGACGCCAAAAACAAGCAGATTCTTGATCAGCAGAACCGTGAAAATATGGGTAAAAAGCGGGAAAGCGCCCAGAAATATCTGGCAGACGGCAGTAAGCTGCTGACTGAAAAAAAATACAAGGCTGCTGCCGATAATTTCAGGGAAGCAATGCGACTGCATCCTGGTGATGCTCAGTGTTACTTTCTGCTGGGCTATGCAAGCCTCAAAGCCGGCGACAAAAAAACAGCCTATGGCTCATTTCTAAAATGTCTGAAAATTGACGAAAAGCATACCAGGGCCCTTTTTCATATTTCCGGGTTGTGCTTTGAATTCAAAAAGTTTGATGAAGCCGAAAAATTTTCAAAGAATCTGATTCGTCAGATCATTGCACGCATGACCGAATTGCGTCAGGTGTTGCTTACACAGAAAGAGAAGCAGCTTAACGACAAAGCCATAGAAACTACCAGAAAGATAACCTCTTTACGCCAGAATCTGGGCCAGGCTTCGAATCTTTACGGTATTCTGATGGCGCGCAAAGGTGATCATAAAGCAGCAATCGACTCTTTGAACCGGGCGGTGAAAATAAACCCGACTTCGCCAGAGATCTGGCTGCAGCTGGGCAAAAGCTACCTGCAGCAGAAAATATTCCATCAGGCCACGGTAGCTATTGAACAATCGATTTTTATCAGAGAAACAAAGCTTCGTGAAATCAGGGAAAATGCCGGCAAGCTTCTCGATGCGGGCAAAAGTGACGCTGCCGTCGATGCAGAACTGCAGACCAGAAAGCTTAAAACACAGATCGCTGATTCTCTTTATACTTTGGCTATTGCCAACGGCAAAATAAAAGATACGGCAACTGCCCTCGAGAATATCGAAAAAGCCATTGAATATCGGCCTGATTTCATTCAGGCCCGCTATGCCAAGGCTGTTCTTCTTGCAGAGCGCAGCAAGCTCGACGAAGCGCTTGAACAAATGCGGGAGGTGTTGAAAAATGCTCCGCCAAAAAGCAGCCAGGCTAAACAGGCAATTAAAACAATTACTTATTTGATGGGTATGGTTGCCAAACGGGACAATCCCGACATCATTGCTGAAAGCAAGCCGATTGCCAAAGCTGTTGAAGTGAATGAATTTGTTAAGGACATGCCGGGAATCGGCGGCAAGGCATCAGAAAAAGACTGGGAACAGATTTTCCTGCGCCTGAAGGATATCAAACAGCTGTTTGTAATGCGAAATTACGCCGAAGCCATAAGGCGCCTGCTTTATCTGCGCACCAAACATCCAGAAGTGGCAGATATTCATGCAATTCTCGGCCAGTGTTACATGGAACAGGGAAGAATCGAGGATGCGAGAGACTGTTTTGCCAAAGCAATTGAAGTAGACCCGAATCATGCCGAGGCTCTTGCCGACCACGCATATATGCTGGCCACTCTCGAAAGCAACCTTCCTCTTGCGCTGGAACAGGTAAACCGGGCGTTGTCAATTGACGGGATGCGTGCAGAATTTCACCACAGCAAAGGCTGGATTCTTTTCAAAACCGGTGAAGTCAAAAAGGGCATTGCCTCATATCTGCAGGCAGTACAATTGAAGCCGGATTATGTGGTTGCCCGCTATCATCTCGGCCTCGCTTATTATATCGATCAGAATTTCACTGCGGCCCTCGACTGTTTCGAACAGGTCATTGCCGTAAGCCCATCTCATCATAAGGCCTGGCTCTTCAAAGCGATCAGCCTTGCCCGCCAGAAAAAAGCCGAAGATGCACTGGTAGCCCTCGAAGCTCTTAGAGAAAAACTTCCCGCAGAATCGACCCTCGCGAGAGTTGTGGGCGATCTGCATGCAAGAATCAAACTGGCCAATGAAAGACATGCAGATCTTCCGGTTCCGGAAATCAAAAACCCCGCTCCCATCGAAAAACTGCTGGCCGAAGCGGCTGTCTATCGCAAAAAAGGCCTGGTCAATCATGCGAAGGAAAAATACCTTGAATGCCAGCGACTTGCTCCCGAAAGATTCGAGCCCCATTTCGAGCTGGGCGAAATGTATGCCGCAGCCGGCCTGAATCAACCCGCACTCTCAGCCTGGGAACGAGCCAGAAAGCTTAAGCCAGATCACTATCAGCTGGAACTCAACATGGGAAAAATGTATCACAAGCTTGGAGACCGGGAAAAAGCGCGTAAAAATTTCAACCAGGCCATGACCCTTGACGAACGCGACCCCGAACCGAGATATTATCTCGGCCTGATCGCTTATGAAGACAAGAATTTTGAATCGGCAGAAAGTCATGCACTGGCTGCACTGCGTCAGAAGGAGAACTACTTCAAGGCAATGGCGCTTCTTGGAATGGCCAGGATAAAGCTCAATCGCCTCAAACCGGCACGTGACATCTATGAAAGTCTTTATGCCAAAGCCCCGGCCGATTCTTCGATCAAACGCCATGCCCGCAAAAAAATCTGGGAGCTGACCAGAATGATGGCCCCGGCCATGTTCCCATCGGTTGAAGATGCCATGGAAGTCAAGGACCAGCTGGTTCAGAAAGTTTCTGGAGCAGGGGCAGACAAAGAATTCAAGCCTTCCCCCAGCGACGAAGAGGCATTTAAAGCCTATGGCAAAAACACCATGACCGTGGATGACAAAATCTGGGTTCTCAAACAGCTCGAAAAATTCTCATCAGTAGCAACACCGGCACCAGCCGCCCCATTGCGCCGCAAGACCACCGAACAGACTTTTTCCAGCAAAGAAAAACAATGGCTGGTTGACCGGCTGCAGAAATTCGATTCGCAGAGCGACCGATATGCCCTGCCCCCCGACATCAAAGTTGACAAGTATTCAATCAAAGCAACCAGCCAGGTTGCAGAGCGAACTCCCGACAAGTCTGATCAGTTCGTTACCACTGCATTGGAATACGCAGAAAAAGGATTCATCGATCTGGCACTTAAAGAGCTTGAACAGGCCAGATCTGTTTCCCCGGAAAATCTGGAAGTTCTTGTAAACATAGGCTACATAAATACCATTCTTGGAAACTTCAAGGATGCATTCGCTTCATTTGCCCAGGCTTCTGTCAGCCACCCCGATGACCCGTTGCCAAAACTGGCGCTCGGCAATCTTTACTGGCTGGGTGGTCAGGCGGAAAAAGCCATCGAGCAATGGAAACAAAGCAAAGGCCCCATTAAACTCGACGGCAAATTCAATCTTATCGCCAGGTCTGAAAAGGTATGGAAAAGGGTTCTTGAGGTGAACGGGGTCGACATCGATGCCCATTCTAATCTTGGTCTGGCCTATCTGTTTTCCGGACGTTTCCAGCAGGCCCTGACAGAGTTTCAGGCAGTAACCAGCCTTGATAAAAACCGCAATGAGCATGATTTTTATGCAGCCCAGGCTTATGTAATTCTTTATCTGCACAATAATAACAAGGCCATGAAAAAAGAAGCGAACAGCATTCTATCAAGATTGAAAAAGGGCCCTGAACCCTTCCCGCATAGCGAAAAACTGCAAAGTTTTCTGGGGAGCATCTGAAAATGAAGCAATTATTTAAAACAGCCTTTTTAACCCTTGTAATTGTCTTTTTGGCTGCACTGCAGGCTCAGGCCCAGTATAACTGGGGTGATTATGAGGTCTTCTCTGTCGGAACCCCTCCGAAACCCGAGACAAAGAAAGCCAAAGAAAGCCTGTTCAAGCTTTCACCACGCAATTCTTTCAATGCTGACGGCCTAGGCGGATTCTTCGTCGCCAACACCGCCGACCGTTTCGAATCAGGACAGCTGATTCTCAGCTCCAGATACCGTTTTCATGAACTTACAAGTAATCGTGGCACCAGCTTTTTTCAAACGGAAGACGGGCATGTTTCAACCTGGGAATCAAGCCTCACCTGGATCGGCGACTGGGCTGAATGGGGTTTTACCATACCGGTGCATGACTGGTCTTTGAGTGCACCGCGAACTTTCGGCACACAGTCAACTGCTGAAACGGGTCTGGGAAACATGAGAATCGGCTGGAAAGCAACCTACCTGCCAGATAAAAGCTATTATCGCTTTGCCTACGGGGCAATGGCGACAGTCACTACCGGGAACCCGGAACACATGCTGCCGGCGGGGTCAAAAACAAATGATGAGCTCAAGCTTTTCGGCTGCGTCACCACCCGCGAAACGGATCGGGCAACGGCAAACCTTGAACTGGGTGCGGTTCTTGATTCTGAAACCGAAGATGATCGCTTTATTTATCGAGGCGGCATGAGTTATGAGGCCACCAAGCACGTGTCGCTTATCGGCGAACTGGCCGGAGAGATTCAGGGCGGCGACGATGAAGATACACTCG
>JBMOKV010000466.1:0-8758 GCA_049325495.1 Candidatus Rifleibacteriota bacterium | reverse complement strand
TAAATCGTTACGTTGAGAGCGTGGTGAACCATGATCTTGAAGACCAACTCTTTATTGCGAGAAAAGAGAATCGCGGTTTCATTTTCAATATCAATGTAACTCTTAATAATGGCTTTTCCTCAGAATTTTGGAAAAATAAATATGACAAAGCCAACAATTCTATTCGCCTCAGCAAGGAGGCTATATCTGGGCTTAGCAAAATTAGAATTCTCGACCGACAAAATGAAGCGCTGATTTTTGCAAAAACTATCTATGACTCGGTGATGACCATAAAGGACGTAGTGCAGAATGTTAAATCACAGTCTTATTTTGAAGCGATCAGGAGTGCAAAAGAAGGAATAGATGGCTTTATTGATAATTACAAGGAAATCGAAGAGGCAAAGTTTAGAAAACAGGAAACCGAGTCTCTTGAAATTTATATGAATGGGTTGGTTCGTAGAGCAAATCGGATCATCAGAACTGTTGAGCCGATTTTGAGTTTCATGAAAGCCAACGCTGAGGAAGCAGATAGGTTTTTTGCTCTGCTCGAGAGGATTCAAGCTGTTAAGCAGAAAGTTTTTTCCGGTGCTGTCCAGAAGATGGTTTATGGCGATCATCGATATACCTGGAATTATGAGCCTTTTATGCGAGAAGCAAATGATCTTGTTGCTAGAACCCAAACTCAAGAGTTCTCGAAAAAAAATATTGAAAGCAAGTTTGCTGAAATAAATGACCGCGCTCGGGCAAGCTGGCAGGAAGTCTGTGAAAATGTAACCGATTCTGAAGACGAAGATCAAACGCAAATGATGATGGAAGCAAACATTAAGCAATGGACAGATTATGAGATTATTTCTCGTAAAATTTTGAATGATGTGCTTGCGCATTTTAGAAAAGTTGAAGAAAAGCCTGATGATAAAAAGAGCTCTGGAGTAAGTCTTTTTGCCGGTTCAGAAGATTTAACTGCCGATCCATTGGCAGACAAGCCGAAAAAAGTAAAACTTTTTGCTGGTGCTGATGTTGGAAAAAGCGAACAGGAGGATGATGATTTTATTTCTGGGAAAAACAAGGTTAGTTTGTTTGCTGGCCATGAAATCGATTCTGATAAGGGAAAAAAAGATCCTTCTGAACATAAGTTTGAGAACGACAGATTAGAGAAGTCAGTAAAGCAAAAAACAGAAATAGATACAAAATCATCAAGAAGCTTTGGTGAAATCTATAATACCGGTACGGGTGACACCAGCACGCATATTGGTGGCAACTACCTTTCGATTCCGATTAGCGAGCTAGCTGAAAATGATGTCATTCAAGTCGAGGTTAGTTCAGGTAATATGAATTTCTTGCACATTCACCTGCGAAATTCTCGTGGGGTTTGGTACTCAATTTATAATGGCAAAAATACGCTTTTTCGTATTGGAAATTTGCTTGCAAATGTTGATTGGAGCGCATTTACCCATTTGATTTTCAGTGTAAACAGTCAGCACACCAAAAATTTGCCACTGGCATGCAGGGCTAACCTGATTCTGCACAAGGGTGAAAACCCTTCGGCCAGTATTGAAAAACGTCTGGCTGAAATGTGGCGTAAAGGAACTGGCGAAATTCCTAATGAATATGTGCTGGCTCGACCGGGTTTGCAGTATAAAGGGCAGATTCAATCTTCAGAAAAAACTGTTGCAAAACATACTACATCGAATGGAAAGCTTTCTGTAAATACCTCTGGTTCCAACAAAAATCAATCTCAATCGTCGGTTGTTGGAAGCACTGATACCCAGTCATCAGAAGACAGGCTGACTCTGGCAAATAAGGTTAATGCGATTATCCATAGGGCGGATGCCGATTTTAACAAAAAATACTGGGAAGAAAAGTCTATTACGAAAACTTCGCAAAAACCTGAAAACCCTAAGGCGTCAACTTTGGCAATAGTGCGTGAGGCAATTAAAATTGCGGATGCGGCCAACAAGCCCGCTGACCAGATATTTCTGTATGACATTATAGCTAGAAAGCTGATTGATTTTTCAGGACGTGTTTTTGGGTATGTTGGAAAAGCTGAATTCTTTAACGAGGCAGTGGCAGTCGTCAATAAGACTGGCAGTATTATTGGGCGGGCGAGTCAAGACAAGACTATTGTTTCCTTCTTATATAGCGACCATGGATCGATGTGGCAGGCACTAGGCCATGTTGCTCTGGTCGGGAATCATTCATACAACAAAAATGACTGTTACAAACAAGAAATTAGCGCCTATGAAAAGGCTCTTCAATTTTACCCACAGAACCATAAAGCCTTGAAAGCGCTTAATAAGTAGATTCGAAAACACCAGAAAAAATTAATTATGTGTTGCCTTCATGACCAGGCAGGATGTGGTTTTGCCATGTCTCAAAGTGAGAATTTTTGAAATAACCTAAAACACTGCTTGGTCAAGAATCGGGTTTAAAAAATTTTGAATTTAAAAATTTCCAAGGAACGTTTTCAAAGCGTTCTTTTTGCTTAATATTCCGTTTGGAAAAGAAGAAACTTTAACTCCAAACCTGTCCATTCAGTCATAAATTTTGCAAAAAGGCAAAGTTGAGTTAAAATGCAGACTCTATGAAATTTGTCAGTATAAGAAGAAATGCCAGTCAGCAGCCGGGTCTCGACGGACTGCTATTGGTTATTGCCGCAATTTCTCCGGTTTTTGCAGGTTTGACAAATCTTACGGCTGATTACTGGCTCACATTTTCAGTTTTCGCTTCAGTGGTGCTTTTTGTTATTGCTGGATTTTCCATTTTTCGTTATCCATTAGCAGGAAAAATCAGCGCAACTCTGGGAGCTGTCTCAAGCCTGGCAGCTCTTTTTCCGCTTATTCGAGAAAAGCCGATGGCGGCCCTGGCGGCTGGTGTCGTCTTTATTTTCGGTCTCGATTCTCTTGCCGATTTTCAGATCAAGGGAAATTTTTCGAGGGCGGGAGATGATATTGAGAGAATTCTGCAAAGAGCTCGCTATGCATCTATTGCATTGGCAATTCTTTCTGTTTCTGTTTTTTTTCTCAGGCCCGAGTCAGGATTTTCGGCAGAAGCAGCTTTGATCGCGGCAGCCATATTGGCTCAGATAATGGCGGTTCAATGGTCGGTTGCCCAGTCTTCTAATTTTCATAAACTGGCTGGAATCGTGATTAATTCAATCACTGCCTGCCTGCTCGCATACTTTTATTCGATCGGCATCGTCTGGGTCGGTGCCCTGAATATTGCTTCAGTGATTTTAATATTACTTCCATCATCTTCATCAGATATTGAGAATGCTTCGAACTGGTGGGAACCGATGATAAATCACCCGGGTCGCGTCATGACCGCCACCTTTTTCATTCTGTGCGTATGTGGAACCTTTCTGCTGGCCTTGCCAGGAGCCACAGAAAAACCCGTTTCTCTTCTTGATGCAGCGTTTACTTCAGTAAGCGCGGTTTGTGTTACAGGTCTGATCGTTCTTGATACCCCCAATGATTTTTCCCTGCTGGGCCAGTTTTTCATTCTGTTGCTGATCCAACTCGGCGGTCTGGGCATCATGACGATTACCACCGTAGCCCTTTACGCATTGGGCCGAAGATTGAGCCTGCGACAGGAAAGGATATTGAATTCAGCTTATAATGCTGACCATCAGTCTCTTTCAGAATCTCTCAGCCTTATCGTAAAATTCACTTTTGCAGTGGAGTTTCTTGGCATGATTATTTTGACGACGCTGTTTTATGGTTGTGGTCTTGATTTCAGATCAGCATTCTGGAAAGGAATTTTTACCTCGATTTCTGCTTTCTGCAACGCTGGTTTTGCCCTCCAGAGCGACAGTCTTATACCATTTCAGGATCGCCCGCTTATTCTTCACACTGTTGCTCTGTTGATCATTGTTGGTGGAATCGCGCCGGCGGTCAATCTCTCCATTCCTTCCTGGATAAGAGGGAAATCAACATCTGTAGCGAATCGTATCGTTCTTGTCACTACGGTCGTTCTATTGTTGACCGGCACTGTCTTTTTTCTGGCTTTCGAATGGAATAATTCTCTGGCAGGCCTCTCTTTAGCTGATAAATTTCATAATGCCTGGTTTCAGTCGGTGACCCTGCGAACCGCCGGATTTAACTCGGTTGCCATCGAAAATGTTCTTGGGCCCACCTTTCTGATGATGATCTGCCTGATGTTCATCGGCGGTTGCCCCGGTGGCACGGCAGGTGGTGTAAAAACCGCCACCATCGGGGTTCTGGGTGTAACCTTCTGGTCGTGCGCCATCGGAAATGATGATATTTCTCTGCAGAACCGACGAATACTTCCTGAAACAGTTTTCAAATCGGTCACCATAGTGGCATCAGGATTCTTTCTTCTGCTTCTGGTGATTCTAATGCTCGAGGCAACCCAGATTGTCGGTGCCCGCGAGCTCATATTTGAAGCAGCGTCAGCCCTGGGAACCGTAGGCCTTTCGCTCGGCGCAACCCTGAAACTCGACAGTATCGGAAAAATTATCATAATGTTTGCCATGTTTGCGGGCCGAATCGGCCCCATCACTCTTTTTACCATGCTCAGCCATGAGCGGCCCAGATCGGCTCAAAACCTTCTTGAAGCCCGAATCAACCTTTCTTAAGGAGCAGAATCTATGGCTCAACAGTTTCTTGTAATTGGTCTTGGACAATTTGGCATGTCGCTGGCGGCAGCCCTTGAAAACAAAGGAGCTGAAGTTCTGGCCATCGATATTCGAAAAGATCTGGTTGAAGAAGCGGCTCTTTTTGTTACCGAAGCCCTGGTTCTCGATGTGACCGATGAAGCCGGTCTTGCGGCTCTGAACCCGGCAAGAATGGATGCGACCATCTGTGCCATTGGCGACGAATCACGTGAAGCTTCGATTATCTGTACTGCACTTCTCAGGCAAATGGGATCCAAATGCGTCATATCGCGAGCTAACAACCCGATGCATCAGCGAATTCTACAGTTGGTCGGTGCTCATCAAATCATCAATCCTGAGCAGGAATTTGGGCGCAGATTTGCCAATCGTCTTCTTTACAGCCATCTTGTGGCTGAAATGCCTCTTGGCGATGGACTGAACCTGTCTGAAATAACGGTTAAGCCCTCGATGGTTGGAAAAACTCTGATCGAGCTTGCTTTGCCGAAAAAGTATGGAATCATGGTGGTTGCCGTCAGAAGAGGAGCACCCAGTGCCGTTTTTCAGCCTGAGCCAAATGAACCTTTGAAAGAGAATGACAGTCTGGTAGTTGTTTCAAAAGAAGAATCGATTAAAAAACTGATGGAAGGCAATTGATCATGAAACTCGCCAAGGGTATGATTTTGGGTGCCTGGTTTCTGGTCGTGGTAAACCTGTTACTGGCTTTTGGTGCAATCGGAGTTTTTAACCGTATGAGCCCGGCCATTAACGATATTCTTTCCAATAATGAGCGATCTTTGCAGGCCTGCGAAGAAATGCTTTCTGCAATGGTTTTTGCCCAGTGCGGATCCGATGCTGATCAGCTTAAAAATTTCAAATCTGCTTTTGACCGGGCCAAAAACAATATTACCGAAAAAGATGAACCCGAGATTCTCGAGATAATTAAAAACCATCATGATCAGGCTTTTTCCGGAAATAAAGATGCGGTTAAACAGACTGTTGAAGCGATTTTAAGACTGGGAAACATTAACCGCCAGGCAATGGAAGATGCAGATAAAAGGGCCCGGCAACTGGGCCAGGGCGGCGCCTGGGGAATTGTTTTCATGGCTCTATGTTCTTTTTTAACCGGAGTGATTTTTATAAGAAATCTTAATAAGAGGCTTCTTGCCCCGCTTGAAGAACTTAAAAATGTTCTGCAGGCTCATCTTGGCGGGGAAACCCGACGAAGATGTACCGGTGCCAATCTGCCAGAAGATATTCGCAGTATCTTCGGCAGCATGAACTCGGTTCTGGATCGAAGTATGCATGATACTTTCAGAAAATAGTGAAAAATATTTTTTTTGTTTCAATCCATTTTCGATTTTTCTGCATAATTACCTGCAGAAATGAATAAAATACCGGCACAACTTATCGAAAACTTTCGTCGAGGCGACCGCCGAGCCGCTGCCAGCCTCTTTGAACAGCTTAGACGCCCGTTGTTCGGTTATTTTTATCGCTTGTGTTCCGATCGGTTTGTGGCCGAAGACCTGCTTCAGGAAACTCTTTTGACCATTCATTCTCGAATTGAAACTTTCAATTCAGATTTTGAATTTATGCCATGGGCTTATGCCGTAGCCAGAAACAAATTCTTTGAATTCAAACGCAGTCAGAATCGTGTGGTCAGACTGCAGATCGTATCGGTCAGCGCGGTTGAAGAGCCGGGGCATGAGGGGTTCAGCGCCGGTTCTGACCTTAGTCTTGATGTTAAAAAGATTCTTGAAGATCTTTCTGAACCAATAAGAGAAGCTTTTATTCTAAAACACTTTCAGAATCTGACTTTCGAACGGGTTGCCGAACTACAGGAAGTTCCGCTGCCCACCGCGAAATCACGGGTTCTGTTTGCCTTGAAAAAAATTCGTGAGTATCTGCATCGAGGTGAAAAATGACCGCCAAATGTCTGAACGAAGAGCAGCTGATCGACCTTTATTATGGCGAAAATGATTCGTCAGAGGCCAGATCTCATCTGGCCGAATGCGAAATTTGCCAGGCACTGTTCCATCAGCTGTGTGAGGATCTGGTTAATATCGATTCACCAATGCCAGACGCAGGATTTAAAGCAGTTGAAGAAGCTTTGAAAATTCTCGATCTGCGCGAAAAGCGAAACGAAGATGACGAAATTCTTACCCCTGAAGAAGTGGCCGACTGGTTCAAGGTTTCACGTCATAATGTCATGAACATGCTTCATCTGCTGCCACATTTTATCGTTGATGGCCAGATTCGTTTCGAACGCAGTGCTTTAAAAAATTATTTGAAAGGTCAGTATTCGGGAGCTGCATCAAAGGCGCCAGATCAGCCCCGGCAAACCATAATCTCATTAGTCAGCCGCAAGGCAGTTTGAAAGGAGCTTATTTATGCCAATTTCAACCAATGATCTGGAAAAATTCAGCCGCAAATTCGGAAAAATGCTGGGTTCTGGTGTTCCACTGCTCAAAACCCTGAGCCTGATCGAAAAAGAAGATGCACAAAGCGAACTGGGTCAGATTCTCAGCAAAGTTTCCAGCCGAATCAAAGAAGGCTTTACCTTTTCTTCAAGTCTTGAAATGTTTCCCGGAGTGTTTACCGAGGTGTATGTTGCCATGGTAAAAGCCGCCGAAAGCCAGGGAAGGCTCGACCACGCAATGGTCGAAATCGCCGACAGCATCAGTCAGGGCGTCATTGAAGCCGGTTCGGGAAGCAGCGAATGCATTGAGCCGGCAGCTGAAAGCGAGGACCAGAACCTTAAGGTTATCAAGTTCGTAAATGTTCTGATGACCGACGCTTTCAGGCAGAAAGCAGCCATGGTCTCAATGAATCCTGAAGCAGACAAAGTTTCAATCAATCTGGGTGACAGTTTGAATCTGAAATGCCGTGAAACGATCAGCAAAGACTTTTACGACCGGGTTCTTGCTAGAATCAAGCTGATGTCTTGTCTCGACATGAGTGAGCGCCAGTTGCCCCAGGATGGCCGCATACTTGTAAAAATCGACGAAGACCAGGTAGATATTCGCACCCAGATTTTACCGACCGTGTTTGGTGAACAGATGCTGATGTTTTTCATCAATAAGAAAAACGCCTGCGTTGACCCCGAAAAAGTTTTTCCCGATGCCGATGACCGTCAAAAAATTGCCGCGCTTCTGAAAAACCTCGGCCATGGCCTGGTTGTATTTTCAGGCCCGACCGGCAGTGGAAAAACCACTACCATGTATGCGGCTGCTTCCATTTTCAATCCTGACCAGAATAAATCGGTTGTCGCGGTGTCCAATCAGGTTTACTACACCTACGAAGGCGTTTCTCATGTTAAAACCAGACCATGGATCGGCCTTAACATGCTGTCGGCCACCCGGGCTGTAATCAGAGCCGAACCTGCTCTGATGATTCTCGAAAGCCTCAGCGATGAGCAGACTGCCCAGGAAACTTTTGCTGCCGCCGGTGAAGGCATGGTGGTTTTTACTCAGATGTCAGCCAAAAACCCCGCCGATGTTTTTAAACAGTTTCTAAATCTGAAAGTATCTTCGCATCTTCTGTATGGCGGCATGGGAGCTGTTGTTTTTCAGGTTCTGGTCAGAAAAGTCTGCCCACATTGCAGAAAAGAAGTCGAAGTCAGTGATGAAAAAATCCAGTCAATGGGGCTAACTGGTCTTACTGCGGGAAAATTCAGCGAATCTACCGGTTGTGAAAAATGTAATAACACCGGATACATTGGCAGATTGCCACTGTATGAAATGATTGTTCCTGATAAAAATCTCAAAGACCTTATAATTAGAGGCAATCCCCGCGAAATCTCAGAAGAAATCGAGCGTTTGCAGAGCGGTTATTTCGTGAAGAAGCTTTTTGCCCTTGCCACTGAAGGTAAAACCACTCTCTCTGAAGTTAAACGCATCCAGGAAATTTTGGCCTGACCCGTTTCTTTCTTTACAGACTGCCAAAAATCGGGTAGGCTGTGGGCAAATTGGGCTGGCGTGGTCGGTTTCGGGCCAACCAACGCCGGCCCTTTCATTTTTCGATGCTGGAGGGGAAAATGTTCAGAAAACTAAAGGAAATCTGGCGTGAGTCGGTCGATTTCGCCAATCTTAGAATGGAAATTCAGAACATTATCGGTGCCGACGAGTTGAATCGACTTCTTCAGCAGTTTAACCTGATTTCGAAAAGTGT
>JBMOKV010000465.1:0-8790 GCA_049325495.1 Candidatus Rifleibacteriota bacterium | reverse complement strand
CTTGAGTTTCTTCAAAAACCGGTGTAAAGACAACCCCTCAAGATCACCGTAGTATTCACCAAGCTCAGCGATTGCTGAAGTATTTACCGTCTCGATGTAGCCACTCATATTCCAGGTAAGAACGCAGGTTTTGAGGCTGCCAAGAATATTCTGAATGTAATTCGCAAGTTTTTCGATGCGATCAATATAATGCTGCAGGCGGTCACGGTTGCTTTTCAGATTACTGGCCATGCGGTTGAACGAACGGGCCAGATCACCCAGTTCATCGCCTGAAACGATATTGAATTTCTGATCGAGATTGCCTTCGGCAATCAGGTTTGCTCCATCTCTTATTGCTCTGATTCTCGCAATGAGAACCCGTTCTGAAAAAACGATGGTAAGCAGCAGGGTCAGCAGCAGTGCCCAGCCGGTAACGCTCAAGTTCTGGCTACGCGCCTGCTCTACCAGAGAAAGCATCTTTTTCTGGGAAACGGAAACGTAGATGATCATCGGATCGCCTTCCGTAGTCTTTTCAAAAGCCAGTCTTCCAACTGAAAACACTTCTCCATTCAGAAGCAGGCGCATGATCATTTCACGGCTTTCGCTTTTACGAAAATGCTCTTTGACCATGTCATCTCTGGCCCGGTCTTCGAGAGATGAAGCTACAATCTGTTCCCGAACTCCGAGTGAAACGTCGGCTTGCAGATTGCGCGACATTTTTTTTAGTCTGGTATCATCGAGCTTGCGGCGCAGCGAAAGTCGGCCGATCAGTTCACCCATTTTCTGCACCGGCACCTCGGCGACCAGAAAAAGCCCCTCATCGCCATATTGGAGCTCAACCTGCGCCAGATGCAATCTGGTGTCCTTAAGGTTGAAAGGTGAAGACTGCGTTATCCTGGGGCTGTTACTGCTGATAAGTTGACCATTCTTCAACAGCAGACGCATATCATGAAAGCCGGTTTTGGAAATCAGCCTCTCGAGCTCCTGCTGCAGCAGATTCAGCAGGCTGTAAGTTGAGTAGTTGATAATTTTTTCCGATTCGGCATAGAGCATTGAATTGCTCAACAATGTGTTCTTTTCCGATTCCCAATATGATTTTACCGATTCGGCAAGCTGTTCTAGGCGCTGTTGAAAAGTCTCCTGAGTCTTTTCGTAAATCAGTGCCGTCGATTTCTCGTTCATGATCAGAGCAAGGCTGGTAATCATGATAAACAGCAGTGATATAACCTTAAAACGCAATGAAACGTTCATTATCAAAAATCTCCCATGATCAGACTGTCATAGGCTTCGGAAAATCCTTTTTTGAACCAGGCCCGCTTTTTTTCATGACCGGCTTCAATTATTTCGTATTTTTCCAGGGCAGGGCAGGCTGTTTCTGAAGCAACTAAGGAGAGGGCAGAGCTTTTATCCAGCCAGAGTTCAAGGGAGAGTCTTGGAAGTAACCGGTGTTCGTTCAGTTTGAAAACTCCAATTCGGGCGTCACCAAAAACCCTCTTTACCAATTCTGGAGAGTTAAGCCATTTAATTGGTACCCACATTGAAAAACAAACCGAATCGCCCGCGCTGAAAACTTTGCATGCCAGCATCTGGTCAGCTTCTACCGAAAGCGGGTTCAGCAGACCCTCTTCCATTGCCCGGTAAAGCAGGCGAATTGCTCCGGACTGTTGCCAGAAAGGCTTTTTCTCATACTTTTCCTTTGTGTTGCAATTGGAAAAGTTCAGACAGAAATTTAACAGGCTGTGCTTCGAAAAAAGGGATTCGAACCATGGGAAAAAGAACGGGTGCTTTTTTTTGTACTGCAAAAGAGCTTTGCCAAATGATTCTGGAGTCAGTTCATCTCCGATCAAAGGCAATATGCTTGAATGAAATATCATCACCCATACAAGCTCTATTTTGACCGGCGATTTATTGTAATCCTGCAGATTTTCAGGTGTGATCAACCCTTCTTCGATAAGAATTGCCTGAGGTTTTCGTTCTGGAACAACAGCGAAATCGGGCTCAGCTGGTTGAAAAATCAACGAAACTCCGCGCCTGGTCTGTTCAGAAAGTTCGCGCCGCACCATTTCCAGAACTTCAGGAACGAAATCTATGCTGGCTATAAGAGTAGATTTAAGTTCTGTTTCCGGGAGTTCCTGAGCCATAACCGTCTGGAAATTAGAAAATACCGCGATTATCGCCAGAAGCAATGAAAAAATGCCGGTTTTTAGGATGATCTGCATAAGATTTGCCTGAATTATATACTAAATAGAAGGCAAAATTCAGTGCAATTTCGCCGTAATAATTTTTTTTAAAGTTTTGCCGATACTAGCAACATGAGAAAAAGAATTTCGCAGTTAAATAAAGTCCTGGCGCTGGCATTTCTTCTGGTTTGTTCGCTAAACCTGGCTTCGGCAATGTTGCTTACTGAAGATTCGGTAGCCGTTGACCCCGGAATGGCTCAGGCTGAACTTGACCTCGAGACTGAAACCCAGATTCTCGACGAAAGCCTGGCTCAGGCTGCGATCTACTTCAGTCGGCCGCGACTGGTGAGTCTGCTTGGCGGCCAGCGAAAAATACTTCTTACCTTCGATGATGGACCCCACCCCAGAACAACCCCGTATATTCTCGATATTCTTAAAAAAAGAAATCTCAGAGCAGTCTTTTTTGTTCTGGGTCTGCAGGCTGAAAAACACCCTCAGATCCTGAAAAGAATAGCTGAAGAAGGCCATGAAATCGGCAATCATTCATTCAATCACAAAAATCTTGCCCAATTGAGCGAAGAAATGGTCAGACAGCAGATTGACCGGACAAACAGCATCGTTGAAAAGGTAACTGGCAAAAAGCCACGGTTTTTAAGACCACCTTATGGCGCCATGGACAAACAGCTGATCAGAATCTGCCAGAGTGAAAACATGAGTATTATGCTCTGGACCGTTGATCCAAAGGATTGGCAGAACAAAAATGAAACCGCAATTCTGCGGAATTTATCCCGTCAACTTGGTCTGACGGGAAACTCTCACGGTGGCGCGGTGCTTCTGCATGATATTTATCCAGCTACGGTAAAAGCTCTGGATCCTTTTCTTGACCAGATTTCCATGCTGAATTATCAGGTTGCGACCGCCCATAATTTTGAAGGTTCTGAAACGAATTCTTTCTGGGCTTCGACCGAGCCAAGACTGCTTAAAAACTCTCCATTCAAACGAAAATTTGATCCGATGATGTGCAGCAACAAGGTTCTGGTAGAGATGCTGGTGAAAAAAGCGCCCGTCGAAATTTCTTCAATGGCCATGCTTAAAGCCAACCGAAACCGTGAACTTCTGGTTTTTCTTGCTCGCCACGAATTTGGAATAAACTGATAATCAGCTCTTTACCTCAGGCTGATTTGGCTTTTCTTCTGAAGCAACGACTGGTTTGATGTTCTGATTTTGTTCGAAGCGTTGCTGCAATGATATTACTTTGGCGCCGCCGCTGTACTCGAGAATTTCATAAACATTCAGCATTTCATCGAGACCACGAATCTGAACGTTTTCGCGTTTTACCGATTTTACCCCTTTGGGAAGCTGGTTGAACGTTGGCTCATCTACCAGTATTCTTGTGGAAAACTGTTTGTTCAGAGCTTCCAATCTTGAAGCGAGGTTAACGGTGCTTCCCATGACCGTGAATTCCTGCCTCCTGCTTGATCCGATATTGCCCGCCAGAACCATGCCGGTAGCGATACCTATTCTTATATCGAATGTCTGCAGACTTCTTGCCGCCCAGTCATTTCGCAGAGCGAAAAGCTCCTGTAACATGGCGTTGGCTGCTTCAACCGCATTTCGACCTGGATACGGCAGGTCGCTCATTACGCCAAATCTAGCCATGATCGCATCGCCGATGAATTTGTCAATTTCTCCCTGGTGGTCAAGAATGATCTCGGTCATTCGCGACAGGTATTCGTTCATTAGAGAAACAACCTCTTTCGGTGAATATTTGGAGCTGAAATTGGTAAAGCCGGCGATATCGCAGAACAAAATGGCTGCCTGTTTGTTAACTCCGCCAAGGTCTATGCTGTCAGGTTTCTTCATCAATGTCTCAACCAGTTCGGCCGAACTGTAACGTGAAAAGATTTCTTTCAGTTTCTTCTTTTCAGCAATTTCCTGTTCGGAAATTTTCTGAACCGAGGTAAGTTCTTCGCGGGTCTGCACGAAAATATCAGCGTTGCTCAAGGCACCCCCAAGAAAAGTGGGCAAAGCTGATAAAAATCTCAGTTCGTTTTCGTCAAGGTCTGTGTGTCCGTCGGCAAAGGCCTCTATGTGAATAACTCCAAATGATTTTTTCTGTGAGCATATTGGAACTGCGACCAGAGTGTTCGAAACCGGCTTTCGGTCTATCAACTGCCGAATTTCTATGTCATTCATGGCCATAGCCCGGTAAAGCGTCTGTTGTCGCTTTATGGACTGAGTAAGAATATGGGCGTGCCCAAGCGGAATAAAAAGCACTTTTTTAATTTCTTCCGAATAGCCTGACCATCTGAACGGATAAAGTTCATTTTTTGCCGGATCAAGAAGAAAAAGAATGTAACGGTTTGCGCCGATATCTGTTTCAATCATCTCCACAATGGCTTTGAAAAGCTCGTCAGGGCTTAAGGTGTCAAGCAAATGTTTGACTTTGACTATAACCATTGAAAATCTTTGTCTGACCTGTTCGAGTCGCTGGTCGAGCAATGCCTGCTTTGCCATGTATTCGCTGCGAACCTTGCTGGCATAAGACTCTTCGACCTTCTTTCTTTTGGTCTGTTCGATTTTAACTTCTTCACCAATCGCTTTTCTGGTCATGATAAATATGATGGTAAGAAGTGCCGTCACCAGGGCCACAAGAATTGCCACAATTATCCAGGGAATCGGCGATGGCGGAATTACCAGGTTGAGTTTCTCTTCCTGGGCTCCCGCATCAACAGCTAAAATATGCAGCCATATCAGCAGAATTGCAATTTTTTGTCCTGGCTGCATGCTAAATGGCTGACTCCTCAGTAACTCGGATTAGAATCATTCACTGAACCAACGTTTGCCCTGAACTTATGGCTCTGTACTATTTTGAGATCCTGTGCCATAAAACCCTTGGGTGGCTGCATGGTAATCGAAATTTCAACCACGGTTCCGACGGCATCTGGATTCGGGCCCGTAATGAATGTCTCATCAAAATCAGCGGTTTTCATTACCGAGGTTGCTTTGATATCAACTTCGGTAACATCCTGAATTTTCGCAATGCTTTTCGCTGAAGATCGCAGATCAAGAACCCTGCTGTTCTTTTTGAGAAAATAATTTTTCTGGTCGACGGAATGACTTGGGGATGGGCTGAATTTAAAATCAATTTTTGAACAGTTCCATGCCATTATATTACCGTCAGATACGGAATTTGGTGTGGGATGGAACTTTAAGGGTCTTATCGTTACCACTACATCAGGGTTATCGACGAATGGGTCGGCCAGGTCGAGTTCGTTGGTGGCTTCTTCCAGATGTTTGCGCATGAAAGACCAGAATATCTCCGATTCGGCAGTACGCTGCTGTTTCCACAGGGTGATCTTGAAAGAATCATTGCTGCGACTGTAGAGGTACATGAGAACGGTCACAAATCCAGAAAAAACAAGAATGGCAACCACCAGCTCAACGATGGTAAAGCCTTTTTTCCCTTTATCAGTGTGCAATTGTGACCTCAATCAGTTCCTCCAGAACTTTCTCTGAATTGCCATATTTTCCTGATGATCTGATCTGAATGAAATCTTTAACATAGCCCTTATTTTTCCGGGAAACCAGCTTGAAAAATGGTACTTTGAAAGAATGCCGGTTGTTCGCGTCGACCTGATCGATTGAATTCAATCTCTGATTAATCTTGTCTGCCGGTGAACCCGGAACATCAGAATCAAAATCCATGTTCCAGATGTCTTCAAAAGCTTTCAGTTTGTTTATCAGAAGTGGATCACCCGGATTTGCCCGTAACAGCTTTTCTATTTCATGCAGCTTGTAGAACTCAGAAGGCAATACCCTGAATTTATAGATCGCCAGCTGCATTGCTGCTTTTGCCGCCATCAGTGCTCTGGTCTGCTCAAACTGAATATTGTGGCTTCCCTTATGAAATCTGGTGTTCATTACAAGAACCGTAACCAGGCCTAAAATGGCGACGCAAAAAACTAGAACCACCGCGATGGCAATACCTCTTTTTTGCATTGATGGTTTATTCATCGACTCATATCCGCTCTAAAAGATACCAGCTCCACATCTTTTGGCCCGCCATAATTGACCTTCAGCTTTATCATTATCAGATCGTCACTGCAGGAATAGGTCGCAATCACAGCTAGCGGAGGTGGGCCGGGAATCGGCGGCGCAGGAGGGGCAGCCGGGTCGGTCGGGTCCATGGCATATTTCAATTCCATCGCGTTCGGGTGTGGGGTCAGGATGTCCTGGGCAATGAATACTTTCTCCACCTCAGCTGTGATGTTGTAAGTGACATTACCAATTTTAATCGGCCCCGAACTGCCGGTACTGCCACCGAAGCTGAGACTGCCGGTAAGAACACCGGCCGGGGTCTGAAAATCCAGTGCAAGATTGAAGCTGGAACCAGTAACCAGTTCAGAATAGCGATGCGACATCAGTTTATTCATAGTCGCTTCGCTTATCTTAAGCGCAGTTTCCTGTTCAAGCTGGCGGGAGGCGGTTCCATAAAACTTGGAAAAGGTACCGATCACCGGCAGTACCGCCAGTGCCAGGATAACAATCGCCATCATTATTTCGACCAGAGTTACCCCTGATCTATTTGAGCGGCATAGCTTCATTTTTGCTGACATCGACTTTCGGGATTACAGCACAGGTCATTTTAATTTTAACATAAAATATGACTATGTACGTAATCAGCCGGTTGTCAACGAAAAATGCAGAGGCGGATTCAATGACCGCTGTGGCTTCTTCCCAAGAGATGGCCATCTTTACCCAATGCTGCTGCGTCAGTCGTGTTTTTCGTGCTGGCGCTCAAGAATTCGAATGTTGGGGTTTTCGTTGGAAACTCTGATGAAAAGCTTTATTTTTCTTGAGAATCCCGCAAAATCGGTAGCACATACTTCGATGAATGGAAATTTTCGGCTATGGTAAAAAGAAACGTTGTTGCCTCCTCCAGGAGGGGTTGGTTCTCTGAAAACGACCCGCATTTCCTTGGAAACTGCATGATTTTTATCAATTCCCATTTTGTGTGACACAGGGGGAAGCTGGTTAGGAATATTAAGATTGATTTCTCCACCATTAATGCCGGTAGGAAGAGCAAGGATGGTAGTCAACACTTTCCCACCTTCGTCTTTGGTTGCCCATTTAACATTGTCGTCGGTCCAGACGCTGACCAGATATTCAACGTCTTCCTGAAGAGGCTTTTCCAGAACTGCGGTGACTTCTCCACCGATACCATTTCGCTTGCCAAATGTGTCGAGGTTGCCGACAATGGGCGCTCCGTTGATATCGGTGTCTGATTCTTTATAATCTTCGAGTCGGAAACATTTTTTGATAAAATCCTGGTCATCTTTGCTTGCAGGAGATTTTATGCGATCAAGCAAACCCACCTCTCCCGGATCCATTACCGGAGAGGGCAGGATATCAAGGATTTTGAAATACAGAGTAGCGGTTTCATCGACCAGATCATTGGTAAATACCGCTCCAGTGCCACCGACGAAGTCTTCATAATCTTTTGCGTTGGCATCGGCCACTCCACTGCCTTTTTTATATTCCGAAGAAGTGAATATTGGCAGCTCTAGGGGTTGAATTACCGGTGGGAACATGGTCGATTTTCCGTCTTTCACCGAAGTGAATTTGATAACGATATTAGGCAGATCATTGTCAACGATATTCAGCAGCCCTGTTCCCCTTTTGTGATCTGGGTTTATCAATTCCGGGTCGACCGAAAGCACATTTTGGCCAACCAGAGGCAGGGTTAATGAATCGGGCCAACCAAGAGCAGTAAGTGGCCCTTTTCCCAGGTCGCCAAATCCATCCGGCGGGTCTTTCAGTCCGTAACAGTTGTTGGGACTGTCTTCAATGATTCTCGGGTCACCGGGATTGAGCAGGCCGTTTTTGTCCCAGGCGAAGATGCTGTATTGCATATAACCATGACAGGAATTGGGCATGATAATGTATTGAGCTTCGTCATCCTTTTCAACTTGTCTAAATGGCTCTTCTTTTACCCAGTCAGCATTGTTCATCCAGTCCGGTTCGGGGTATGCGTCTATTTTGCCGAGGCAAAGGCAGGTACCTACTTTGTCTGAATCGTTATCGACGATTTTCAGCCCTTCAATCTTATACCAGTCGCCGGTTCTGGCCGGCTTGTCCTTGCCCAGTTCCGGAAATTCGTCATCAACGCAGCCAATAATTCTTGGCGGGGTGCGGTCGCGAAAAGTCATGGAAAAAGTGACGCCGCTGGCTTTGCCTGATACTGCTCCGCCAGTGGTTTTTGCTCCCATAATCTGACTGGCAAGATTGGTGAAAACATTGTTGGTGGGCTGATGGTGTTCTTCCGGCTGGATTACTTCGTCGGGAATGCCGTTGCCGTTTTCATCGCCATCTTCTTTTTCTTCTTTTATACATGGCGGGTAATCGCACAAATCACGTTTTACATCGCAGGATTTTGCGTCGGGGCCGAAATCAAGCGGCGGAATTTTTGGCCAGCCACCTTTGAGGCAAAGATAGTACTCTTTGGTGTGAGGCTTGTCTTTGGGATCGTAGTCAACGGGAAACCCGCCCATCGAAGAGTATGGTTTCCAGACCCCACCTTCTTCACCGCCTTCTTCGATGTAAAGGTTGTGTTTGAGAAAAACCCCAA
>JBMOKV010000464.1:0-8797 GCA_049325495.1 Candidatus Rifleibacteriota bacterium | reverse complement strand
CACCGGCAAACAAGGCCAGCAGCACGGTTAACAGAAGAATTCCGGTCAATTTTTTCATAATTCCTCCAGGATAATCAGCAAAACTTTGCCTCTCGGCAAAAAAAAGCATTCGAGACCGCCATAGTATAGCCGCTGCTGTGAAGTTGAGTCAATCAGGTTTTTTTGCTTGACTTTGGGGGGTACACTGATTAAACTTCAGGCCTGCAGTGCCGGTACAATAAAAACACACAACAAACACTGCAACAGACAAAAAACTTGGATTGGAGATTGTATGGGTATCAAACGTGCATTTTTTGCTGTCCTCTTTTTTTCACTGGCCTTCGGCCTTGCGGCTCAGGCATCCGATGATCTGGTAATTCATGGCCTGATAAGCCAGGGCTACCTCAAGTCCTCAGACAACCATTACCTGGCCTTATCAGAAGATGGTTCAACTGAGTTCAACGAATTCATCATCAATTTTCAGAAGCAGATGAATGATCGACTCAGACTTGGTCTACAGCTTATTTCCCGCGACCTGGGCAAAGAAGGCAACAATGAAGTAAAAATTGACTGGGCTTACGGCGATTACCGCCTCAATGAAAATTTCGGACTCAGATTCGGCCGGGTCAAGGTTCCTTTCGGGTTCTATAATCAGTATCGCGACATCGATATGCTGAGAACCCCGGTTCTACTGCCGGGCACCATTTACATGGAAGACTACCGCACCTTCCTGACCGCTTTTACCGGCGGGTCAATCTACGGCACCATTCCCTTCGAAAGAAGCAGTTTCGACCTTGAATTTGCCTTCGGCGAAGCCGATATCGATCCCGAAGCCGGTGTCGTAAAAGACACCTTCATTTTGCTGAACAATGCCTTCGAAGGAGGCCTTACTTCAGCACTGCCGGCTGCTCTGAAGGGTGCCGGAGTCAAGTATGCCCATTCAGGCGAACCAACCCGCGAAACTTCAAGCAAACCTTCCTACTCGGCAAAATTGGTCTGGAACACAGCCATCGAAGGTCTGCGCATTGGTGGAACCCGCACCAACGTCGACACCAGAATGAAAGAAACCCTTATTTTTCAGCCATTAATCGTACCTATGCCAGCCCTGACCACAATCACACCGGGTTTCTCAACTGTCGTAGATCTCAAATACAGATTTCTGGTCGACATTGGCTCACTTGAATACACCAAAAACAAATTTACCTTTGCCGCCGAATACATGGCAGCTCATGGCAAACAGGAATTCACCTTCACATCAACCGCCGTTGCCCCGCTCAGAAAGGCTGAAGCAGCACGTACCGCCATTGGTTCATATTATCAGCTTGTTTACCGGCACAATGACAAGAATGAATGGAGTATCTATCGCGGAGAACTTTTCTCTGACAAACACAACAAAATCCCCAGTGAATTTCACAAGGATCTCTGCCTGTCCTATCGCCACAACATTACCAAGGACTGGAGCGTAAAACTTGAATATCATTGGATAGATGGAACTGGTCAGATTCAGCAGAACCTGAACATGGGCAAAACCCTTGATCGCAAATGGAATTTGCTTGCGTTCAAGACTACTTACAATTTCTGAGAAACGGGAGGTAAAAAATGTTTAAAAAAATCGTAATCGGTATCTTTATCGTTCTTGCTCTGGCTCTATCCTTTACCTCCACCGGCAATGCCGATGAGGTGCTGGTCATTGTCAACAACAGCGTTGCTCAGGCAGAAATTTCGGCCAAAGACCTTTCAAATATCTTTCTTGGCAAGAAAAAGTCATGGGATGGCGGTCAGAAGGCCGTGCCAGTGACCCTTGAATCGGGTCCGACCCACGAAAATTTCATGAAAACCTATTTGAAAAAAAGCGGTTCGCAGTTTTCCACCTTCTGGAAACAGGCAATCTTCACCGGTCAGGGCATTCCGCCCAAATCGGTAAACAATGAAAACGATGTAGTTAAATTTGTCAGTGAAAATGAAGGAGCAGTAGGTTACGTTCTCTCTTCAACTCCCCATGACAACGTTAAAACCATCGCGGTAAAATAATCAGAAAAGCAGGGGTTTGCCAATGAAAAGCAGTTCAATCATCGGAAAAATCTGGCTGGGAATAGCTATTATTCTCGCGGGCTACATTATCTCTATGATTACTTTTCATTCTTGCAGCGAAATGATTTTCGCCAACATGCAGACCACTGCCAAAGCTCGTTTTCCGGTCGCCAAGCTGAGCCAGAGTATATTGAACGGTTTCAGAAACGCAGTCAAGCTGTTCAACGACTCGGTTCTGCTTGGCGACACCGCGAAAATCGAAGAAGCGTCTACAATCGGCAACCAGTGTGTCGATGACTTTAATCGCCTGATCGAACTTTTCGATAAAAATCACCCGCTTTTTCCAGAATTATTAGTACTCCCCGATAGCATGAAAAAATATCTCGACAGTGCAAACGTCATTTACAAATCAATGGCCGAGGGCGAAGCGGGTGAAGCATTGTTCAAGCAAGCCGGAGAACTGGCAAAAAGTAAAGAGGAAATCGAACAGAAACTGGAACAGCTTGAAAAAGCAGCCTCAGAAGATCTTCTGAGCCATCTTAAATCGGTCAATAATTATCTTGAACGGAAAACCAGGCAAAACTGGGCGCTGTTCGCCATGGTTTTCTTTGCCTGTCTGTTCATCGTCAGATTCATCATCAACCGCTATATCGTCAAGCCCCTTGCTGAAATAACCGTTTCAGCGACCGAAATGGAAAAAGGAAACTTCGATGTGAGCCTCGATTATCGTTCTGCCGATGAAATGGGACTCCTTGCCGACACCTTCAGATCACTGGCCCAATCTCAATTTGAAAAAGCCCAGCTTGCTGAAAAAATTGCCCAGGGCGATCTGACCAGAGAAATCAAACTAGCATCTGTCCATGACAAACTCGGCAAAGCCCTCAATACCATGGTCGAAAGCCTGAACAACATCATGCACCAGATCAATGAAACTTCCAGCCAGGTAGTGGCGAAGGCCGACCAGATGTCATCAGCAAGCCAGTCACTCTCTGAAGGAGCGATTAAAACAGCCGCTTCGCTTGAAGAAATTTCCAGCTCGGTAGTTCAAATCGAAAATCAGACGAAAGCTAATGCAGAAAATGCTCTGGCAGCCAATCAGCTCGCAGTCAATGCCCGCGAAACCGCTGAACTTGGAAACAATCACATGATCGACCTGGTGAATGCCATATCTGCAATAAATGATTCCAGCAAGCAGATTGGCAAAATCATCAAGGTTATCGACGACATTGCTTTTCAAACAAATCTACTGGCGCTGAATGCGGCAGTTGAAGCGGCCAGAGCCGGCCGACACGGAAAAGGGTTCGCGGTTGTCGCCGATGAAGTAAGAAATCTTGCCGGACGCAGCGCCCGCGCCGCCCAGGAAACCGCCGAAATGATCAGGTCTTCCAGTGACAAGGTTGCGGTGGGCAGTGACATTGCACGAAAAACTGCCGAATCATTGAAAAATATCGTTGCATCAGCGGTTAAAATGGCTGATCTGGTCAGCGAAATAAGTGCGGCATCAAGAGAACAGACGCTTTCAATCGCTCAGATCGGTCAGGGTCTGGGTCAGATCGACATCATCACGCAACAGAATGCCAGCAATTCTGAAGAAACGGCATCGGCTTCTGAAGAGCTTTCAACCCAGGCCTATGACCTGAAAGACCAGCTCGGCAGCTTCAAGCTTAAAGAAATGTAGTTTCTGCCTTCTCTGTAAGCTTTAACCCGCTGCACATACATAACTCAAGCACCAAAACAAATGCGGTGGTAGATTTTTTGAAAAGAATACCCGGGATTTATTTTTGTTTAAGAGGCTTTAAAAAGCTGGAACACCGGCCTTAGTATTCCGGTTCAATCAGCTTCCAGACATCTACAGGCTTAGGGAGGGGTTCTTTAAAATTTTCCAGCGCCAGATAGGGACCTTTGCCGTCCGAACGGGTCAAATGGTAACCGGCGACCTGCACCCCATCGACGTTTTTCTTGTATTCCCCTTCAGGCATACCTTCGCCAAAATTAAATTCTGAAGCGATTATGAATGACCAGTTATCGGGCTGCTCTGCGGGAATACTGAAATTCGACAGATCAAGCCACTTCGATCGCTCACGATCAACATGCAGTACCACTTTTATTTCATATTCCGCTTCCGGGCCCTTGTCGGGAAGGACGAACCATAGCCTTGCCGAACCCTCGATACCGGGCAAAGCATAGGCAAACGCCAGATCAGGCGACTGTATTTCAATTCTGGTCACCGCCGAAAGATCAAAGGTTACATCTACCGGAAAAATCTGGTTGAGATTTCGCGGCATACCAAGAATTCGCAAATAGACCTTGTCTGAATCCTTGTCGTGAACGTAAGCCTGTCTGAAGCTGAAAATATCTGCAGGAATGCTCATCGGCTCTATTCCTGGAGAGGCGATAAATGAAGCGATTACCGATGAAGCTTCATCACGCAGTTTGGGATCGAGAGTCGCAGCCTTAACCAGATGTTTTACCGCACTGCGCCGGTCACCCTGAATCATGCCGATTCTTCCGCCGGTAAGAAATTGTTCGGCGGTCGCTTTGCCAGACTGCGTCAGTCCATGGAAATCATCACTGGCCGAAGCAAGCAGAAGCTCATCATCATTGGCCAGAACCTCGGGGTCGATCTGAACCGCGTTCAAATAAGCCCTGATAGCCTTATCTTTTTCTTTGCGCGACCAGTAACGCATCGAAAGCTCAAAGTAATCCTGGGCCAGGCCGCTTGCCTGCGCCTTTTTTTCCTGCTCTTTAACTTCTTCGTCACTGGCTTTCGCGTGAAACTTGCGCTCTGGCGGAACATAAGGCTTAGGCTCTGAGTAACGAACCTCAAAGTGACCGACCGATGGCCCCCAGTGCCAGTTCTGATAAATCATTTCCCTGGGAATCAGCTTACCGTACTTTTTGAAAAGATTCTGCTTTTCAATCTCATTCTGTTCACGCAGCATACGGGCCCGGCTCTTGTTTATCCACAGCTTGGCCTTCATGTCTGAAGGGTCGAGGGCCAGAATGTCTTCGAAAACCACGATCGCGTCTTCATACAGACGCCTGAGAAACAAATCTTCTCCGGCTTTCTGAAGTCGCTCGATGCGCCGGTTCATGGGCAGACGCCGATACTCGGCCAGATCAGAATAGGGTCTTGGAGTATAGCCGACCAGCATCAAACCAGAAATCAGAACCAGAAATATTGCCAGTTTTTTATTCATGGTCCGGCTATCGGCAGAATTTTACGATTTTTTAACCCGTCATCGCGAAGCGACAATAACTGAAAATTCAGAACGGATCATTTTGAAGTCATTCAATCTTACAATGGCAACCACGAGGGTTTTCCATGGCATTTTCATCAAATGCAGCCGCATATTGGCCCGCAATCCATCTGCCGATCTGACTTCCACTCCCGTGAGGTTGCGCAGTATTTTGAATAAAGTAGAAATCTCGACGCTGTTGAATATTCCGCTCAGGGTAACATCGTTTTTTCCCCGGGGAAGCATGGCCACATCTTCAGGGAGCTTTTCGAGAAATTTTACCAGTCTTCGCTTCTCGGCAACGTACAGGCAGTTCTCCCGCAACTCCCAGGTGAATTCTGTGTCGGTAAAATAGCTCTTAAGGGCATCCCCTACCGTTTTTCCCTGTACTTCCTTGAGCCTGGAATTAACATCTTTGGCGATAATGAGAGACCACTGGTTTCTCTGTGCGATCTTGAAAAGGTAATTTTCAACATCGACAAACCGCTCACCCACGTCTGCAGGCTGCAGAAACGGGTCAGCCAGCAACGCCACAGCGCTGCCCGACAAAAACAAAGCCAACAGCAAAATTACAAGTCCTCTAGCTCTCATGTACAACTCCGTTTTTCTGTTTTTCTAACGGACGCAACGTCTCAGGGTTCCACATCCCCGAGCAGGTCTTTAATCTCAGAACTTTCCATCAATGATTTCATTTTTTCATTATTCATCAAAAAGTCGTAGTCATTACGACTAATTGCATCCATTACTTCGGGGTCAGACATTACATCCATCATGTTGCCGTTCTGGCTAAGATCCATGAGTGAATTGAGAAATCCTCCGTCAGCGGTCATCGATTTAACCCGTGAATTTACCTCTTCCTGCTGGCGATTCAGATCACCAGACCCGCTGTTATGGCTTTCTACCTGCTCTTCATATTTTTTCACTGCCGGCTGCTTTTTCTTTTTCGCACCGTCGTTTATTTTAATTTTCTTTTGTGGAAGAGGTTGAGCCTGGGTTTCTGCTTCTTCGGCAGTCTCTTCTGCTGCAGTAAGCGAACGGATTTCGACGATGTTGTCTTCATCGAGAACCAGTCGCCCGAGAGTTTTGGTCTCGACGGTGTACCTGCCTTCTTTCATTTCAACCACTGAGCCGATGATGACCGAGGCATCTTTAAGGGTAATTTTCTTCAATTTTTCGGCACCGTTTGAAGCGCAGGCAATAAGAACCGCCAGCAAAACCAGAATGATTCTTTTCACATTTTCCTCACAGAAGATAGATAGTACTAATAAGTCTATCATTTTTTTCAGATTTGTCTAAGATATAAACAATTATTTATCCATTTGACCCGCACCCTCAGTTTACCTATAATGACCAGGCGAAAAAATTAACAGGAGGAAAATTTATGACCAAACTGCATAATGTGTATAAATGTGAAATCTGCGGAAATATCATCGAAGTAGTCCATCCCGGAGCGCCGGCATTGGTATGCTGTGGCCAGGAAATGCACCTGATGGAAGAAAAGACCGCCGATTCATCGGTAGAAAAGCACGTTCCGGTTATTGAAAAAACCGCGGACGGCATCAAAGTTAAAGTCGGCAGCGTTCCACACCCGATGGATGAAAAGCATTTTATTGAATGGATCGAAGTTATCGCCGACGATCGCAAATACGTTAAATTTCTCAAACCCGGTCAGCCCGCCGAAGCCGAATTCTGCGTCAAGACTTCGCCGATCACCGTTCGCGAATACTGCAACATTCACGGCCTCTGGAAAAACCAGGCCTGAGCTGATTACCCCGTTCAAAAGCCCGTCTCTTCAAGGTTCTGCCCATAAGTTCAAAAGGCGATAAGAGGCTGGTTAATCTAAGGGAAGGGGATTTCACCGATGCGAGACGTTATTTAAGCTTAAGTGAAGAGAGCGACTCTTAAAAAGAGTCGCTCCCCCGTTTTTAGGCAGATAAAAATTAATTGCCGATTGAAACCGGGTTTCCTTTGTGATGCCGAATCGGTTTTCTGACCGGTTCCGCGATTCCCTGAACTTTCACCGGAAATTGCAGCTGCAAAGCCATGGTTTTGCCCGTTGGATCGGCCCCGAAAATTTTGACTTCGCCGCTGTAAGGCAAACCATTGTCGAAACTCAGCAGATTGCTCATGGTCCCCTGCAGCTTCCAGACCCGGCCGAATTTGTCCCAGCCATAGGCATAAAAATGCCCTTCGAAGGTGCCATTTCTGGTTACCTGGGCTCTGACATGGGTTCGACGACGCCCACGGCCATCAAACACCAGATCGATATAAATCGCCGAATCGATTGGTTTGATCCAGCCGTTGATGCGCTGGTCAAAATCACCGAAATGCCTATATTCAACAGCCTCATAGGAACGGTCGCGCAAAACCTTATCGGAATGAGAAGGAACGAATCGCGATGGCACCGGATACCGGTGTAACTCCAGCATTTCAGAACAGATACGACTCAGATTCTGAATCCGCCGAAGATGCTCGCCACTTTCAGGCTGATCAACTATCGACCTGAAGGTATAAATAGATCGCATCATATGCTTAACCTGTTCGTAAAGCTCTTTTGAAATAGCCTGAACCACTTTAACTTCCTGAGTCCGGGCTGGTGCAGGAGCGGCGGGTTGTCCCACTTCAACCGGGGGAACAGGCATCTGAGCCGCCGGTTGCTCATTTGGTAATGAGGGCGATGATGGCGGCAGCATTGGCACGCCTGGAGCAGCGGGAGGGGGAAGTGTTCCCGATGGTGGAGCCAGATCATAGCCTGGGGGCGGCGGAGGCGGTTCAAGAACGCCCTGACTCAGCAATGGAAAATCATTGCTTGCGGCGGGCTGTGCCGAAAGACCGGCGACGACAGATAAAAGCAGAAACAGGATGCAGGTTTTCTTCATATCCATCTCCAAAAATAGCGTTTCCATAACAAAATAACCTTACTGACAGCCGGTTGCAACAAAATACAATTCATACTGCAATGAATTAATTCGATTATTGCAGATTTAAATTATATTGAATCAAAAAGAAACAACCAATGACGAAAAACGACATCAGCAATCAAAAAACAGCTATTGGGTACATTGTTGCATTTGTCATCAACGTATAAAATCGCGAACTATAAGTTTGGCTGAAATTGATGCCAGGCCGGTTGCTGTAGAGACTTCTCATTTCTAAATTTAAAAGGATCAATATGATTATTCCCTGGACTGAACTTCGATTTATCAACGACGAAATTGGCTATGGTGTGGTGGCAACAAGATTTATTCCCAAAGGAACAATTACCTGGGCATTTGACCGGCTCGACAGGGAGTTTACCCAGCAACAGTTCGACGAAATGAGCGATCTCTACAAAAACATTCTTGAAAAATACTGTTTTCGCAACAGTAAGGGCAACCACATCCTGTGCTGGGATAACAGCCGCTACGTTAACCACAGCTTTCACTCAAACTGCATGACCACACCCTATGACTATGAAATCGCCATTCGCGACATTCAACCGGGCGAAGAACTGACCGACGATTACGGATATCTGAACATCAGCGAACCATTCCGGGGAGTCAATGAAA
>JBMOKV010000463.1:0-8874 GCA_049325495.1 Candidatus Rifleibacteriota bacterium | reverse complement strand
GGGCCCGGTTGATTCTTGCGATAGCAATAGTTGCCCACCTTCTGTGGTTTGGCCGAAAACTGCTGCGGGACCGGCGAACCTGGCTGCCAGCCATTGCTCTTGTGGTGTTAAGCCTTATGAGATTTCTGCAGAAGTTCAACTGGGCCGAGTTACTGAAAAACGAGCGTCTGATGATCTGGTATTCGGCGGTGCAGAATATAGTTTCAGCTCCCTTTACGGGTTTTGGCGCTTATCCCATGTCATTTCTGCCCCAGAGCTTTCCTCAAGGTTCTGAATTCTGGATCTACGACTGGAATTATCCCCATGCCCATCAAATGCTGCTTGAAATCATGCTGTGGGGTGGGGTGCCTCTCGTGGCGACAGGTTTCGCCATCATATTCTGGTGTTTTAAATGCAATAAAATGGGGGTTTACCGATCTGCACTGGTTTTCATGCTGGCAACGGGACTGCTTGATTTTGCATGGGGCAGCCCGGCAATGCTGGCAATGGCAACTTTCATGCTTTTTTTCCCATTTCAGCAGGTGGAAAAGGCCAGCATGCCTTCACCGGTTGCGCGAATTCTTGTTTTGCCGGCGTTTCTCGCAGCTTTTGCCGGCCTGTTTGCCTGGCAGGCCAATGTTCAGACATTTGAAAAGGGTACATTGCTGTTTTCTGAAGGCATCAAAGGCTGGGACAGGGTAACCGGAATTGCGACTGCCGGTATGGCTGAACCGTTCCCGGCCATGCATCTTCAAACCAGACTGGTTACCACAGGAGCGCCGGCCCGGGATATTCTAGCCCGTGGAGAGTTATTGACAAAAGAGTTTCCGGAATATTATGCGGTCTGGTTTCTTCAGGGGCGCATTCTTGAGTTGCAGGGCGATCTTGCGAAAGCAGCTGATTGCTATGCCAGGTCACTGGAGCTGGAGCCAAGAGATTTAACGGGGGTCAGAAGCGCCCGTCTGATGTTATGTAAACTTGCGATGGGTGAAACTGTTCAGCAAAATGAAAACCAGCTTCTGCAGATCTTTAAAAAAGGCATCTGGGGCAGGGCCCTGATTTTGAATCATCCCTCCTATTCTGATGAACTCAAGGTTTTCGGGCCAAAGGCTATTGAAAATTATCTGTTTAAGCCCGAATTTCAATTGATTGACAAGCTTTTTCTGATCAAGAATGCAGCAGAGTGGGGGATGAAGCTGGATCTCAAGCTGGTTAGCGAAATTTCCGAACGCTGCACCGAGTTCCCCGACTGGCTTCAGGACGAGCTAAATTCGGCTATTCTCAAAATCAGATTTCAGGAAAAAGCCCCCTTCAAGCTGATTGAGCAGAATCTGCAAACCGCAAAAGGCCCAGCAACCTGCCGCACAGTTGCCATGATCGCCATAGAACAGAACTGTCCCGACATGGCAATTGCTGCTTATCATCGTCATCGTCAGCTATACAATTTTCGAGGAAAAAACTATGAGGATCTGCAGATGCAGTTTCTTGCGGCCAGGGCATTCATCAGGCTGAACCGACTGGACGAAGCCCGTAACGAGCTTGACCGCATCGCCGCCTTCGATCATGTCAATCCATTCATTTTTGAACTGCTTGGTGAAATAGAGCAATTAAGGAATGATCGAGAGAAGGCTGAATATTTCTGGAGCAAAGCCAGCAGGTTTGCCATGAATTCAAGGAACCTGCCGTATTTCATTTATGGGCCCAATGATGACAACTGGCCGGAAGGCGATCATTGGAGCCTGATGATTGAAAAAGCTTTAAGGGTGCGCGATCAGCAAGCGAAAACTTATTGTAAAATTGAATGGCAGGCTTATCTGGAGAGTTTGAAAAAGAGAATTGAAAATTCAGCCAGATAAAGAGTTTGCGGTTTTACATTTCGTCGAGATCAACCATTTTAAGCAGCATTCTTATCTGCAGAGGCAATTCGGGCAGTTCATTGCCTTCGAGGGTGAACTTAACGGTTTCGGCAAGGGCGAAGCCTGCTTCAGACAGGTAAACCTGACCCAGTTCTGCATTGGCAGCATCTGGTGATCCCAGGTAACCGGATTCGGATCCCATTTCCTGGTATGAAAAATTGCCTTTCAGGACTTCCCAGGATGGGTTTATCTGGCATCGGGGCAGCTGCTTGATCATCGAGGTCTGAACCAGGCCCGGGTCAAGCGCAAGCAGTGCGCTGGTTTCCTTCACATCGGCATGGAGTTCGTGAGAAGCTTCGAGACCGAGTTGTCGAAGAAATTCTTCAATTTTTTCATTTTGTGAGAAGTTCCAGAGAGGCATCGGGTCATAAGCTTTGAAGTCGTTGAGGGTATTGAGGTCTTCAATGGCAACCGCAACCGCTTTAAGTGCATCGGGCGAAATGGAAAGGTTTACATAATACACGAAGGCGAAACCTTCGCGTTTGAAAGAATGGCCGATATCGTAAAGAGCGTCGGAAAAAGTTCTGGCGCCCATGCTCAGGCAACCGGGAAAGCCAAAGCTACTCTGGCAAGGCATGAAAGGAAGAACTGGCGCAACCAGGGTTATGATGCCGGCTTTTTTGAGAAGTGCTTCGGCTTCACAGGCAATTGCTTCGCTGAGGAAGC
Source organism: Candidatus Rifleibacteriota bacterium (assembly GCA_049325495.1). GTDB lineage: Bacteria > Muiribacteriota > Ozemobacteria > Ozemobacterales > Ozemobacteraceae > DYKG01. The sequence continues at coordinate 6,313 of JBMOKV010000463.1, read as the reverse complement.
ATTTGGTTCCGAGGGGAAGATGGGGACCATGCTGTTCGACTGATCCGATGGGAATCAGGACGACAGCTTTTTCTTTGTCGATTGAAGCGATTTCGGCGGCGGTTAATTCTGAGATGTTCATAGCTGAATTATGATATGATGTACACAGAGTGACGTCAAGCCCGATGATAACTTTGCAAATTGTTGGGTCAAATGTCAGGCGACCAGATTAAGGCAAGTAGTAGAAAATGCATAAGAAGGCGATTTCCCGACTTTTGGGTCTGATAATAAATATTATGTAAACCTAATTCTTTTTTCAGTTCCAGAACTGCCTGACAGGCTTTTTTTGCGTGATCATCATTTTCCGAAGTTCCCCGGAAAACCATCATTATTGTATTGCCAAAGATTTTATCAAGACTGCCCGAATTTTTTCTGGCGATTTTTTCGGCTGATTCAATTACCAGGTTCAGTGAATGCAGCAAACGCCCCATTTCATCTCCCGAAAAATTTTCAGTCGAACTTCCGATCGAGCCAAAAACAACCGAAGCAGATATTTTCGTTCCACCAAGGCTGATGTCACAGCTGTCTTTATCAATCTGCTGCAAAACAGCGTCTGACACGAATTCTGCCAACTTTTCCTTCTGTGCCATTCCTTCCATCATTTTGTCGAATGATATCTTCAGGTGGTTGAATTCATCCTTACCAGAATAATCAACCCTTGCAAGAAAGTTCCCCTGCCCTGCCTCGGCTGCTGCTTCACAGAATTTTTTCACCGGCTCGAGTATCAGGTGATTCAAATACTGGAAAACCAGATAGAACAACAAAACGAAATAAAAGAACAGGGCCGCCAGATGCAGCCAGGCAGTATTTATTCTTCTGAGGTTTTCTTCAGCCATCAGAATAAGGGGAAATTTTGGAATAATCATCATGTAATGGCCTTTTTGCAGACCTGAAGAATCTTCGGACCACCAGAAAAGATTTTTGCCGGTTTCAACTGCCGATGAGATTTTGTTATGTAAACCACTGGTAAAAGAGGCATTTATTCCCGTGATTTTTTTTCGATTTACGGGGTCCTGAATGGAAAATAACTTTAAGCCCGTTGAATCTGCCTTTTCGAGAAATTTTTCAATAAGCCTGTGCTGGTTGAATCTGAAGGTGAGAAACCCTTTGACTTCCCTTTGATTCTGCGGATCAAAAAGGGTGTTGATTGAAAAGCTGTTAAAAGACCTTATCTGGTCCATTTCAATCAATCTTCCTTTAATTGTCATGACGTTATTTATAAAACCAGGATCAACAAAAAATACATCCTTGAATAAATCCTCAGGCTGATTGAGAACGTCTTCGTTTTCATATTTTTTTATACAGATCATTGCCCGGAGAATTGACTGCAGAATTATGGTTCGCAAGCCATACTCTTCTTTGGTAAGTGGAATTTCTTTGATAAAGGGGTTGCCAACAATCATCTTTTCGCGGTCAAAAAGGTCAAAGTAGGCCTCCTGGGCGAACAGGCCCTTCATCTCATTACGAATTTTTGAAAATAGTTCTTCTTCTTCAAGAGCAAGCCACTCTTCAGCTATTTTTGAAATTTTGAAGGATTTCAAATGAATCTCGTCGATAAAAATGCTGAACTGGTTTGAAAATTTTTCAACTCTTCGTTTTAAATTTGCGTTTACTTCAATCAACTGAACTTTCTCATTGATTTCTTGCCAGGTAAAGAAAGAAATAACCAGAAGGCTGACCGGAAGAGCTCCGGCGACCAGCATTGCAATAACCGCTTTCTGGGAAAGTCGAACCTGGTTTGCCCAGCCGAACAGCAGAAATTTCAAACAAATTATTGCGGAAAATGAAACAATGAAAATTTCAAATGGCCTTATAAATTTAAAGTATGGCTTCAACCTGTGCTCAAGTTTGCCCGGCAAATTGCTGACAACAAGATAGGGCAGATTATCAATGGTTCTTTGAAGATTTGCGGGGTAAAACCCTCCCGAACTGATTAGATGGGTCAGAAAATTTTGCGGTGCCGGGAAGGAAAGGGTTAAATTTTCCGGGCTCATCTCAAATTTCGTCATGATATCAAGGTTTGCAAGATTGCCCTGGTCCGGTTTGAAACTTCTGAATTCAATTTTTCTTGTCAGCCCTTTCGATGCCCTGGAAACAGCTGAATCTTTAATTGCCCCTGCATCAATATTGCAGCCCCTGATAACAAAAAAGAAACCACCAGAAGGCCCGTCGGTATTACTTTTTGAATCATGGAAAGGCTGGTAAAAAAAGTAACAGAAGCCACCAAGTTTCGCCGAAACACTTACAGCGGTTTTTTCGGCAATGAAAGGGATTGGGGATATTATGCCGAATTGCTTCTGCATAAAGCTTTCAGCAATTGCCCTGGTTTTGTTGAATGCAGTTGAATCGGCCATGGTTCCACGGCCTGAGTCGATAAGTCCTGCAAGATTAACATTTTTCAGAAATTTCAGGGCAAAACTTTTGGGTAAGGTTCCTGATTGTTCCTGAAGAAACGAATCATAGTAAAAACTGTTTATTGATTCAAAATTTCGGCTGTGGATAATGACACCCGAAGGTTTGATACCGGAAAACCTGAAAAATTTCATGGCGAGGGATTCAGCATCGGATTCCTGTGCGATTTCCGGATTGTTCTGTTTGAATGATTTGAGAGTCTGGTCAAGGTATTCATTAACATGGAGATCTTTTTCGAAATCTCTTATTTCATTGATCAGATCTTCTTTTAAAAGCTGCTGGTTCGCCTTTTCGGTAATTTCAAAAAAATATTTGAGGGAAATGTCGAAAATCAAAACGGGAAAAAGTATCAGGAAAAACCAGGTCAGAAACAATTTTATTCCGCCAGGATTTCTTACAATTCTGATTGTTTTCATTTCAGTTTTCATACCTCAACCGGAAAGCCTCAGGAAATTCAGCAAGTTTCTCGGTTTTGAAAATTTCCCGGCATTTATCGGCGGTTCTGGGACAAACAACAATTTTCCCATCAGGAAGTTTCGCAGTGATTGCCTCAAGTTTTTCAGCTTTTTCAATGATATTTCCCATGACCGAAAAAACTTTTCTTCCCTTTGTCGCCCCTGAAATGGCCGTTATTCCTTTTTGGGTGACCAGCCCGATTCCATTCTCAATTTCAAACTTGTTTTCTTCAGCTCTTTTCCGGTTCAATTCAGCCAGGAATCTGCGCATGGAAACCGCAGCTCTGGCAGCGGCAAGAGCGTGCCCGCCACCGGTTGTTTCGGGGTAAAAGACGGCAATTATTGCATCGCCGACAAATCTTTCAACGATTCCGCCATTTTGCGAAATTGCTTTCCCCATAAGGGTAAAATATTCATTTAAAAGAGATACAATTTCAGCCGGGTCATTTTTTTCGGTGAGGCTTGTAAATCCCCTGATATCAGACGCAAGAACCGTCATTTCCGAGTGTTTTGCCATTGAATCGGTCAGATTCAGATCTTCTTCTATGGTCTCGAATAGTTTTTTCGAAACGAAGCGCTTGAGCTTTTCTCTTTTTGTAAGCCCTTCAGCCATAAGATTGAATGAATCGGCCATTAAAGAATATTCGTCGGAATCTTCAGTTTCAATTCGACATGAAAAATCCTGCATCTTGACCCGCCCGATAAATTCAAGAAAATAGCTGATCGGGCGAACCAGGAATTCTGCCATGAAATCGCTGATAAGAGAGAGACTGATCAAAGAAAACAGACCTGTAAGAAATGGAAACAAAGTGGATATAAATTTCAGGAAAAGGTCAGGACGGGAAGTAGTTACACCTGAAATTACAATTTCCTGAGAAGGAAAAAATTGCCAGCTGTAAATCAGGTTTTCGTTTTCCGTGTCTTTTCTGCTGCTTCCCGATGACTTTGTTTCTATTGCCTGGTTGATTAAAAGCCTGAGGCTATCCTTTTCCTGCAACCCAGTGGGGAAATATTTTTCTGGGGGGCCTTCAAATTCCCGTTCTGCCAGGGCAAATTTTTGTGAGGCAAATTCGTTTTGCGAATTGAGAAGAAGGTCAGGCTTCTGCCCTATTCTATCAAAAAGCCTGCCGTATCTGGTTATGGCAAAAAAGTGCCAGAAACCAATGGCGGCAACGGTTCTGTTATCAGAGGCAATGCCGGGGATGAGAAAATAAATCATTTTATGAAGATCGTTCAGCTCTGAAAGGTCTTTGGTTTCCTGGGATTCCTGGGCAAGGGCCAGCCCCTCTGAATAGTTCATGGCAAGACTGGCAAGGAAGCCACCGGTGAAATTCACCAGTTCCAGTTGTCGCCTGTTCTTTTCCAGTGTCAGATCGAAAACCCCGAGTTTGTTAAGGTAGCTTACTCCCAGAAGCGTTGTCATTTTTCGGGGCTCTTTAGATTTGGAGTTTCGGCTGAAAATCATTGAAGAACCGGATCTTGAAACCAGACTGACATCTTCAACCAGAGTTGCTGGTAATTTTTCAAAAATTTCAGCTTTATCGAATTCACCTTCGACGCCCGAAACATTGTCGCAAAAGACTTTCTTGGCCTGACTGGCAGATAAAAACCTTTTCAATCTTGAATCATCGACAAACCTTGAAACCTCAAACATTTTGGCGGCAGCCTCAATTTCAAGCTTGCGTGAATTTAAACTTTCAAGATTTGTTAGAAGCAGTCCGGAAAAATAAGCCATGGCCAGGAATGGAATCAAAATTATCAAAGAAGTTACCGCAAAAAATTTGCTTCGCAATCCCAGGGTAATTTTTGAACTAAATAAAGATTGATGGACAAAAAGGAAGAATAGAGCCAGAAAGAAGATTTTTTGAAAAAAGCTCAGACTTCTTTGAAAAAACAGGTGATCAGCAAAAAAAATCGCCGGTTCAACAGAAACCTTCATGCAATATCGCAAAGTTTTTAAGCGAGGGCCTTTATAGGTAATCTTGAAAAAACAATTGGTAAATTCTGGCGGAAGATTCTCAAAATAGTTAAGTTTTCCATCCTTGAAAGAAAAACGACCAATTTTTTCAGGAGAATATGATTCCAATGATCTTTTGAAAATCCCTCCTGAAAGTCCAGCACTTTGCTTCAATAAAAATTCCGGGCCCATTTCTGCTCCGGAAAAAGCGATGAAGAAACCGCCATAAAACCTTCCACGGTTCATGATGCCATTGGTGTAAAAGAAAAACTGGTTACCGGAACTTCGCGATGTGCATGATTCTAAGCAAATCCCCGGTGCTTTGGGAAAATTCGCCAGGCCGGAAAAAAACAGTCGCAAAACATTGTTGACCCAGTTGGCACCACAATCCATTATCTTTGACTTATCGTCGTCAAAAATTTTCAAATGCTCATATAAGGGAGGAGGATAATTATAGCCGGGAGGTTTTAGCCTTTCAACTATATGCCAGGCAATCTGCGCTTTAAGAATTTTTCTTGCCCTCTGACTGAAAGGAAAATCTTTTTCCTCAAACATTTCGAAAACATTTCTTGCTTCGAAGTCCAGGGCAAGAATATAGGCCGGTCTGATTCCCAGGTTTTTAAAAACAATTTCCGATATTTTTTCAGGGGTCGAAGAATTATAAAACCCGGGGTCCTCTTCGCTGAAAAAATCCAGATCGTTTTTTTGAATTGTCAGGCCCAGCTCTTTTTCAACCTCACGCATAACTGATTCAACGATCATCTTTCCGGAAAGTGAGCGTTGATAGCTTTTCATTTCCATAAGCAGAGAATCTTCGATCAGTTTCTGATTGCTTTCCTGCCGGCTTTTGCTGATTTCATGAAAATGGATGGAGATAAGCAACCAGGGCACGGCAATAATAACCAGCCAGTAGTATGAATACAGTTTCGTGCCGGTTACTTTGGAAATCGGGGTGGTCATCTGAAAAATTTATTCGACTGAGCAGATTTTCAGGCCGATTATTCCTGTAATTACCAGAACAATGCTGAGAATCCGCCCCATGGTAACAGGTTCATGGAAAACAAGTATACCCAGAATGACGGCGCCGATGGAACCAATGCCGACCCACACAGGATAAGCCGTTCCAACGGGCAGGGTTTTCAGGGCAATGGCAAGAAGACCAAGGCTGAGAACCATGGTTGCCAGTGTGAACATTATCCAGCCCGGACGATTTAAACCGTCACAATGCTTCAGCCCGATTGCCCAGAGGGTTTCGAAAAGGCCGGCAAGAAAAAGCAAAGCCCAGTCCATATTGTACCTGTTTTCTTTTTATTCAGATTATATGTCCCCGGGCTTTTTTTTTCAAACGCATATTATTTCGTTAGACCGTTAAGCCCCACAGGAGTATAATCATCGAAAATTCAAGGCAAGGGAGACTACCATGAAAATTACGGCAATGAAATGTATGAAA
>JBMOKV010000462.1:0-9126 GCA_049325495.1 Candidatus Rifleibacteriota bacterium | reverse complement strand
CAGGTATAATAATAAAAAAGGTCTGGAGGTCAGATTATATGACAAGCAAATTATGGTTGATTCTGCTTCTGGTTTTTGTACCCTTGAGTTTTGCGGGAGCAGTGCCGTTTTCTGAAGACGAAATAGTCATACCGGTTCGCGCCGACACCGAAGAACCAACGGTCGAAATAACATCTGACAACCCGGAAGCAGAGCTTGCTCCCGATCAGCAGACCGCTACCTTCACAAAATCTTTGTGGAAGGATCTTCGCAAACTTTACGGTACTCTTGGCTGCCGTATTGGCCAGAGAAAATCCGGAAAAGACAAAGAAGCCGCCGAACATCACCTTAATGGCTTTGATGACCTTGAAATAGACATTGACGGTGATAATTACTGTGGCCAGTTCGCCATGAGCACTCTGCTCAAGGGCATGGGCATCGACGTAGATCCGCAGCAGGTTTATAAAGACTCCAATCCCGCCGGCATTTTCACCTCGCCCCCGGTCATTGCCGAGCACCTGCGCAAAAACGGCATAAATGCCCGAATGAAGAATAAGGCGTCGATCAAAGACATCACGAAACGCATCGATGAAGGCAGGCCGGTAATCGTGCTCGTCGATTCCGGTGACGGAGTTCCTCACTGGATATGTATCACCGGTTATGACACCGATGCCTCGGGCAAAGTAACATCTTTTCGCATGCGTGATTCTTACTGGGGAACAGACGGCCCCCACACCATGCCGGTCGATGAATTTGAAAAAGCCTGGAAATCACCTTTTGGAAACAGCGTTCTTGGTGGCCTGGTAAGCTATGAGAATGTTCTGATCGACAATCTTGGCCCGTGCAAGCCGACTTCAACGGCATATCCCGGAACTTTCAACACCGCCACCGAAGATAACATGGCTTCAGGCATCAACGATGTGGTGACCGGCTGGAAAAATCATTCGCCGGGTCAGGTAATCGGTGGGGCAACCAAGCTGATAGTCGGTCTTCCCGGGGCAATTGTGGGTGTGGCCTCTAATTTCACCAGAGAATCTGGCGAAAAAATGGTCAGCTGGGGCCAGGATCGCTGGAATCAGGGCGGCTTCTGGAACAAGGTTTCAGGTGGCGCATCGATCGTCGGCGGGCACATTGCCGAGGGTGTCGGAACTGCAGGCAAAGTGGTTGCTGATGCCTGGTCAAGTGGCGCATCCCTGATCGGTCAGGGCTTCAAGAAGCTCGGCTCGCTGTTTTCTTAATTACTTGCAGGTTTTGACAGTTTAAGCAGCAATCCGGTGGCCATCTCGGCCATTTCGCTGCCTGAACGGCTCTGGGCAATCAGTTTGTCGATTGCAGCCTGGTCGTCGCTGAGCCCGACTGCATAAGCAGCAATAATCTGCTGATCGGCCGTTCCGGTCTCGATCAATTGCTCAAGCACGTCTCGGCCGCTGTTGCCCAGGCCAAGCAGCGCCAGGGCCGCCATTTTCCTCACGGAATAAGAGCGGTCGGCCGTCAGGTTTTCAAGATGCTTTTTAAGTTGAAAAAGTTTGAGTTTGCCACAGATATAAGCGCCCGCTGAGCGTGCCTGCTCGTTGTCGGACAACAGCATGGCTTCTACCTGATCGACGTTTTCTGACTGTCCCATTGTCCAGAGAGTCTGTATGCAGTCGGCTTTTACGCGATGATCAGAATCGTTGAGATGTGAGCGAATCTTGCTGATTATCTGTTCAGGCAGATGGCCGCTTTTCTCAGCATGTTTTTTCAGAGCAATAACGGCATTGGCTCGAACCCGCGAATCGCGGTCTTCAATTGATTCTTCAAGAAAAGCCAGTGATTCGGGGCTGGTGATTTCGCCAAACGCGGAAACCACAGTAGCTCTAACTTTCTGATTGGAAGTGGCAAGGAAAAGCTCTTGAAGCTGGGTCGCCGCTTCGCGGTCGCCAAGCTCGACCAGGGCATTGATTGCGGTAAGCACCACAATTTCAGACTGGTGATAAAGCAGGCTTCTGATACGACTCAGCGACACGGTAGCATTGGCTTTACTCAGGGCCAGAACCGCAACTCTGACCACTTCAGGGTCTTTGTCGTCAAGGGCCTTGAGAAAAACCGGTACAAATTTGTCATCCCATCGGCGCTTCAGCAGAATCAGGGTAACCCAGCGCATCTCCGAAGAAAAATCGGTGAACTTTCTAACCAGGGTGTTGACTGCCTCGGGAAAATCGAAGCTGCACAATGAAGCCATGGCAAAAGCCCGGTGCGGGTGACCTTCCCTGTCCATCATCCTGATCAATGGAAGATAAGCGGTTTGTCGACTGCCTTCGCTGCCAACGAAAACTACCAGATCGAGAAATGTTGAATGCAGGTCCCACAGGCTTTCGGTTACCTTTTCCCTGATGCTGTCAGGAGGCAGCTTTCCGAGAATTTCGACCAGCTTGTCGATCTGCACCGGAAAGTTTTTGCCCTTAAGAAAGTCTACAAGCTTTCTTTCAAGCTTTACATTGCTGTCTTCGATCATGCGAAGCACGCCAACAACAGCTTCGGAAAGAAAGCTCTCATATTTTTCAAGAACCGTGGTCATTTCGCTTTTATCGATCATGGTTTTTTGGCCTTTCAGGTCATCACTTGCCTTCGATGCGCAGCAGGGCATCGCGAACATCATTTTGCAGGGTTGAATTGGGATAAAGATTGAGTACTTTTTCGTAATTCTGACGCGCTTTGGTGTAGTCTCGCTGATAGGTTTCATAGGTAAAGGCCATGGCGAACTGCGCTTTATCAGAGAATTCATTATTGTAAAACAGGTCTATGAGTTCCTGCCAGAATTTAACCGCTTCGTCATAGTTGGCAAAACCGTCACGCATTACGAAACCCATGCGGAAATAAGCCTCGTGAACGATGGGGTCATTCTGCTTGGTATCGATGATGCGCTGGTAAATGCGTCTGGCTTCATCCCAGTTGCGAATCAGCAGTTCGTTGGCTTTTCCCAGCTTCAGCTCAAGGTCGAGAGTCTCGATAGAAACCGGGTTGTCTCTGATGAAGTCTTCAAGCAGACGCAAAGCTCTTTGTCCATCCTGCATTTCTTCCATGTAGTGCTCATAGAGCTTGAGGGTAATCTCTTTGTATAGCGGATCCTGAGGATTTTCGTCAAGCCATTTCTGGTAATAATCTGAAGCCTTGTCCGGGTCGAGCAGCTGTTTCATGTTCAGCTCAACCAGAGCCTTCATGATGTCCAGAGTGGCGAGAGACTCGGTATTTTCATCCCAGAGATCGACAAGCTGGCGTTCGGCCTGCTTGAAATCCTGCAGATCATCGATCTGACGTTCGATAATCTCATTCATTTCTTCAATAACCAGTTCATCGTCTTCAGAATAAACACGTTTTATAACCTTGCGGCCACGTGGTTTTCTTGCAGTTTCCCGCTTCTTTTCTTCAATTCGCTTTAATTTGGCAATGGCAAAATCTCTGACTTTCGGCACCCGTTCGTAATCGGCAACGATAGAGCTATAGAAAAGCTCAGTAAGTTCAGGGTTCGTCAGTTTATCTTCAACCATTGAGCCAATTCGAAGTATGAGATCAAAATTGGTTAAATGCGGCTCGTAAGTATCGAGAAGCATATCGAGGTAAGAAACCGCCTTGACGTAGTCCCCTTTTTTCTCGTATAGATCGGCAATTTTCGTCATGATCTCACGACTGCGACGCACCGAGGGGCCCGACTTAAGAAAATCTTCATACTGTCCGATTGCGCGGTCAAAGTCGCGAAGGTTGTTTTCGAGAACCTTTCCGATGAAATATGGCAGATCGGTACCGCCAATTTTCGAATATCTTTTTAATTTCTTCATTTCTTCGATATTCATTCTAGCTTCGATTTCCCGAAGCTTCTTCTCCATTTCAACCCGATGGCTTGGAAAAAGAGCTCGGAACAAGAGCAGCCGATCGAGAAAGTGGTGAGCCCGCGTGAGGTTGTTCTGCTTTTCCATGTATTTATAAAGAGAATAGAGGCCTGAGCGACTCAACATGCTTCGCGGATAACGATGAACCAGAGCTCGATAATAAGCGGCTGCCTCGTTATCTTTTTTCTGTGACTTTTTCAAACGGGCCAGTCGGTACAGCAGCATGTCTTTTCGGCATCCAGGATGATAAAGGCTGCGCAGAGCCTTAACATATTCCGCTTCAGCCTGGGCAAGCTGACCCGATTCTTCAAAAATTCGGCCGCGCAGATACCTGAATCGGGCAACCTGAGGGCGGTTATGCAGCTCATTCATGGCGTTTTCCAGCAGACCGAGAGCATAGGTAAGATTTTTTTCGAGACGCCAGATACGATAAATCTGCCTGGTCGCATTCTGGTGGTCTTTTTCTGAATCAGAATAGATAACCAGCCCTTGAAATTTCTGCAGATCATTTATACGCCTGGTGATATCTTCACGGTTAAATGGGTCATGACTGGCCGCCAGAGCTTTTTCGTAAAATGCAAGAGCTTCTTTGGAGCTGCCATTTTCGGCCAGCACGATGTCTCCCATGGCGAGGTAAACTTCGTCACAGCGAGGGGAATCGGGAAACAGGGCAATGAAGCTTTGATAGTTTTCCATTGCTCCCGGAAGGTCTTTGAGATTCTGCTGCAGCAATCTGGCACGTTCGATTATGACTTCTTCGCCAACTTCGCCCTTCAAGCCTTTTTTCAGGAGATCAGAAAGCTCAGCAACCGCTTTGATGGTTCGCACATTTTCGGCACGAATTCGACTTTCTTTGTAAAATTCAGAATTCGGGTAAACCAGAGTGATTTCGTAAAATAGATCCTGGGCTCGATATCGCGTATTTTCTGCACCTTCGACGAGCCGGGCCAGCTTGTACATGCGCCCTGCAGTTTCGGGCTCTTCAGGATACTGCTCGATCTGCTGCTCAATTTCACTTATAACCCCTCGTTTGCTCAAATCTTCGACTTTCTTTTCAATCCAGACAGTTGCTTCTGGAGTCGTAAAGGAGGCGGTGAACTCGCTGAGCAGGCCCGCAGCCTGTTCATAATTTCTGTCTTCTTCGGCCTTTTCAATCAAACGCTTGAGAGCTTTTAGCCTGATCTCTTCTTCGCCTTCGCTGTCAAGAGCTCTTCTGACGTAGGAAAAATCTTCGGTAAGCTTTTCCAGGCGCAGACAGATTTCAGGCTTTCGTTTGGAGTTCAATGCCAGTGCGGCTTCAAGAGTCTTGATCGCTTCGGTTTTCTGTTCTTCCTTGACCTGCATTTTTGCCAGGTCGATCGAGGCATCCACCCGCTTTTCGTCAGCAACGGAGGTGTCTTCGATCAGTTTATTGAAAAACCGCTCGGCATTTTTCTGATCATCGGCCTGTTCAAAAACGCGTGGAATGCGTTCGCGGGCTTCAACGGCCCGGCGGCCATCGGGGTAAAACGAGAGGTATTCAAAGTAAGCTTTGTTTGCCTCTTCAGCCTGATTCAGGAAATATTCACGACACTGGCCCAGGCGAAACAGCAGCTCAGATTGCCATTCGGCGTAATTATGACGGGCCAGAAGCTCTGGGACTTCTTCATTCAGCACTTCGGGAGCACGCTCACGGAAAATTCTAACTGAAATATAGTGACGTAACGCTTTACTGCGCAGTTGCGGTTCAACTTTTTCCCGTTTGAGAATTTCATGAGAAAGGTTTCCAACCATTGCCAGATCTGGTTTTGCAGACTGGGTCTGGCGCAGCAGCAGCTCGTAAATTGCTTCTGGAGTCAATTCATCGAGAGGCAGTTCACGGCCACGGGAATCTGTTGTAACTACGGGCTTTTTCACGCCGGCAACAGCATTTTCATCTTCTTCGCTTTCTTCATCGACAAGAGAAATTTTGCGAATGTCATTTGCCCTTTGTTTGAGCCATTCCTGCGAATTCTGCATTGTTTCGAGCTCAGCAAGTTTTTTCTTGAGGTTCTCAGCCATTTTGGGGGCAACCCGCAGGGCCCGGCGATAGAATTTTTCGGCTTTTTCAGGGCTGTGCAGGGCAACACTGGCATCTCCCAGGGCCTGATACGCCTTACCAAGCAGACGACTGTGTGGAAAACGCCTGACAAACTGCTGCAGAGTTTCCATTCCTTTTAAACCATGGCCCTGCGCCAGATAAATTCGGCCCAGCCTGTAGGTTGGCAGCTCATTTAGCGGGTCGGTCAGCGGCAAAGCTTTATTGGCCTGTTCATAATGCTGTGAGGCCAGATCCAGGTTTTTATCCACCCGATATGCAATATGACCGAGAGTAAGATGGCAGGCGATTTTCGGGGTTCCGGTTGCATTTTTTGCCAGATCGTCAAAGACCGGGGAGGCTTTGTCTGGGAAATAGCGGTAAATGTTGGTGCCTGCCTGATAAACCAGTGCCCACCTGGTCTCTTCGCTAACCCCCTCGATTTTCTTTATCTCATCAACGAGTCCTTCGAGGGGAACGCTGCTAGACGCCAGGCAAAGCACTTCAATAAGATTCTGCATGGTGTCGATACGGTCTCGGGGGCCGGCAGTTTCAAGAACTTTGCGCAGGCTTTCTTCTCTGATTCTGAAAGCCAGATCACGCCACTGCTGTTTATAATTGAAGTATTCGCGGTCAGAGGGAAGTTCATGGTCAAGATAATCGCGAAGAATTCGCAGAGCCTTTATCTGCTCGCCTTTTTGCAGAAAAATACCATATAATTTCAAGCGAAATTTTGAAGAATCTTTCGATTCGGGGTATTTTTCAATGAATTCAACCATCATTTCATTGGCTTTATCCGGATCACCAAGATCATCCTGGTAAATTTCGATGCTGTCTTTCAACCCCTGCTGAGCCCAATAGCTGTCAGGGAAAATGGCGGCAAGCTGCGAAAAAATTTCCAGGGCTCCCACCGGGTCCTGGAGATGCAATGCCATCAGATTTCCAATACGATAACGCACTTCATCGGTGCGGCCCCAGTCATAAAGCACATCCAGGTTCCAGGTTGAGCGGGTCGGAGAAAACCTGATGATATAACGCTGATACATCTTCAGAGCTTCTTCATAATCACGTAGATCGTCATCGGTCATTACCGCGATACGGTAAAGGGCCTCACGAAACAAATGGTGATCAGAGTATTTGCTAATAAATTCTTCATATAGTTCAATTGCCTGCTTGAACTGGCGACTTCGATATTTTTCAAAAGCGGCATCGAACAGCATCTGAGCAGGAGACACCTGGGGTTCAGTGCGTTTCATTGCAGCTTCGATCCAGACCATATCAGGGGGTTCGCTGCGCTCTTTGCTGAGATCTTTCGCCTTCTGGTAGTAGGATCTGGCCCGGTCAGGGCTGTTGAGGCGATACTCAGCAATATAACCAGCCATTCTACAGGCAAGCAGAGCCCAGTCAATTTCTTCATCCCGCTCTTCCTTGCGTTTTTCCAGAGAGATTGACGCAGAGCCAATCAGATGCGGAGGCGTAGTAAATACGGTTTCGCAGGCATTAATCGCGCTTTCATAATCCTGAAGCTTTTCACAGGCAAGCTGAGCCTGCATGATCCCCGAAATTCTATAACCATCGAGATCTTCACAAAGATTTCGATAATTTTTGTAAAAATCCATGGATTGCGGAGCAGTCGGGCCTTTTATGTAAAAATGGTAAAGCACCGCAGAAATGAACTGGGCGTCGATAGCTGCCTGAGTTTTTCCCGTGATTTTTTCAAAAAATGGCCGGGCCCGTTCGGGATTGTTAAGATCAAAGGCATGAAGCATCCCAATGCGTAAAAACGCAAGCTGTTGAGCCTCTTCTTCTGAAAATCCAGAAATTTCATCCCAGGCATCGAGGGCACGCATAGCTATTTCAAGATCATAGCCCCGCTCAAATCCCATTATGTAGTCTATCGCCTCAACATCGCTTTTTTCCGGAAATGGCCAGTAAAAGCGCTTGAAAGCTTTCTGAAGCTCAACGACGCTGGTAAGATTGCGGCCCAGCAGCTTTGCCCGAGCAATCTTGGCTCGAACCAGAAATTCCCTTTCCGGCTTCCATGAAATCATGCGGTCTAATTCTTTCAGAGCCCGGGCATAATCTTTTTTATCTTTTTCGAGTATTTCAGCAAACAGAAGCTGGGCTTCCCATTGAAACTCCGGCTTGATATGATCTGATCGCAGAAGAGTCCGCAGATAAACCATGGCCTGGTCCGGCTGTTTCAATTCTTTATAATGCTGGGCCAGATAAAGCCATCCTTCACCAGTGTCACGATCGGGATTCTCTTTGACGAAAGTCATGATCTCGCGCCGCATAACTTCGTTCTGCTCAAGTTCCTGTTTCTTGAGCTCTTCGGGGGTTTTCTTTTTCACCCTTCCAGATTCAGTCCTGGCAGCCATGAGAACCGTGGGAAATATCCAGCATATTGCCATCAGGGCAAGCAACGCCGCTAATTGGCGGCCTTGAGATTTTTTCATTGCGTTTCACTCTTGCAGATAGAATTAATGCGGTAAATATATCAGATTTACGGTTATTCCAACAATAAAAAAAGCCTGTAGCTTCAACATAAAACTTGACTTACGAAATTCTTTTCGCTTATTGATATTTCTATGAGCCCCATTGATAATCCGCAAAACAGCTGGACTTTTTTAACCAATCACACGCATGTTCTTCTTTGCCTTGCCGAGAACCCGAAAATGCGCATGAAGGAAATTGCCGCCCGGGTTTTTATTACCGAGCGGGCGGTTCAGCGAATTATTGCAGAATTAACCGATGCGGGCTACATCAGCCATGAAAAAAAGGGACGCTGCAACAATTACCAGATAGATCTCAACAAAAAGCTGCGCCACCCGATTGAAGCAGAGAAAACTATCGCCGAGCTGATCAATCTGCTGAAAAAAGATTGAAACGGATTTGTTTTGATCGCAGGATTTTTTTGAGTTAACCGATTGTAAATGAAAGGATCTTGAGTCTATGAGCGAACAATATGATGAAAACCAGGTCGAACAGGTAGAGCCCCAGATAGCTATTGACCCGCTGAAGATGCAGCAATTGCTGCAAAAAATGCGGGATGAACAGAACCTGGTGATGGGTTCAGCTGCGGGTCTGGTAGCAGCTCTTATCAGCGCGGTAATCTGGGCGGTTGTCACCTATGCGACCAATTATCAGATTGGCTGGATGGCGATAGGTGTAGGCGTATTCGTTGGTCTGGCGGTAAGGCAGTTTGGCAAAGGTGTTGATACT
>JBMOKV010000461.1:0-9140 GCA_049325495.1 Candidatus Rifleibacteriota bacterium | reverse complement strand
GCGGTTATCGCTGCCGGTGGAGTTTCGCCGGTTTCACTTTCGCTCGATTCGGGAACCCTGCCCGCAGGCCTGAGTTTTAATCAGCTACAGCTCAGTGGAACCCCAACAACCGCCAATAGCTACAGCTTCACCATCAGGGCAACCGATGCATCGGGGCGGGCAATTAATCGTGCTTATACGATGAATGTGGTTAATCCTCCGGCATTTGCTCTGTCTTCCCCATTACCTACTGCTACAATCAACTCCGCTTACAGCCAGACCTTCATCACCGATGGACTTAAGCCATATTCAATTAATTTTACCAATGGCACCTCTCTTCCTGGCGGGCTTACTCTCGGTACCGATGGGATAATCAGCGGAACGACGACCGCCGCTGCCGGAACTTATTCATTCAGCGTGGTCATTGCTGATGCAAACGCCGATATTATTTCCGGCACGTTCTCAATTACTGTGGTCGCGCCGTTCCAGGCCGTTCCCGCTGTGAAATGGTCAAAGGTATATGGTTCTACCAGCGGTTCTGCCGACTATTATGAAACCGCAACCAAAATTATTCCCGTCAGTGGTGGTGGATATCTGGTGGTTGGACATGTTTCCGGGGCTAACGGAACAGTGACCGGGACACATGGCGGCGGGCAGAACGATGTCTGGATAATCAGAATTAATGATCTGGGCGAAATCAGCTGGCAGGCAATCTATGGCGGCGCAGCCAATGACGAAGCCTATGGCGTAGTTCAGACTGATGATAATAACTTCCTGGTGGTGGGAACCACCAATTCAAGCAGCGGCACTCTTGCTGCAGCTAATGGCAGTTACGACAGCTTTGCCATGAAAGTCAGTTCAACCAATGGCTCGATTATCTGGAGCAAAGTTTATGGCGGCACTGGCATTGACAAATTTCTTGCAGTATCCAAAATGGTTTTGCCGGAACCGGGAATTCTCGTTGCTGGAACCACCACCTCACAGGATGGCGATCTGAGTTCAGCTGGGGTTCACTATTACCCCGATCGTCCAGATGCCTGGGTTGCCAGACTTGATCCTGCCAATGGCAATATTCTCTGGCAGAAGGCTTATGGTGGAACTTACAATGATGAAGCCCAGGCTCTCGAGATCGATGGAAGTGGAAACATTTATATTGCAGGGCTTTCGTCTTCTACTGATGGTGACAGGGCAAGCGGTGCTGTTGCCGGTAACGGAATCGGGGTTTCAGACGTCTGGGTTTTGAAGCTCGATCATACCAGCATCAATTTTGGCAATATCGTGTGGCAGAAATCCTATGGTGGCTCATCATCAGATCAGGCGCACGGAATGAAAGTTGCAAATAATGGTGTGATTATTGTAACCGGTGAAACAGCATCAAGCGAAGTCAGTGGCTATCATAGCGGCACTGACCTTTGGATGGGCAAAATCGGTCAGGATGGCACGCTTCTCTGGCAAAGGGCTTTCGGCGGTACATTTCAGGAACAGGGATTTGACGTTCAGTTCTTTGCCGATGGTTCATATCTGGCAGTGGGTGCCGCCGGTTCAAGTGACGGTGATGTGCAGGGAGCTTACGGAAACTGGGATGCCTGGATGTTGAAGGTAGATACGACCGGTGCGGTTTTGAACTGGCAGAAGCCATATGGCGGTGCCAACAGTGAAAAGTTCCGCTCTGTTGTTCTGGTAAATGACCTTTTAACGGTTGTTGGAACTACTAATTCATCGAGTAATGATTTGAATGGTCTCAGGTCCACCACTGATTACGACTGGTGGATGGTCCAGTTCCAATAATCATTTGAAAATTTGACTGATAAAGCCTCAGGGTTTGAGAAAATCTTCGATAACCCTGAGGTTTATTTCTGTACGAATGGCTGAAGATTCTTTTTCAGCTGGAATTTTGGTGTGGTTAAGGTTCGCCTGTCGGGCATTCTCATCGGGCAATAAAACTTCTGAAGGCTGCCTGAGACAATTTTCAACCAGAGTTCTGAATGACAGGGTCGTCGTTTCGCTTTGCATTTTGTGATTTACTTTCATTTTCACAAACAGCAGAAAAACAGAAGTGGCCATAAATGAAAACTCCCTCGACCTTGTTGCAGACGCAGAGGTGAGGGAGTTTTATCGAAGAAGCCTCAGAAGGCTTTATTCGTCGCTTGAATTTTTTTAGTTTCTGTTTCAATTCAAACCCTTTTTCAAAAAAATTACACGGCGATTATATTGGTTTAAAAATGAAAAGTCAATAAAGACTCCAGCCTAAATTGCGGCAAAAATCTCGACAGACTGGGTTTTGCCTTTTACCGTGGAAATTTCAAGCTTTTTAACCTCTGCATTTGTGTTCAAGTATTTTAGAATATTGCCTGAAACAATTATTCCGCCTGAATTTTCTTCGGCGATAGCAGAAAGGCGGGCGGCCAGGTTAACCGGGTCGCCGACCACGGTTTTTGCCAGTCTGACTTTTTCCGACCCCATGATGCCTGAAACGACCACCCCATGATTCAGGCCGATCGAAAGATTGCCGCTGCCCGTTTTTTTAAACCCGGACGAAATTTCTTTGGCGAACCGCCATGCCCTTAAGGCTGCGTCATCCTTCTCTCCTGGTTCGAAAACCATCATAATTTTATCTTCAATCATCTTGTCAATTTCACCATCGAATTGTTTGGCCAGATTGGCGGCGAGATTCAGGTGCGTTTTCATCATTTCGAAGAGATCGAGAGGGCTTCGAGAGGTAGTTAATTTTTTGAAGCCGGTGATTCCGGAAAAAATAATGGCGACTTCTTTTCTAGAAGCCTTTCTGAGTTTATTCTGATTCTCAAGATCATCTTCCAGACTTGCGGTAACAAAAGAACTAAGCAGTTTACCTTCTTCAAGCTGGCGGGCCATGTGGTTGAAAGTCTGGGCCATTTCAGCAAATTCATCGGGGTGGTTTAAGTTCAGGCGGTGGTGATATTCTTCTCTGATAATCGCTTCGGTTGCGGCGATCAATTGATTGACCGGAGTCAGGAAATAATTGGAAACGGCAAAAGCTAGAATTATCATGAAAAACAAAACGATCGTGGTAAGCAGGCTGATTCTTTTTGCAAGTTCTGCCTTGAATGTGGCAAGATCTCTGGTCTGATCACTTGCTACCATAATAAAGTCCGAATGCATGGCAGGCTGAGCAAGAATTATGGGATTGCCTGGCAAATCAGGTCTTTGAACTTCAAGACGGTATTTGCTGGAATTGCTTGATTTTGCAGTTTCAAAATGTATTGGGAAAGATTGTGCGATTTCCGCCATGCCTCTTGGTCTGGTGAAGAAAAAATCGCTGTTTCCATAAAGACAAAAAATCGGTTTTGCCGGGTTGAGATCAAGCTGCTCTTCGGGGAAATGATGACGAAGCCCCATTGAATCGATTACGTGGGTGAGAATGAACTTTAGTTTCCCTTTCTCATAGAGGGGCACTGACAGCATGAAGTTTTTGTCGTTGAAAGTTGTCAATTCCAGGATCAAACCAATGTCTTTCTTGGTGTCATAATATGATTTGTGGCCGAAAACGTTCTGAAAAAGGTCATCTATCATCTCGGTTTTAAGTTCATTGATTTTGAGTTCCTGGTTGTCAATTTTTTGGTTCGCCAGATCCAGGCGGGCAAATATTTCGTCAAACCTCGGTTTCAGGACTTCGGCAATTACTGGATTTATATTTTTTGCCGGGACATATCTATTTTGCATCGATGAAAATTCAAAGCAGTTAAAATTTCCATTTCGGTCATAAATCCAGGTTTCCGAAATCCTTGGTCCATTAAGTTTGAAAAACTTTTCCAGATTTTCTTTTATAAGAACGTTGTAGTCATATTCTCCAGGCAATTCACAGAAATGTTGGAATTTTTCGGTAGAATCCAGACTTTTCAAATGATGAACCGTAATTTTGAAATTATAAAGGGTTTGCAGGTCAAGAGAAGTAAGTTTTTGCGAAAGCTGATTGGAAACCCGGTTTTTTTCAAGTTTGAGGTTTGAAACAAGAAATTCATTGGATAAATAAATGACGCTGACCAGTGGCATAATGCTTACAATGAAAAAAATGCTTAAAATAAAAATTTTAATAGAAATGTTTGCATGCCTTCTCAGAAAAATGCTTTCAGCAAAGGCCTTGACGAAAAACAGACCGACAATTGTTAAAAGAGATGCCAGCAATTGTAGCTCATATTCCGGTTCAGGAGCCGATATTTCCGAAGAAAGCAGAATTCGGTAGTCACTTTGAGGACTGGGAGGCTGAACCAGAAATAGCTCGTTTTCAAGTAAAACCCAGCTCAATTTATTTGGAATGTCGTTAAGCTGATTCAAAATTCTTTTTAAAACTTTGAAAGATTTGCTGCTTCTTGGTGTAAGTATTGTTTTTAACGGATTGCCGTTAATAGGAACAAAAGCGATGTGAGAAGATTTTTCCTGAAAATTTCTGATTTTAAGCATGGCATCATGCTTCTCATCAAGTCCTGTAAAATCAATGAGAACGGTAAGTAACAGAAAACTGTGGTGTCGATAAATAAGCAACAGCTTTTGCTTTCCATTCTCACGCAAAAACATGTAGCACGAGTTGTTTGCCGTCCCATTAAGAAAATTGGGGTTCAAGGTTATGGCAAAATCATTTTTTAAATTAATTCCAAGTTGTTTTAGAGATTCCAGCTTATCTGCAAAACGGTTGTGGTTTATATCAAACATAAGTTTTGTTATCGGGCTTAATGAAACCCTGGAAACTTCCCTGTCATTTTTGAAATTGATTTGGGCCGTTGCGGTACTGGTAAAGAAAAAGGCAGAGGCCTCGCTTGGAAATCCATATTTTGAAGTGGTATTACCAAGCAGATCTTTCAATGAAGATTGAAGCAAATCATTATCCCGCAGATATGTGAGACTCTGATTTTTTTTCATGGTTGCATCAAAATGCAGCGCAACATCTCTGATGGGGTTGGCAATAAAACTGGTTTTCTGGTCAAACCGCAAAAGATCTTTCTGCATTTGTTTTTTGAGAGTTGCTATTTTGTCATCCTGTAACTGCTGGCGAAAATTGAATAGAGAAATCCAGACAATCACGGCAGGAAGAATGATAAAAACGGCCCCTGAAAAAAATCTGACCAGATCGAAGACAAAAGTTTTAGTTGAATTTGATTTCATAGCTTTCGCTGCCTTCAATCAGATCAAATCCAATGTTTTCGTCAACAAGATCAAGAAAACCCGGTGAAACCACAATTTTAGAGCCTTTACCTTTCTTGCTCAGGCCTTCGAGTTTTTCGGCAACCGATTTTGCTTCACCAAGAATTGTAAATTCAGACCTGCCTTCTGAAACAAGGGTTCCCGTCGTCAAATTTCCATAATCCAGTCCAATTCCGATTTCGTAGGTGAATAGTCCGGCGGACTTCCTCTTATTTTGAATTTCCAGGTGTTTTACCCGCATCTTTTTCGCAGCATCTATTGCCTTAATTATATTCTGGGTCCGGTTTTCACTTTCGTCGATGAAAACCGCCACGATTGCATCTCCGATAAACTGTTCTACCTGGCCACCACAGTTTTGAATCTCGATAACCATGGCATCGAGATGGTTGTTGAGAAAAGCTGAAATTCGTGCCGGATCATAGGTTTCTGACAGAGTGGTGAAATTTCTTATGTCTGAAAAAAGCACGGTTCCTTTAACAGCCTGGGGTCTATTTATACTTGAAGCATCGGTCATTTTGCTTACAGATTTTTCAAGGGTTCCAGAGACAAATTTTCCCAGCTTTATTCTTTTTATGAAGCCCCTGATCATAAGATTGATTGTTTCGGAAAGTAAACCCAGTTCGTCTTTGCGATTGAGCTCGGCTTTAATTGAAAGATCACCGTTGCCGGTCTCTCTGAGGCTTTTGGCAATAATTTTAATGGGATTGAGAAGATAAGAGGTCGCAAAGGCAGCCAGAAGATACATAAGAATTAAAATTATCACCGCAAGTGAAATTAGAAAAAGATGCTTTTTCTGATATCTCAAGTTCGCCTCAGAAAGGGAAATCAGGCAGCCGGTGGCGTATTTCTTCATTTTACTCATCGGGTAAAAAATAAAAATATGTTCGTCGGTTGTAATTTCCTTCTGAAAAATGGAGCCGCGGCACATTTTGATGAAATTGAAGGCTCTGCGTCCTTCTTTACTGTTTAAAACATTCATTTTTTTGAATGGAAAAAGGGTAAAATCAGAATTTGAACGCTCTTCTGCTGCCAGAAATATTGTTGATGAATCTGAGTTTCTTGTATCAAGCTCCCGTTTAAGCAAAGATCGAAACATTTTTTCGGAATTTGCCACAAAAACCAGGAATTTATCTGGCATGCCATCTTTGAGCATTATTGAGGAATAAAAAATGCTGCTGCTGTCTTTACCAGAATTAAGCGAGGTCGCTTTTCCGTCGGCAGTTGAAAAAACCGATTCAATGAAATCGTTTCCAAGATCCTTTAAAATTTCATTCCAGTTTTTTTGCGAGCCTTTAAGAATGATGTTTTCTGCCGGGTAAAGGGAGGAAAACCGCTTCTGATTTTGATAAACGGAGCTCGCCATCATGTCCGACATCATCCTCGCCTCATCATACATCCGCTGGTCAGCAAGAAATGTAGCAATTTCATGCCCTGGTGAAAAAACGAAGAGAAAGCTCAAATCAAGATCTTTTTGCTTGAATTCCTTGAGCAGGGCGTTAAAAATAAGATCAAAATTTTTACCGGGGGTATTCTGTATTGCTTTCTCAATATCAGCTCTAGCGAGAAATCTGGCAATATGGTGAGAAAACATTGGAACGATCTGATCACTTCTTTCATTGATCCCCGATAGAATTTCCAGATTCTTTTGTCGGACTTCAGAAATTTCTGCTTCGAGACTGCTTTTTGTAAGGTCTGCTCCGACGATGAGCATCAGGGTTACCGGAAAAACTCCCGAAAGAAAAAAGAATAGTCTGAATGAGGCGAACATGGGCAGACCCCAGCGCCCGGTTCTAAAGCGGAAATATGAAAGAACCAGAAACCAGACGATAATCAGCAAAGTCATTAACAGAATGAAAGGGAAGGGGGATTTTTTGAAAGAATCGGGGAGAGGTGCAAAAATTACCACATCATAAATTGAATCGATGTTGAATATGCTGCGTAGGAGAACATAACCCTCGAGTTCCTGAATCTGGTTTGTTTCTGAAGCCTGACGATTTTTGCTGTGACCGAGCAGTTTCAGGATTCGGGATTTTTCCTGCGAAAAATTATCAAAATCAGCAGGTAGAATTATCTCTTTTTCCTTCTGGAAATTTGGGTCTGGAATGAATGCGGCGGCCATTTTACGTCCGGTTTGCCTAAAAACCAGATCGGAAAAATATTTCAAAGAACTGTCTTTTTCTTTAAAATAACGGGCAGGGTAAAGCAGAAAAATTCCCGCAAAATCCTGCTCTTCGCTGGAAAATTTGCGCCAGTAGGCGTAGTAATTCTCTTTTTCGAAAGAAACAGGGGTTGGCTCGCCCTGGCGAAACTGCCCGAGAATCGATGGAGCGCTCCAGGGCCCAAGAACCCCTTTGATAAACTTGTTTATTTTTGAAATTTCTGAAGTGGAAATCTGTTCGCTTTTGGAAAGGGTGAGAAAGCCATCGAAAACTTTTTCCATCACCCTTTTTCTTGTATTTTCAAAGCCTGGCAAATCAAGTGCTTTTGCTTTACCGTTTTTGCAGGAAAACACCCAGGCAAATTGTGGCTTGGCCGGCAGTTTACTTTCCATCTCATTCTTGTAAAGGCGCAGAAATTCATCGGTAGAAAATTTTCCCTCAAAACTGTTTTCGAATTTCAAAGCCAGAATATTGCCATGGTTCCTGATCAGATGGGAAAGCTCGTGCTGAGACTGCATTGAAGCGATAACCAGCTGTGCTTTTTCCTGCCATTTCATGCGGGCTTCCAGCTGTGATGCTTCCTGTTGGCGGTTGTAGGAAAATTGAACCAGCAATAAAATCATCACCGAATATGCCACTGGCAAAAAAATACCGATAAGGTGGCGAATGGTGAAGTGATGGGAGGTGGTTTCTTTAACTGCAGTCAATTGATTGGTCCGAAACGAAAGTGTTCAATAGTTTAACAAAAAAAATCATTTAATAAAACTTACTTCATTAAAATTCTCTGCTTTTAAACCGAACGACAAATTGATATAATTTGCCCGATGTTTCATACCAATTTCGTACACCTTCATGTTCACAGCCATTATAGTCTTCTCGACGGCGCGGCGCCTATCAAAGCGATTGTCGAGGCGGCCAGACGCTTTCGCATGCCCGCCATTGCCATTACCGACCATGGCAACATGTTTGGCGCCATTGAGCTTTACCAGCATGCACTTAAGCGAGGGGTCAAGCCGATTCTTGGGTTTGAAGCCTATGTTACGCCCCATCCTCTCGATAAAAAGATCAAGGACCCGATGTATCACCTGGTTCTGCTGGCCAGAAATATCGTCGGCTATCGAAATCTGGTCAAACTTTCGACTATTGCCTATACCGAGGGATTTTATTACAAGCCCAGAGTTAATTATGAGCTGCTGGAAAAGTATTCCGAGGGCTTGATCGCTCTCGGGGCCTGTTTAGCCGGCGAGGTGCCCGATTGCCTGCGCAAGAATGACCGCGAGGGTGCAATTACTGCAATAAAGAGATATCAGAAAATCTTTGGTCAGGATAATTTTTACGTTGAAATTCAAAATCATGGAATCGCAGATCAGATAGAAATTCTCAAGCCCCTGGTAGAGGTGGCACGGCTTTGCAATGCCCCGATCGTTGCAACCAATGACAGTCACTACGTTCGCCCGGAAGACTGGGAAGCCCAGGATGCCATGCTCTGCCTGAACACCAACGCTAAGATCGAAGACCCAGATCGTTACCGGTTTGAAACCAGAGAGTTTTACCTGAAATCACCCCAGGAAATGAACGAGCTTTTTTCCGAGTTTCCCGATGCGATTTCAAACACTCTGAGAATAGCTGAGCGTTGCAATGTTCAGCTAAATCTTGGCAAGCCATATCTGCCCGAATTCCCGATTCCAGAAGGGAAGACGTCAGAAAGCTACCTGACAGAGCTATGTCAGCAGGGCTACCTTTGGCGCTACAAGACTGATACTCCTTCCAGTGAAATTCAAGAACGACTCGAGTTTGAACTCGGGGTCATCAAGCGCATGGGAT
>JBMOKV010000460.1:0-9147 GCA_049325495.1 Candidatus Rifleibacteriota bacterium | reverse complement strand
AGAGAGTTATTGTCATCTTACTATGATTACTACATTGAAGTGATGGCATTTCAAAAAGACAGAAAAACTGCCGAACTCGATCTGCTCAAGTCTTTAAAATCGCTTTTTTCCATTACCGGTAATGTGCAAATGTCTTCGGTTGAAGACATTATTGCCCAAAAATTTGCATCAATAGGATGGAATTTTCTTGGCGGAATAACCTACCCTTATTTTGGCCCATACATTTATGAAGAACTTGAAGAGAAACAATTTCAGGTTCAGTTGCCAAATGGCATTAGGAACCTGCCGGTGAAAATGATGCGTAAATTTCATTCTCTTTCATGGTTGGATTACAGTACCTTCGGGGTCTGTGGTACAGGTGGCTGGGCAAAACCGGATGGACTTTACTGTGTCATTGAAAAATACGATATGGCCAGTGAAAAATTTCAGGTAAGCTACCTGAAGCATGAAGCACAGCACTATGATGATTATATTAGATTTCCGTTTCTTTCAAATGGTTTTCAGGAAATTCTTGAATACAGAGCCAAGCTTGCAGAACTGATTTATTCAAGCTCTGATCTTTTATTCAGGCGATTCATGAAAGAAGCCAAAAATGACCCCGAATATCCCCATTTATTTGCTTCATATCAGATTTCGCAGGGCTTCAGAAAGCATGCTGACCTGAACCATGATAATCTGTCAACACAAAGCATTGATGTTCAGAAAATCAATGAAATTGCCCTTTTACTCTTTTCAGAAAACACAAAAGAACTGGAAAAAAACTGTCAGGATTTAATTACCAGTTAGCAGATCAAGTGCTGGAAAATTTTTGATTTTGCCACCGATCACAGTCCTCTCGAAGCAAGTACAGCGACGTCTGGCCATTTCCGGTCATTACTGGTCATTAGACGAGAAAAAATAGATATTACCGAACCTAAGAGGTGCGGGCCGTGAGATTCATCTCACGACCCTCATCAGTTGCTAATCTGTCGATCAGTCGTAGAAATACTTCTCGCCAGTTTTCAGGTCGCGCACCGGCATGCAGCTTGCGACGAAGTCATGTTTCCGGTCGTGAATGTAACCGCCGCCGTAGGCATCGAAACTCCAGCAGGAAACGCGACTACTTAACATCGGGTCT
Organism: Candidatus Rifleibacteriota bacterium; assembly: GCA_049325495.1. Classification (GTDB taxonomy): domain Bacteria; phylum Muiribacteriota; class Ozemobacteria; order Ozemobacterales; family Ozemobacteraceae; genus DYKG01. The sequence continues at coordinate 8,030 of JBMOKV010000460.1, read as the reverse complement.
CTCTTTCGAAAATCGTTGTTTACCCAGAAGGTTGCCCCCGGCTTGAGCCATTCTTTCGGCCAACCGTCATTCCAGGCTTCGTTGAGGTAATCGCCGTTCTCTTCTTCGTCGAACATGATCTTCATATCTTTTGAGCCCCAGCCAAGACTTTTCCAACCGTCGTAGTCGGGAAGGCGCCAGTCGTTGAAGCCGTTGCCCCAGTGAGGCTTGGCGTTGATCTCCTTCAATACAGTGACTGCACGCTCGTAGGTGACCTGGTTGTATGGGTTCACGAGATAGTTGCCCCGGATCATGAGCCGCTTGGAGCTTTTGTCACGCGGTCGGCAAACCAGACACCACTCAGGAACAGGCGGGAGAAGTAACTTAAGCTGCTCTTCCCGATTTTTGTTGTAAGTTTCGATGGTGCGATTAACAGTAGACTTGGAAGCATCAGTAGCGTGGAGGTAATCTACGATCAGTTTCAGCTGAACTACCTGAACCGTATCCCAGTAGTTGAACATTGCTTCCTGGGCTTTGGAGTCGGCAAGGCTGAAAAATCGGCGCCTGCCTACGCATACTTTACTCCAGCGCTCGATCAGGCCACCGCCGGCGAGCCTCTTTCCAACAAGCATGTCGTGGATGACGTTTTGTTTCGGAAGAAGCACGGTGCGGATGGTTTCCATGCAATCCTTCCTGGTTCTCTTATACTTTTCATCGAGTTCTTTCTTTTTCTTCTCGACCTCTTCAGGGGGCGCGAATTTTGTCTCCTCTTCAAGCTCTTTATTATCGGCAATTAGATCATTTGCCATTCCTGCTACGCGATCGTGGGTTAAGAGGATCACGCTTGCCAGCTCGTCGATCTGGGCAGCGAGTGTGTCGTTTTCAAGGATCTTCAGGCTCAGATCCAGCTGTTTGATCTGCTTATCGAGATCCTGAACCTGAATGGAAATCTTCTCGAGCAATTTAATGGTGTCAGCGTGGCTTGAGTCTCCAAGGCCAATTTCGTTCAGTGCATAGCCCAGAGCCATGTTTCCAATGCCGCCCACCACACCAGCGGCAAGGCTGCCGGCGACCCACTTGCCCCCCGATGCCCAACCGGAACCGCCTGCGGCAGTCTGGGCCTGAACTGCCGGGGAAAAGGCCGACATGAGAACGATCACGAGCGTGGACAACTTACTTGGAATAGACACCATACGTATCTCCTTTGGGGAATGCTGCCCTCTGACATAAAATTGAAAGTTCGTTCTGTAAATCAGAATCACTATGGCCGGATTCTAAATCAAACCGGCGATTGGACACAACAAGATTTTTTCAATCCAGAAGGAAAGATATATTATCTTTTCTTACACGGTGTGCGCTTGAAAATTTCCAGTAGTTCATCGAAGGTTTTTCCGGTTCCGGGAATCACCGTATCCGCAAGCGGATGTTTGTTCTGATCAGATGAAGGCACCCCTCCCGTGAAATCGCCCGCAAGCTTTTTTGCCCTGGCGGGGTCGATTTTCTGCAGCTGCTCGAAGTTTTTGCGGGCAAACTTCAAACATTCCTTTATCAGCGATTCAAGCGCTTCCCCATCCTGGGGCTTCAGCTTTGAACTTTTCTCATAGGCCACGATCGCGTCAATTGCCCGATTTTCCCTGGCATCAATCATTCCAAGCATATACCAGGCATCTGCGTAGTCCGGACGCAGGCTGACCGTTTTCTGCCAGGCGTTTCGCGCCGATGAAATCTCGCCACCCTTGTAAAGTGACATGCCCAGATTATACCAGAGCGGCCCATTATCGGGAATCAGCTCGATCGCCTTTCTCAACTCAGCTGCCGACTCGCCATATTTCTTCTCACGTCCGAGTGCGACCCCCTTTTTCATCAGCTCCTCTGCACGGGAAAACCTTTGTTCGTAGGCTTCAGAAGACTTTGGTATGGTGGTTTCTGAATGCAGCTCACAACATGCTGCAAGATTTAAAAAGACTGTCAACGCAATAATCGCCGACCGATTATACCCGTTCATTTTTTACCCCCCTCACCTTTCAACAGCTAAAGCTTCCTTCCATGATCAGTTCAGGCACTTCGACGCCCCGGTTATGGTCGAAAACCGTGCACCGATACCCTACGGGGCTGAGAAAAAGCTGCCGCGTCCAGATTTGATCGTGATATTCCGGTTTGATTTTCTGATTCAACACGCTGAAACCATCAAGATCACAGTTTAAAATGTTCATAACCCGGCCCATGTAAATGTTGAAAGGGTTCATGATCAACTCTTTTACCATGCCGAAATGCACATGGCCAGATACCCAGAGACGAATCTGCGGGTGCTTTGCCACTATTTTCGCATACTCTTCGGCGGGCTGAGCCAGGTAATTAACTGCCTGGGGAAACATCTTTGCCAGTTCACCCGACCAGAGTGGCGCATGATAAAATACCACCGTCGTCTGCTGCGGGTATTTCTGCAATTCAAGATCGAACCATTGGAGCTGTTCTAATGAAGCGCCTGAATAATATTGGCAATTGAAACCATCCAGAGTCATAAAAATCAGGCGCAGACCCGCGAATTCCATTGAATAAGAAAGCTTTTGTGCTGGAAAAGCCCGGCGAAAGCGGGCAATTTTTTCGCGGCCCTCAGCCTCGCCCCCCTGATAGAAGCCCGCATCGGCATACCAGGTATCGTGGTTACCAAGAAGCGTCAGAAAAGGCGCATGCAGGCTGGCGAAAAAGTTGGCGGCAAACGCGAACTCATCTTCACTGCCCCGGTTTTCACACAGATCACCCAGGCAGACAACCAGATCTACATCGGCCCACGAATTAATGTCAGAAATTACCTTTTTCTTGAACTCGAAATTTCGACCGGGCAAATGCGGGTCGCCAATCAGCACAATTAATTTTTCCGATCCAGTTTTCTGCATCTTTTACAGAATACCAGATTTCAAAAAAAACTGCCCGCCTCAGACGTGCATCAACCCGGAACCCTCCCGTTTTTTGATCTTCACCGCGTCTTGTGATTTTACTTTTTGCATACTGCAATTTTCAGAGGTAAAATTTCTTTGAGAAAATCAGTTTTTTTATCTGCATCGATGAAAAATTATGGGTAGTTTTTCCCGAAGAAAGCGAATCACATGAAAAATATTGCAATTGCAGTTGTAGTAAGGGATGGAAAAGTTCTGGTTCAGGAGAGGTTCAGACGTAACCGGGGTATGGTTTTTGAATTCCCCGGAGGTTCCATCGACCAGGATGAAACTCCTGAACAGGCGGCCATTCGCGAGCTTTGGGAAGAAACCGGGCTTGAAAATCTTTCAATAGCCGGTCATTACCAGGGGCAAAATGAATTCGGCGGCATCGTTCATTTTATAGTTTTAAATGCGCCGCCTGATGCTGAGCCACAAATAATTGAACCAGCCCGCAGGCAGACTTTCTTCTGGTTCAAGCTATCCCAGATTCCCAAAAAGGATTTTTGTAAAGCAGATCTGCAATTCATCGAAACAAGCCTGGAAAATTTCGTTTAACTTGCCGTTACATTTGATTAATCAAGGCCAAACAGCTTAAATAAAGAACCAAAAAAATTCATGCCTGATTCGGTCCTGGATGGATTTCTTTTACTTTTTAAATTGGCTTCTTTTATCAGAGCTTCAATGTTCTTATTCTCAACCAGATTATCAAATTCGTTGACCATCACCACCATATCGTCTTCTCCGTCATTATCCCCGTAGGTGGTGGACGTAATGATTTTGTCAAAATCGTCAAACCTTCCATCCTGGCCGGCAGCCCACAGATAAAGACCTTTTCGGTGTCTGATATAAATGAACGGCATTCCCCAACAATCGGTCATGAATTCTTCAGGCTCGTTGTCCATATAGGGGCCTTTCCAGCGCTTTTTGAAAGCTGCCTCATCCATACCATTCATCAAATATCCGGCAGCATTATTAACCGAAAGGCAATTAGTTGAGCTGGCAAATCCCAATCCGGACCTGGCATCCAGAAAATAAGCATCAGGGTCATCATCGATTCCACCAGATGCCTTTGGAAAGAAGCCAAGATCAGCCTGAAAGTTTCTCAAGCCTGTCTTTAAACATTGCATTCGGGCTTTCGATGCACCGGTACGAGTTTCATCGGCCTCGGCCCTGAAACAGAAAAAAACCAGCATCAGCAAAGTTAAAGCAGCGAAGCAGTGAATTTTTCCATGGAAAGAACAGGCATAACTTTTCATCTGATTCTCCTTTGTCGGGCATGTTCAATATAGGGTGAAAAAAAATTACGTCAAGTCAGTTTTTGCTGGTGAATCGGTCAAAGGTCGTTTTAAAATGATAAAACCTGTTTTCACAGGTTAAAGATTGAACCCCAAAAAGTATCTGATGATGAAAAACCTGAATGAATTTTCAATTCTCGTAATCGAAACCATAAAATCCATACCCCGTGGAAAAGTGGCAACCTATGGCCAGATTGCCCATTTCTGTGGTAATCCCCGTGGTGCCAGACAGGTAAGCAGAATTTTGCACAGCTGCACCGCTAAATACAGGTTGCCATGGCACCGGGTTGTTAATTCCCGGGGCAGAATTTCGCTTTCTGGTCAGGCTGCCGATAATCAGGCTTATCTGCTGGCCAGAGAAGGGGTTGAAATCGATGGTCAGGGGCAGATCGACATGCAAAAGTTTCTTGCTTCGCTCTTTTCAGATCGAAAATTTTCATGATTCGAAAAAAACTGTTTTAAACCGGTTGTTGTTTAACGTTCTGCGTAATACAATCTTCTCCTGATCAGAAAGTCAAATTTCATTATGCCCTTATATCAGGATCGCATTTTCAAAACCCCAGGAAAGAAACCGGTTATAATCAGTCAGGAACCTAAAACCGAAAGATAAATTTATATGAAAATTTTAAATGACTTTAAAGCTTCGTTTTATTTAACTGCACTTATTATGATGATTGTTTCAGCTGCTCCGATTTCTGCTGAAATTCCTCAGATCAAGGCTTTGAAAGAACTGGGGGTTTTAAGAATCGCCATAAATTCAAAGGACACTCCCCCATTCTATTATCAGGATGCGGACCAGAAACTTCAGGGTACAGAAATTGAACTGATAAATGAAATCTGCGAAGCCCTTGAAGTAAAACCGGAACTGGTGCGAAAAACTGCCAGCTTTGACGGACTGGTGGATCTGGTAGCAGCAGATGAAGCTGACATCTGCATTTCATGGCTGTCGATTACCGCTAAAAGAAGTGAGAAGGTTTATTTCTCACAGCCCTACATGAGACTTAAAGCCGGGGTTCTGGTAAATTTTCAGGCGGCGATTAAAAGCGGCTGGAAGGAAAACGAAGAAACATTTTTTAACTTTCTGCAACGAACCGGTGGCGAAAATGTTTCTATTCTTTCAGAAAGCGGAAGCTGGCATTCACATTATGTGGCCGAAGCTTTCCCCAAAGCCCGGTTAATCAGTGAAGAAAAATGGGAAGAGAAAATACCCGACCTGTTTTCGGGAAACATCACCTGCATTCTTTATGATGGCTTTATTCTTCAGGGAATCATCAGAAACCACCCTGAGCTGCATGTTAAAGTCAAGTTTGAAAACAACCCGGCGTACGAAGACCTGATCGGCATTGCGGTTAATCCAAAACTTGCACAGCTGGTTCCCTGGCTCAACAGTTTCCTCGAATTGAATCGCCACAAATACTATGTCGATGATTCAGCAACGCTTCTTGATAAGCTCGATAAGAAAGAAAACGATAAGAGCCAGACCGACTCTTTTGCAAGTCAGAGCCTGAATGCAGAAGCGAGAAAACTTCTGCTGGCAATGGTCGCTTCAGGCTGTCTGATACTTTTTACCCTGACTTTTCTCAAATTGAAAAGATACGCGGGAAAATTAAGACCGGAAAGGAATTCGGGAAATTAATCATGAATGAAATCAGCAGTGAAATAATGGAAAATGAAGAATCACAGCCGTCATTTTTCGAAAAACTCCGATCGCCCTGGGCGGTTTTAATTGCGGTTATTGCCGGAATCATTTCAGGCACCTTTCTGACCGATTATGCAGAAGAATTCAAGACGATAGGTGAAGTTTTTCTGGCCTATATGACCATGTGCACCCTCCCGATCATTCTATCTGCAGTAATTTCCAGCCTTGGCGGAGCGTTCAGGTCAAAAGCCGCATCTAGAAAACTGTTTGCCATTTTCAGGCTGATCGTCACTTTCCTTTTGATGATCTCTCTACTTACGGTCGGGGTATTCTTTTTTTACGGGTTGACCTCATCGGAAAACTCAAACCATCATCAAACCCTCGGAAAAGAGGTCTCGAAAAATTCTGAAGCCGGTGCCAATCTGACAACAAAGTCTGAAGGGAAACTTGCATTTCTCAAATCTCTCATTCCCGAAAACATTTTCGCGGCATTGAGCAGTGGAGACATTATTGGCATCATTTTCTTTTCGATCTTTCTTGGAATAGCTCTCGGAGTTCTGGGCTGCGAAAGCAGTCAGAAGCTGCTCGATGATTTCGACGCCATTTTTAGAGCCTGCCAGGTCATGCTTGAATGGGGTCTGTATTTTCTGCCGGTCGGCATCGGCTGCCTGATCGCCTCTCAGGTTTCATCACTGGGCGGTGATACCTTTTTCGCCATCATCAGGCTGTGTTCATTCATTTACCTGGTTGCGGCCGTAATTTTCATGGTTTTTCTCGTTCTTATCAGCCAGGTCTCCGGGAAAAGCCTTAAAGAAGTGCTTGCCATTCTAAAGAAGCCCCTGATCATCGGAATCTCGACGCAGGACAGTCTTCTGGCAATTCCATCACTGATCGAGGCCTTTGAAAAAAACTTCAGCGGCGGAAAAGAAGAAAATCTGCAGTCAACCATTCCTCTTGCGGTGCTTTTCTGTAAAGCAGGAACGGTAGTTTATCTGATCGCGGTCACTTCATTTCTCATGGTTTTTCTTGATCATCCGATGGAAAGCCTGTGGCAGACCACCATTTTAATGCTGCTTGCCCCGGTGTTTCTAAGTTTTGCCGATTCGGGTGGCGGCACTTCGATTTATACCGTTCTGGCGGTAATTTTGAATTTCATGGGGATTCCAGTGGCAGTCGCAATTCCTTTGTTGATCAGCTTTGACTTTCTTTTCGACCCCGCTCTGATTGCGGTAGATATCATGGTTGCTTCGGCAGTCACATTGTTTCAGTCAGGAGAAGCCAATCTGGAGGCGCAATCAGCCGGCTGAATTCATTTCAAGCAAGAGAATAGGCCTCAGGAAAACCCTGATCCCGCAAAATGCCGATGAAGGAAAAATTTCGTGGTTTCTATCGGGCGATCGAAGCCTCACCGGGCACCACGCCAAGAATTCGCCAGCCCAGGCCACGGCGAACCATGCCTCGGTAACCGGCCTGCTCGATAAGGCGAAGCATCTCTTTTGCCGTAAAGCCTTTGCGAACCGAAAGCACAGCGTCATGCGCCGCGCTGGAGTTTTTCACGGGAATTGAAAGAAGCTGACAGATAAGGTAAGGGGCCGGCGATCTTTCAAGCTCACTGATTATCAAAGCAATATGCGCTTTTCCGGCCAGATGCCGAATGGCTCTGATCACATCCGATTCCTCTAAATGATGAAGAACCATAGAGATTACGATCAGATCAGCTTCGGGAAGATCACTGTCGAAAAGGTCGCCATTGACGAAACTGATCTCATCTGTTTTATTCTGCTTTCTTGCTTCATCGAGAATATGAGAGCTTTTTTCAAGCCCTGTGTATCTGATGTTCCTTCCCTGGCGCCGACCCCAGTCGATGATTGACCGACCAACGTCACCAATACCACAGCCAATATCGAGAACGCTTATATCCCGACCGGGCGGCGTGGCCTTTAAAGCTTTTTTGATTGAGTTAACGACAGCAAGCCTGCCCCCGCCAAGCATATTGGTGATCTTGATGAATTTAAAGCTTTCAGTCAGATCCGCGCCTTTGAAGTCGGGTTCATCCATGAATTCCTTTTCAGTGCTTCTGACACCTATCGAGCGCAGATCCTGGATAATTTTTGAAATACTGTCCACATTACCTCGAATCAGGCAAATTTCCGCCCGGTCGGAGCAGCTGCATTGAAT
>JBMOKV010000459.1:0-9175 GCA_049325495.1 Candidatus Rifleibacteriota bacterium | reverse complement strand
TTGTTGAAATCGAAATCCTTGAACTTGTTATACTGGGCCTGATAAACATCCATGAAGTTCTTAACTTCCGTGTCAGTTCGCCAGAAGCGATATGCGAGGTTCAGCCCAACCAGACCGATGCGCGGCAATTCATAAAAATATTTTTGAAAAAAGCCCATCGGTTTTTCATTTTTGTTTTCGTTAAAGCTGACCTTTACCCCCATCATTCCTTCCATGAAGCGGCTGTTGTAGCTGTAACCCGGCAGAACAGAAATCAGCTTGTACCAGTTCTTGAGATTGTAATAAATTCTGCCGTTGAGAAAGCCGAGCATGTTGGCAAAGGCAAAATCGTTGGCTTTGATATCTTCTTCGGGAACCATCAGGACTTCGCAGAATTGCACGTACACGCGGTGGTAGGCATAAATCGCGAAGGAAAATGTAAGCGGAGTGGTTACGCCCGAATAGCTTTCAACAATGTTTGAGTTATCCCAGATCGTTTTGAATTGACGCTCAGCGGGAATCGGCGAATCGATGGTGGTTATGGGGCGGGCCTGCAGAATTCTGATCGTGCCTTCCCGGTCGATGGTCCATTCGATATCCTGGGGAACGCCTTTGTAAGCACATTCAATTTTGTGGCAGACCGCCGCAATGGCCTGAACCTGATTGTCGGTCAGGCTGGGCTTTTTTGCCTCGGTAGCGGGTACTTCAACCGTAACTGTTCCAAAATTCTTTTCCGTGTCGAAAACCAGCTTTTCGACCTTGTCGGCCAGCTGACGTTCATTGATCGGGTAGCCGGGCTTTTTCAGGGCAATGAACTGGTCTGAATCGAGGGTTCCTGAAACCAGGCCTTCACCAAGACCAAACACCGAAGTGATCAGAATTTCGTCGGCATAACGGGTGCCGGGATTAACCGTGAAAGTCACGCCCGAGGCCTGGCCGTCGATCATTTCCTGCACGACTACAGCCATTGAAACGTCGTCCTGAGCAATGCCACGCATGTTGCGATATGCAACCGCACGGTCAGAGAAAATCGATGACCAGCAGGTCAGTACCGCATCGCAGATTTCTTCTTCACTGCGGCGAAACAGGCAGGTGTCAAGCATTCCGGCATAGGAGAACTCTTTGGAATCTTCACCAAGAGCAGATGATCGTACGGCAACGAAGCTGCCAAACGGAATGAAAAGCTTCATCTGCAGAAACATTTCTTTCTTGATATTCTCGGGAATCGAATGGCTGCAGATGCATTTTCGCAATGCTCCGGCAGTGGCAGCTATGCGTTCAGGAGTCGAGCAGTCGATGGCGCGAAGGCACTTATCAAATTCATTTTTAAATGATTTTATGAATTCATCGAAACAATTTCGGGTAAGAACGATGAAAGCAGGAACTTCGGCACCCGCATCCATAAGGCGCAGCAGATTGCCGCCCTTGCCGCCGACCAGCGGCAGAGTTTCGTTAAAACTACGATTCTGGCAGGAAACTATATACATGCTTTTTTCCTCACTCGAAATCAGATTTGTGCTTCATCGGCACATACGGCAGGATCAGCCTGTGGGCTGTTCCAGAATAAAACCATGTTCAGAATTACACCAACCAGCCCGGCAAGCCCTATGCCTGCGAGTTTAAGCTGGCCGACGTCAAAAGACATATCACCAATACCAAAAACCAGTATGATCGAAACGATTACGAGATTGCGTGAATCGCCAAAGTCGATGCGATGACGAACCAGCGTCTGGGCCCCGATCGATGCGATCATGCCGAAGAGAAGAACCATTATTCCCCCCATAACCGGCACTGGAATTGTTCGCAGAATCGCGCCAACTTTGCCAAGAAATGCCAGAACAATTGCAAATACGGCAGCGATGCGCAGCAATACCGGGTCTGGACGCTTCAAAAGAGCAACGGCACCGGTTACTTCAGAATAGGTAGTATTGGGCGGGCCTCCGAGAAATGCGGCCACAGAAGTTGCAATGCCATCGCCAAGCAGTGTTCGGTGCAATCCGGGTTCTCGCAGAAAATCCTTTTTTGCAACTGAAGAAACTGCTATTACATCACCCACGTGTTCGATTGCCGGGGCAATGGCGACCGGCAGAATATAGGCAATTGCCTTCCAGTCAAAGCTTGGCAGACAATAGCGACCGCATTCCATGGCTGCAGTCCATGGCACGACAAACCAGGGGCTGTTCTTAACCAGCTCGAAATCAACTTTTCCAAGGAAAATGCTGACCACATAGCCGGTGGTGATGCCAATAAGAATAGGAATGAGACCAACCATGCCCCGGCCCCGCAGAACCACAACGATAACCGTAACCAGGCTGATCATGGCGATCATGATCGCCGTGGAATCAGGGGTTCCAGAACCGTCAAAACTGCGGGCCATATTAACTGCCACCGGAGCCAGTTTCAGGCCGATGACCATAATTACCGGCCCGGTAACCACTGGTGGAAGCAGGCGCTCGATGATTTCGACCCCTTTGAATTTAACCAGAAAAGCAAGCACAATGTAAATAATGCCAGCCGAAACCAGGCCGCCCAGGGTTGGGCCAAGGCCGAATTCTTTGATGCCAAACTGGATCGGGGCGATAAAAGCGAAGCTGCTGGCCAGAAATACCGGAACTTTACCACCGGTAACCGCATGAAAAATAAGGGTTCCAAGACCTGCCGTAAAAAGCGCAATAGATGGGTCGAGCCCGGTAAGCAGTGGCACCAGAACCAGGGCGCCGAATGCCACAAACAGCATCTGCATTCCCATAAGGATTCTTTTTACCGGACTGAGCTGAATTTCATTTTCCATAATTTGCCTCTCGATCAACGATAGAACTGCAGATAAATGGCCGCGGCAATCGATGCCGGGTAAGCCAGCAGATAAAGAGTAACAGTTCCCCGATAAATTTTAGCGCCTTTCTTATCGTTGCGGCTCGCATAAACGGCCCCTGCTACCGCTACCATAAGGGAAACAACCAAAGAAGGGGCCATCATCGACCAGGTCGCAGCGGCGGCAAACTTCATTATTGCTGCATAATAGAAGCAGACCCAGGCAATGATAACGTTTATCATAAGAAGAACAACGGCACCCCATGGGTTAAGCCGGGCAGAATAGGAATCGACGCCATCACGCTCTTCTTCTTTGCCGAAAGTTTTGCGGCCAAATTCAAAAACATTGAATACGAACCAGTTTCCCAGGGCAAAAAGCAAAAAAGCCTGACTGGCTCCCGATGGGTCGGCTGAACGGGAAACCGAATGAATCAGCAGACCGATCATGCTTGCCGAAAAAGTGTGGGTAATGGCATAAAGCTCTAATTTGGGCCGCATCCAGTCTCCGATGAAAAATTCCATGCGCATCATCAGGGTGAAACACAATACCATCACGTAGGTTACAAAAGTCTGCCAGCCCAGCACCAGGCTCAAGCCTGACTCAGTAAGAATGCACAGCAGGGTCATGGCAGTGAATTCTCCCAGCGAGATCAGGCCGCGGGCCAATGGGCGATCAGGGTTATGCTGACGGTCAAAATCATAATCTTTGACTTCATCAAAAAGCCGCATGTGCAGAAAAACCAGCCAGACCAGCAGAAACCCGGGCAACAGTCGGGCGATTCCAGCACAGGTAATCGGATCATGGGGATTGGCCATCAGAATGTTGGCGCTGAAAAAAGCAAAAATCATGACGGTGATGCCGATTGGCTCGTGACGTTCCTTGAGAAACTGCAACCATCTGCTCAGAAAACCCATAAATACCCTCTTTTATGAATCGTTTCGAAAAGATTCATGCAAAAATTCTTCAATGCTTCGAATCTGCCAAAAGGTTACCATGCAGGCAGTTCTCAGACAAACTTTTTGTGAAATTCCGTACATTGTTAAGGCAGCGTTTTTAAAAAAGCGCATTGATTTTTTTTCAAAAACGCGCATTTTGCATGGAACTGGCTATCCATCGGAGGCCTTGTATCAGCGTTTAATGGCAGCCCGACAAGCTCAAAAACCTTCTTTTATCGGTCACTGAGCCCGTTTTACGGGTCGAAGTGACCATAAAGGCTCATAAAATTTTAATGCATTATTATATTATTCCGCTGCTTGCGAGTGTTTCAGCGAAAACCGGTATTTTACGATGGGGATTATTGTGTAAAAAGTCATTTTTTGTGATTCGGTAAAGGCAATGGGTTCTTAAAGCCGATCCTTCGGGAACATTTGGATGCTCAAAAGTTTCCGGATCTCTTTTCATGCCGATTCTCTCCATTACGGCCTGCGATCGGGTGTTTGTCATTGAAGTGAATGAAACCACTTCGTCGAGATTCAGTTTCTCAAAGGCAAATTTCAGGCAGGCGGTTGCAGCCTCTGAGGCGTATCCCTTCCCCCAGGATTCTTTTGCCAGACGCCAGCCAATCTCGACACATGGGTTGAAGGGAAGTTGCGCCGCAGGCACGGCAAGCCCGACAAAACCGACAAAATTCGGCCCGTTTTTTACCTGAACCGCCCAGAGCCCCCAGCCATGCTCACTGATATGTTTTTCACACCGACTGGCCATCGCATCGCTCTGTTGCCTGGTCAAAGCGGCTGGAAAAAACCGCATGACCTCAGAATCGCCATTCATTTCGGCGAATGGGGCAAGATCACCCGGCTCCCATTGCCGCAACCAAAGCCTTTCGGTTTCAATAAAAACGTTCATTCATTTCTCCATGGTTTTTTTTGAAAATCAAAATCAGCGGCGGGTGTAGGTGCGGCGGCTGTGGCGATAGGTGTTGAGTTTTCCGATGTTGAAAACAATTTGCTTTGATGCTGGATAGCTAAGGGTGTCGGGAACATAGATCTGGTGTTTTTCGGTCTTGTTTTCATCGAGGTATTTTATGATAAAACGTTGGGGGCCGGGCATGATTCCCATCCTGGCCTGTGACTTTGGGGGTAAAACAAATGTTTGATTTTCATTCTCATAGGTTACTTCAATTTTTGCGGTACCGGCATTGTCGATTACCATAGAGTTGCCAGAATTCAACTGCTGCCTGTAGTGCAGAAAGAAAAAAACACAGAATAGAAAGCCCCCGATGGCGAACAGCAGTTCAAAAATGCTTTTGGTTCTTTCCCAGATTATCGTCTCGGTTAGGCAATACAAAGCCCCCATCGGCAGTCCGAACATGAAAAGCAGAACGAAAACAACCCCGAGAAACGACGCAATAAATTCGGGAAAATAATGATTGAGATTATATTTGTTGCGTTTTGGCTGAAACGGCAGCTCGATCTCCTGAGTCGATATATCTGGAAGAATCGCGGTTTCATGGGTGCTGTCACCGGAATAATAGGTTTCAATTTTTTCAGGAAATGGCTTCAGAAAATAGGAAACCTGGTCGGAAACAGCAAACCAGTCTTTGTTGCAGGCTTTTACCAACAAGCTCACCGTTTCAATTTTTCGTTCCTTGGGTGCAGGTTCAACTGGTCCAAAGCTGAAATACAGCCAGGCAAGATAAATTCCAAGGGCCAGCACCAAAGGCGAACTCAGCACACGAACTTTTCTAAAAAAATCTTCCATTGTTGCAGATAAATCCTTTCTGAATTAATCAGCTTACCTTCAGGTCGATATCGGTGTTCCAGCCGGTTTCTGCGGCCCATTTCTCAGCCGGCAGAAAAATCAGATCTACCGCCGGGTCTTTTACATCGGGATAATTACGGGCATTGGCCAGATTGTCGGCCAGCCTCATTTTCAAACGACCGTAAGCCTCTGCTGTTTTTGGATGAGCCCTTAGATAATCGCGAAACAAAAGAGCATAGCGTTGATTGGCCCTGCCAGCAACGCGAACGTGGGTGTTTATCGGTCGGCGGCCTTCCGGCGGTCGAAAATACCATTTCTGCCATTGCCCTGGGGCTTCTTCGCCCCCAGGAGGAACATGGTCGCAATTGACCTTTTCGGCATGACGGTAACCCATGGCAGACATTGCAGAAAGCACATTTTCATCAAGAGCGGCAACCGTAATCTGAACATCGATTATATCTTTGGCGGCAAGCCCTGGAACGGCAGTGGAGCCAATGTGATCTATGCGCAGTGCCAGATCGCCCAGACCGTTTTTCAACTCAGCGGCAATTTCGGCAAATTCACGGTTCCAATCGGGCTTATAAGCCGCAATCTCACGCCTGACACCAGACCATTTGCCAGATTGCAAAACTTCGACGCAGGCTTCAACGATCAATGAAAATGAATGGGTTATTGTAGCAAGGGTCATTCTATCAAAATTAATATTTGAATCAAACATTTCATTAACTGGCGGAACATGAATGAAGCCACCCATCATCATCGGCTTGCGAGAATAGATCTGATGCAGCAATCTATACATTACATAATTGCAGACATAAGTTCCCGCTGTTTCAGAAATGCCGACCGGGATTCCTTTACTTTCAAGGCACGATTGAATACGTCGCAAAGGCATATTGCTGAAATAAGCATTTGAGCCTGAATAATCGATCACCTGATCGACCGGCTGCATTCCATCATTATCAGGCATTCTTGCATCGGCAATATTGATAGCAACCCTTTCCAAAGATACCCGGTCACGCTTCTCGGCAAGACCGGCACAGATTACCAGATCAGGGCAGTGCACTTCCATGGCTTTTTCCAATTCGGTTGAAGCTCGATCGAAAGAAACCGGCAACAGAAGTTTGAACAAGTTGCAGCCTGCCATGGCATCGGGCAATGCTTCGATTGCCAGCCAGGAAGGGTTGATCGGGTGACCGCCGAAGGGTTCAAACCCGGTTAATAAAACCTTAAGCGTTTTCATCTTCCCCCCACTTTTTTCAGTAATTTCACGAAAAGCTTGCAAACGCCCCGTTTTTGAGGTAAAACGGAAATTGTCTGGAGAGATGCCGGAGTGGTCGAACGGGGCGGTCTCGAAAACCGTTGTGGGTTATGCCCACCGAGGGTTCAAATCCCTCTCTCTCCGCTTTTTTTTACCCAAAAAAGCACTACAGACGCTTTCCGGTCCGTCTTACTTCGCCAATTTTGGCTGCCGATGGTGTTCGGGTGTAGTTGATTTTATCAGTTCGATTGGGAATACCGACAAACCGGCCTTCTCTCTTGATTCTCGCAATATTGCGCAGCAGGCAGTCGGCTTCCGATTGGCTCGATCTGAAGGGAATGTCTACATATGAACGACAGCCACGGGTATCGATTTCACAGCGTTCAAGAATATCACCATCATCGATTTTCTCGTTCATCCAGTGAATGGTGAAGCCAACCGGGCGCCCTTCGATCCAGGCCCACAGGTCACACATGGTGCCACGGTTTTCCGGCAGAATGCCATGATGAATGTTGATACAGCCAATCTTCGGCAGATCGAGAACCGGTTTTTTGTAAATGTTGCGGGTGCGGATATTCGCGATCAGGTCAGGTTCAAGACTGCTCAAATAGCTGATTGCCTCGGGTTTATTAACGCTGCTGCAGCGAAAGAGAGGAATATTGCGTTCTTCGAGCATCTTAACCCGCGGATCTTTCATACGCGAGCGCATAAGATTGCGAAGCAGAGCAAAACTGAAATCGGGAGCGCCAAGAGCCTGAAGACCAACAATGTTTTTCAGAAGAAGCTTGAGCGGCACATTGATCATTATCACCGATGAAACGCTGCAACCTTCTGGCAGCATTCCCGGGCGGGTAATTTTTTCAAACAGAGAGTAATAATTGTCACGAACATAAGTGACATCGGAAGTTACAAATACCATTTTCATATCAGCGACCTCCGGCTTTCATGCCGCCAGATCTACCATATTTCGCATGGGCATCAGTAAATTCATCGGCGGCCATTGCGCCAATAATTGATATTTCACCTGCCAGAACAGCAACCGCCAGAATTTCGGCAAAGCGCCTCGCTTTGCCTGGTCCGGCGCAGGTCATCATCTGCAGACACTGGTTCTGGGTCGGCAGTCTGGTGCCGCCGCCAACCGTTCCAACCATCAGGCCTGGCAGAGTTACGCTGATCAGCAGATCGCCATTTACCAGTTCAAGATTGGTAATACCGGCGGCCGATTCGGCAACACAGGCCGGATCCTGGCCAGCGGCGATGTAAACCGCTGCAAGGGTGTTTGCATAATGGGCCTGAACACCGAATGAGTGAGCCTGAAGCGAAGTAATCATTGAAAGTTCGGCAAGCCGGTACATGCGCTCTGGGCTCGTATGCAGATTTTTTATGACCACGTCAGCCGGAATTCGGCATTGAGCCACCACTTTCTTGCCGCGATTGCCGGTAAAATTGATGCCATTGATTTTTTTATCGCCAGAAAGGTTCGATTCAAGAAACCATTCTTTTATCTCACCCTGGAAGTTGGCAAGAATATGATCAACCGCTCTTCTTGTGGCTATGGTGGTCATGTTCTGACCTGATGCATCACCGGTAGAAAAGACAAAGCGCAGCACCATTTTACTGCCAATGGGAAACTGCCCTATTTCAAGCAATTTGCCATGGCTGGTGGTGCTTTCGGCGGCTTTTTTAAGCTCAGAAAAATTTTCTTCAACCCACTTTGAGAATCGTATCATCTTTTCGATATCATCAAAAACAAAGATCGGAGTGCGCAGAATGCTGTCGCTCATGATGCGTACTTCTGCCCCGCCCGACATGGTTATTACCTGACAGCCGCGGGCAACTGAAGCAACTAGAGCCCCTTCGGTGGTAGCAAGGGGAACATAAAATTCGCCGATGGCTTCCTGCCCGCGAATTTTCAATGGACCACAAATACCTGTAGGAATACTGGTCATGCCGATCAGGCCTTCAATGTTTCCTGCGTAATCCTGGGGTTTTTCAGGCGTCGGAAGAGAAAAACCCTGAACTTTACAGTCGCTTCTTACCAGGCTCTGACGTTTTTCTATCGCTTCGGGCGAAAGATCGAGCATGGCCGGCAGACATTCGTTTGCCCCAGGGTGGGAAATAGTCAGTTTTTCAAGATCTACCATTCCTGAAATTGCGTGGTATAGCTCTTCAAAAGTTTCAATCGTCGAGCCAATCAGGTCACGCAACGACACCGCAAATTTTTTCTCGAGATTGATCAACAGGGCGATCACTCCAAGAGAATCAAGCTGCAGAAAAGAATCGAGGCGGGTTTTCGGCCCAATCGTTTCCTTGTCGGCATTCAAAAATGCTGCTACTTCGGTTTTAAACAGGTTAAACAGTTTTTCTTCAATTTCAATGGGTTTGGATGTGGCTTTGTTCTGATCTGCTGCTGGTTTTGCCGGATT
>JBMOKV010000458.1:0-9191 GCA_049325495.1 Candidatus Rifleibacteriota bacterium | reverse complement strand
GGAAACTGAAAAGGGTATTTTTTTCAGTTTTTTTCCTTTTGTAAATCACTCTGGCTGTCTTTTAGTTTCCAGACCACAAATCCAGAAATTTTTAAAAGCTGGTAAGAACTTCCCTGCAGCATGCCGATAGTGTTCACAGAGACTAAAAAGACACCTAAGGAGATTTCAAAAAATGAGGCAAACAGTTAGAGCTGCAGGAATTCTTTCTTTGTTTCTGCTGAACCTGTCTAATCTATCTGCAGAGCCGGTTCTTCGCGGCTTTTTCGTTGAAAAGCTTCCGAAACAGGCAACCACTGCTAAACTTGCCCCCGGCAAAGGTCTGGTTCTTGCGCACGTGTTCAATTCGACCAATGAGGCAATTAAGGGCGGCAAATACGAAATCGGAATCGAAATCGACAATGCCGGAAAAACCACAAAATTTGCTTTGAAGCCCCAGGATTCCATTGTTGCCGGTTCAATCAAAACCTTTCGCATGGCTGTTCCAGTCAACGAAAATGTGAAAAGCCGCGGCAGTTTCAGAATTTTCAGCAAGATCGATGGAAAAATGACCTGGTCTGAAAAGTTTTCTTTCCTTCAGGGTGCTCAGTCAGTCGGGGAAAACAAGATAACTACTCTTTATACGGAAGCTCCACCGGAACCCTCATCAATTACTCCGCCGGCAGAAATTCAGTTTGAAAACGAAATTAAAACAACTTCTCAAACAAAAACAACGAAGGTGCAGAAAGTCTCTAATAGCCCGAAATTGCCGGTTAAGACCGCTCCGGCAAAAGAGCTCGCAACTGAAGTGCCAGCAAAGGTTGATGTAGCAAAAGTTGAACCCAAAGTCTCTACTCCTGCCCGGAAAATTGATCCTTCAGAATTTAAAAAGCTTAGAACCATCGATGAAGAGTTGGTTATTTATGTCATCAAAGAAGGCGATTCGCTCAAGTCGATTGCTGAAAAATATTATGGCTCAGAAAATAAAGAGCGTGTGATTGCTGACCTGAACTTTATCGAAAATCCCTCATCGGTGAAGGTTGGCGAAGAGATTATCGTCGATGTAAAACCCCTTGGCAAAAGCGAAGAAATCAAGAAAGCCATTTCCAAAGATAAAATTGGCCAGGCTTTTAACGGAAATCAGAAAACCTACACCATTCAGAAGGGTGACACCATTGCTAAAATTGCCAAGCAGTTGCTCGGTAAAACTTCCGATGCCGGTTTGTTGATCAAGGCCAATCCTGGTCTGAATCCAAACAATCTTAAAATCGGCGATGTAATCGTTATTCCAGAAACACGGGGAGATAAGGCCTGATGATGACCAGTTCAATTACCAAAACCAGAGCAGAAAAAGCCCCGTTGATTCAGGTGGCCAGCAAGAGCGAAAAAAGCTTCGTTTTTCAGATTAAAGGCAAAGCTTTTCAGCAGGGTTACCTGTTTCTCAACCCCCAGATGAAAGAAATATTCCCCTTCAAAGAAGATCTTTGCTCGATCACTTTCATCGATGACGAAGATGTTACCCACTCAGCCATCTATCACAAAATGCGCGGATACATGGTTTGCCTTACTTTCAATGAATGGTGGGAAAAAAATGCGGTGGCTGAAGGCGACAAGGTTGAAATTCAGCTCGTCGATGCAGAAAAGAAAGTCTATCGGCTTAAGCTTCTTAAAAATGCCACCATGGCTGTTTTTAACGATGAGGAAAATGTTGAATTCAAGTTTTCATCATTCGTAGATGCTTCTATTTCATACAACAGTCAGAATCTTGAAGTATTGCGCAAACTCGTGAAAAACGAATTCTCACCCTACCATGAAACCAGTCTGATTCAAAAAGGTGAAGAACTCAGTGCAGACATGTGTAATGAAGAGCTTCTTTCGCTCAAAACGACTTTCGGCGTTAATACTTATTTCCACCAGATCCAGACTGCCAAAATGGTCATTGAAAATCTTAACGGCAGAGCTTTGCTGGCTGATGAAGTCGGTCTGGGTAAAACTATTGAAGCGGGACTGATTCTTAAGGAATACCTGCTTCGTGGAATGGTTAAGAAGGTTTTGATTCTCACACCCGCATCACTGATAACTCAGTGGCAGCAGGAACTGAAAACCAAATTCGATCTCTCATTTAAAAACCACCTTGAAATCAATGACTGGGAAGATTCTGACCTGGTGATCGCATCTCTGGACACAGCAAAAAGCACAAAAAATCAATCATCAGTACAGAAGATCAAATATGATCTGCTGATCGTTGACGAAGCCCATAAATTGAAAAACAAAAAGACCAAGAACTGGCGTTTTGTTAATTCGATTCAGGCAAAGTATCTGTTGATGCTCACTGCAACGCCGATTCAGAATGATCTTATCGAACTTTTCAATCTGATTTCGATTCTCAGGCCCGGGCACCTTTCAACCATGCAGAAATTCAAAGATGAATTTCTTGCTGAACGCGATAAAAGATTGCCGAAGAACTCAATAAAACTCAGACAGATGCTTTCTGAAATTATGATCAGACATCGTCGTGCAGATACTCTGATCAAGTTCCCCCAGCGTTTTGTTCACACCCATTCAATTGAGCTCAACGACGATGAAGCCAGACTTTATCATGAACTTACTGAATTTATCAGAAAAAGATATTTTACTTTGCCAACCCACAAGAATCCACGCGGAATCAACCGCCTGACCCTTATTCTTCTGCAGAAACTTATGGGAAGCTCAACCCAGGCGCTGGCAAAAGCACTTGAAAAAATGATTTCAAGTAATTTTTACAAAGATGATTTTGACCAGTCGCTGCAGAAGCTTCTCGATATGGCCAGAAATGTGGGAATGTCAAAGAAAACTCAGGTGCTGATGGAAATCACCAGAAGCATTAAAGACGACAAAATGATCATTTTCACCCAGTTCCGCGGCACTCAGGATTACCTTGCGGATTTGCTGAGAAAAGAAGGCTATTCAGTCGCTGTTTTCAACGGCCAGCTTTCTCAGGCAGAAAAAGATAAATGCATTGAAGACTTTCGTAACCAGAAACAGATTCTTATTTCAACAGAATCCGGGGGAGAAGGGCGCAACCTGCAGTTCTGTAAGGTTCTGGTTAACTATGATCTACCCTGGAACCCAATGAGAATTGAACAGAGAATTGGTCGTATTCACCGCCTTGGTCAGACAGATGATGTCCATATCATCAATCTCAGCGCCAAAGATACCATTGAATCTTATGTTCTTGAGCTTCTTGACAAGAAGATTAACCTTTTCAGGCTCATCATTGGCGAACTTGAAATGATTCTTGGCAACATGCACTCGAAGAGAACTCTGGAACAGATCATCATCGATATCGTTACCCTCTCGCCCAACCAGGAAGCAATTAAACGCAAATTTAAAACGCTTGGTAATAAACTGGAAAAAGCTCTGAAAACTCACGAAGAAATCAACAAGGCCCAGGAGGAAATTTTCAATGGCGACGAATAAAATCAAAGAACTGGTGTTTTCCTTCATGGCCATGGTTGGCATCAAGTGTGATGAAATCGCGACAGATGTCTGGGCTGCGGTTATTCCAGAAAAAGAGCAGCTTTTCTTCAACAGTTTTGAAAACCTTAAATTTACCTTCAGTCGAGATGTTGCTGAAAAACATCGTGATATTGAACTGATCTGCGATGGCTCTTTCCTGCTCAGAAAAATAATTGAGCGCCTCTCTGAAATTCCCAAAGCCAGCAGGCTGTTTTCCCTCCAGGAACCGGAAGTTCCAAATACCGGTGAAAAGGGGCTTCGCGTCGTAAACTCAGACTCGGTTTACTATCGCCAGAAAGTTGTTTTTAACTTCAAGGTTAATTTTGAATGCGACCAGCGCCGTGAGAAGCTTTTTTCTATCGTGTCAGATCCCGCCTGCAATATGGTCGATGTGCATCGAGGCCTGATTGAAATTAATCCTCAGCAGTTTTCTGAAGCACCTCAGCCAGGAATAAAAATAGAAGAATCCGGCCCCGATCTTTTGCGTTTGTATCTACAGAGCTGCCAGGAACTTGAAAGTCAACTGGCACCCGACATAGCCGAACTCAAGAACTGGGGAGTTGATCAATGTGATGAAGAGCTGGAAAAATTTGAAGCTTACCTGAATGAGCAAAAAAAAGAGCTTCTTCGCAAAAAAGAAAATGTGTGTTTTCATCTGTACTTCTTCCAGAAAGAAGAAGAGATCGACAAACTCATCAATGATCTTGAAGAAGAACGGAATCGCAAAATTCGTGAATTGAAAGAAAAATTCGCTTTAAGGGTAAATGTAAGTTTGATCAATGCAGTTGTTTTGTGTATTCCTACCGTGGCAACCTCGCCGGGTAAGGTTAAAAAAAATTCAGCGGTCACATTGACCAAAGCTGTGGTAAAATCAAATATGCCGGGTATTGAAGCCAGGTCTGTGAATTGCTAAGCTTTGCACCGGAGGCTGAACGATGTTTTTTAAGCACATTATGATTGGTTTTGTTATTCTGGGTATTCTTGGCTATTTCTTTGGCGACCATTTGTTTTATTTTCAGGGCAATCTGATGATGCGTTGGCAGTATCCTATGCCTGCTTATGAAGCCTATGAGCGCATCATTCAGTATTACCCCGACAGTGTTTATGCCAAAGATGCGAGAAAACTCATGAAAGCCCTGCGTGAAAGCAGCGGCGACCTGAACAAGTTTCTTGAAAAGAAAGAAAAAGATATCAAAAAAATTCAGGATGAGCGCGAAAAGAAACAATCATTTCATTAAATGACCAGTAATGATCAGGTTCCATTGACGCCATTCCAGGCGCAACTTCACGAAATAATTTACGAATCTGATACCAGAACCGGAAAGATTTTCAATCTGGTTCTGGTATTGTCTATTCTGCTCAGTGCTGCCATTGTTATGCTCGACAGCGTCAGAAGCATCAAGGATTCATACGGTTCTTCGCTTAATTTCGCCGACTGGTTTTTCACAGTTCTTTTCACGATTGAGTATTTTTTGCGAATTTATTGCATCGGGCGGCCCACAAGCTATATTTTCAGCGTTTACGGTCTGATCGACCTGTTTGCGATTCTGCCATCCTATCTCAGCCTGTTTTTCCCGGGCACCCGTTATCTTTCAGTAATCAGAATTTTCAGAACCCTGCGGATTCTGCGAATTTTAAAGCTCGCACAGTATCTTGAAGAAGGGCAATTACTGGTTGATGCACTTAAAGCCAGTCGCAAGCGCATTACCGTTTTCATTTTCGCAGTTTTGTTGCTGGTGATCTTTATTGGTTCGACTATTTACGTAATTGAGGGCGAAGAAAATGGTTTTACCAGTATTCCACTAAGCATATATTGGGCAGTAGTCACGCTGACCACTGTCGGTTACGGAGATATTTCTCCAAAAACCCCTTTGGGACAGGCCTTTTCAGTAATTATAATGATTCTCGGCTACGGCATTATTGCTGTACCAACCGGCATTGTGACCTCAGAAATGGTATCCTCTTTCAGAAAAGTCTCAAGCCAGGCATGCCTGCAATGTGCTGCTGAAGGCCATGATGCTGATGCTGATTACTGCAAGTATTGTGGCGCAAAGCTTTCGTGAGCTTTTTTCAAATCCAGATTCCCTTGATTTCTTTGTTGCACTTGAAGCAGTGCCCATCCTTAAGCCGGTTTTCTCGAACCTGATAGCCGAATCTTTGAATCAGCATTTGGCCACATTTGGGGCAGTAGGTGTTTTCTGCTTCATGCCCCGGAACATTGCCAAGATAGACATAGTTGATGCCGGCATTTATTGCCAGTTTTCTCAGCTTTTCAAGGACCGAAACAGGGGTGGGGGAGATGTTGCGAATCTGGTAAGTCGGGTGGAATCTTGATAGAAAGAGCGAAATGTCTGGGCCTGAAGTTTCAAAAAGCCATTTGAACATCTCATTGCAGACTTTTTCATCGTCATTCAGCCCTGGAACGATGAGGCATACAATATCCATAAGTTTTCCGGCTTTGGCCAGTGTTGAAATTGTTGATTTCACCGGCTCAAGATGCCCTTTTGTAACGTTTTGATAGAATTCTTCCGTGAAGCCTTTGAGGTCAACCTTGATTACGTCCATGACTTCCATAATATTTTGTAATGGCTTTTCGTTAATGTAACCGCACGAAACCATGATGTTTCGCAACCCCTTTTTCTGAGCAAGAACCGCCGTATCATACATGAACTCGTAAAAAACGGTCGGTTCGTTATAAGTGTAAGAAATGCTTTTGCAATCAAGCTCAATGGCTTTTTCGACCAGCTGCTGCGGGGTTATTTGAATATTACACACTTCTTCAGGCGTTGCCTGTGAAATCTGCCAGTTCTGGCAGTATCGGCATGAAAGAACGCATCCCGCTGCAGAAACTGAAAGAGAAAAACTTCCGGGCAATACATGAAAAACCGGCTTTTTCTCGATGGGGTCGACGGCAATGGTTGATAAATTGCCATATACAAGGCTGAAAAGTTGCCCATCCTTATTTAATCTGGCTTTGCAACGACCTCGATGGTTGGCACCGATCCGGCAGCGGTTGGGGCAAAGCTCACAGTTTACGATCAGGTTTTCATCTGCTGACCAGAAACTCGCAGGGTGAAGCTTAAGTTCTATTTCCTGCGCAGATACTGGCGGAAAAAATTTAAACATCGAGCAGCCTAGGCAGGCTGCAGAAGTTTTTAAAAAGTTTCTTCTTTTCATTTAATTTTTTCACCGGAACAAATTAACATTTCTTTTGCCAGAAACAGCTTTACATGTTAAGTATAATACAAAATTCAGAGTGGAGGAAAAGTGATTGCGTTACGCTGGCAAAAAACTGGTGGCATTTTTTCTGGTGTGGTTTCTTTCTGTGCTCAACGGGGCATTTGCTTTGCGAATCTGCCCTGAATGCCAGAAAACCTTTAACGATGAGGTAAATTTCTGTCCGTTCGATGGTAAAAAACTCGATGCTGTGCCCGCAGGAGAAATCGTAACCCTTAAGCTGAATTTGAACCCTCCTGATGCCGTGATCAACATCGATGGCAAGCTTCATAATTCAAAGGATATCGAAATTCAAATCGGCCGTTCAAGGCAGATCGAGATCTCTGCAGAAGGTTATAAAAGCCAGAATTTAACTGTCAGCCCTGAAAGTTGTGGCAGTCTTAAAGTGGCTGTAAGCCTTGACAAAATAGTTTCAGAAACCCAGGCAAACAATGTTAACTCCAATAAGGCTGATGAGCGTGATCGGCAGATGGTTGAAGTCAAGGCAGGTACTTATCTTCTCGGAAGCGAGAGGGGCAATCATGATGAAAGGCCGATAAGAAAAATAGATACCAAAGGATTCTGGATCGATAAATACGAAGTTACCTGCGCTCAATATCAGCGATTTCTCGAAGATATACGCAAAAATGGGCATAAATGGTGTCATCCGACTGAACCTAATCATAAAGATCATACACCTTATCATACTTATGCCTGGGCATTGCGCTTCAGCTGGGTCGGAGGGCAACCACCGCGCGGTATGCTCAATGCCCCTGTGGTTCTGGTTGACTGGTATGATGCTTATGCCTATGCAAAATGGGCCGGCAAACGCCTGCCAACTGAAGACGAATGGGAAATCGCTGCCAGGGGGGGCGATGGCAGAGATTACCCATGGGGCAATACTTTTTCTGCAGACCGCTGTAATGTTGGTGATCAGCCGGTTACCGTCGGCCTTTATCCAGAAGGGGCTTCTCCCTGGGGCACTTTCGATATGGCTGGAAATGTTGCCGAATGGACTTTGACCACCTACGACCCAAATCCTCGTGAAAGCGTGATTTTCGAAGGAAAATTCGGCCAGCCAATTATTCGCGGGGGGTCATGGGACGACACTTCAAAAGCCTGCCGCTCTTCGGCAAGGGACGTCAGGCGCTCTCCGGTTTACCGCAGTACTACCGTTGGTTTTAGATGCGTATCGGACCATTCCCCACAAATGTTGCAGCCCGGAAAACAATAAGTTAAAATCCCCAAAAAAAAAGCCCGAACCTTTAAGGTTCGGGTTTTTTTAAAATATCAATTTGAAATTATTTCCATGGTATCCTGAGCAATGATTAGTTCTTCATTGGTGGGAATAACCAGGACTTTAACCTTTGATTCCGGGGTAGTAATGTCACCTTCAGCACCGCGCCAGGTCACTTCGTTCTTATCAAGATCCAGTTTGATTCCAAACCAGTCCATGTTTTTGTGAACGATGCTTCTGACAATGGGGCTGTTTTCACCGACTCCAGCTGTCCAGACAACGGCGTCACAACCATTCAGAACTGCCATGTAAGCGCCAATATATTTTTTTATGCGGTGCGAATAAACATCAAGAGCCAGATTGGCTTTTTCACTCTTGTTTGGCCAGTCTTCTTCAAGATCACGCAGGTCGCTTGAAATTTCGCTTATTCCAAGAACACCAGAGGATTTATTGAGCAAATTGTCCATTTCTGCAACCGAAAGGTTTTCATCTTTCATAAGATGAAGAATAAGTGCAGGATCCATGTCGCCGCAGCGAGTGCCCATTACCAGGCCTTCAAGCGGGGTGTGCCCCATGGAGGTATCGACCGATTTGCCGTTGTCAATTGCACATACTGAACAACCGTTACCCAGATGAACGGTAATCAGTTTGCATTTTTCCAGGGGTTTTCCCAGCATTTCTGCTGCTCTTCTGGCAACATAGCGATGGCTGGTGCCATGAAAACCGTAACGGCGGATTTTTTTCTCACGATAAAATCTGTAGGGAATGCCATATATGTAGGCTTCAGGAGCCATTGTCTGGTGGAATGAAGTGTCGAAAACAGCTACTTGCCGTACATCTGGCATGATTGCCTCGATGGCTTCAACACCTTTCAGGTTGGGCGGGTTATGAAGAGGCGCGAAATGAATACAATCTTTGATGGCATCTTTTACTTCTTCAGTAATCAATACACTGTGAGCGAATTTATCGCCGCCGTGTACAATGCGGTGCCCTACCGCATCAAGTTCTGAAAGGCATTTTACTACGCCGGTCTGTTTGTCAGTCAGGAGGTCGAAGATTTTCTGAATTCCAACCTTGTGGTCAGGAATGTCCATGGTGTAAACGTCTTTTTTGCCGTCATTCCCTTTTCTAAAATCAATGGTTGAGCCAGCCTGACCGACTCTTTGTGCCAGACCCTTTGCCAACACTGAATTACTTTGCATATCAAAGAGCTGATACTTGATTGAAGATGAGCCGCAGTTTAGAACCAGAATTTTCATTGTCT
>JBMOKV010000457.1:0-9222 GCA_049325495.1 Candidatus Rifleibacteriota bacterium | reverse complement strand
CTTCTTCATTTTATGGCCCTTTCCGCGAAGCGGCCGGTTCGGCGCCGGGGAAAGGCGATCGGCGTGGCTATCAGATGGACCCGGCCGTGATTCGCGATGCTGAGCTGGAAATGCGACTGGATATTGAGGAAGGTGCGGACATTCTTATGATCAAGCCCGGGTTACCGTATCTGGACGTGGTAAAAACCGCGAAAGACCTTTTTTCATGCCCGATCGCGGTTTATCAGGTTTCGGGCGAATACTCGATGATCAAGGCTGCGGCTGCTCGCGGATGGGTTGACGAAGAAAAAGTTGCGATGGAAAGCCTGATCAGCATGAAAAGGGCAGGGGCCGATCTGATTTTGACTTACTTTGCTCCTCAGATTGCCCGCTGCCTGAAAGGAGGCAATTTTGCATAAGCACCCACATCAGCATCAGACTGGGGGGCCTCTTCGGGTTCTTGCCTGGGAAAGTACTCGTGCCTGTACTCTTGCCTGTCCACATTGCCGGGCCGCTGCCGTAGACTGCCGTGACCCTGAAGAATTGAATACCAATGAAGTTTTTTCAATGCTTGAAGGCGCCGCGAAAATCGGCCCTGCCCTGATCATTCTCAGCGGCGGCGAACCACTGTTGCGCCAGGATCTTGAACAGATAGCCGCACGGGCAATTGAATTGGGTCATCGCCCGGTCGTTTCATGCAATGACGGCAGACTCCTTGATGAACAGCGAATTCGCAGTCTGGCTGCCGCCGGCATCAGGCATTTCAGTTTCAGCATGCATTCAAGCGATCGGGCAGCCCACGATGAATTTGTCAGGGTTCCCGGCACCTACGATGAAGCTTTGCGGGCCTTTTCCCGCATCAGAGAAAACGGTCTTTCGTTTCAAATCAATACCACCATACTGCCCACCAATGCTGACCGGCTTCCTGAATTGAAAGACTGGGTTCTTGGCCTGAAAGCTTCTTCATGGCATCTGTTTTTTATTGTGCCGACGGGCCGGGCAAGCTCTAACAGCGATGAAATCAAGCTTTCTCAAGGCCAGATTGACAATGTTCTGCGCTATGTGGCCGCTGAATCAGACGATTGGGGGATTCCGGTGAAGGTCACCTGTGCCCCGCAATATGCCAGAATCAGAATGGAGATGGGCAAAGACCCGGGTTCGCGGGGCAGAAGCTGTATGGCCGGCAGTGGATTTGCCTTCGTCAGCTATCGCGGTGAGGTAAAACCTTGCGGTTATTTCGATCTGATCGTGGGTAACATTCGCGAAAAGCCGCTCGACCAGATTTACCTGCAAAGCAAAGAACTGGCAGATATGCGAACGCCGGCAAAATTTTCCGGAGTCTGCCAGAAATGCCGTTACAATGTCGTTTGCGGGGGATGCCGGGCCAGGGCTTATGCGGTAACTGGCAGCTTTCTGGCCGAAGACCCAAATTGTGACTTTACTTCTGGTAAAGAACAGAAATAGCTTGTATATTATACGGTACCCAATTGCGATGGAAGGACAATCTGATGGACGAAAAAGACAGAGAAATACTTCAGATGTTACAGGGCCGGTTTCCCCTCGACTCTGAGCCCTATAAGGTAATCGGTGACAAGCTCTGGATGGATGAAGTCTCGGTTATTTCGCGAATAGCGCGAATGATTGAAAATGGCTCGATTCGCTATGTCGGCCCTTTTTTCGACAGCCGCAAATTAGGTTACAAGGGTTGTCTGGCTGCGATAGATGTGCCCGAGTCGGAGATTGGCAAGGTGGCCGAAGTTATCAACCAGTTTCCCGAAATAACCCATAATTACCAGCGAAAAGGCACGCCAAATGTCTGGTTCACCGTAATTTCATGCAGTGAAGAACGCCGTGAGGAAATTTTCGCGAAAATTTGTGCTGAAACCGGTGTTAAAGAAGTGATGAAGTTTCCTGCCAGGAAATTCTTCAAAGTCAAGGTTGATCTGGATTAGGAGCCGATGATGGAAAAAATAACCCGTGATTTGCTGCGTGAACTGCAGGATGGCTTCAAACTCGAGACCCGCCCGTTCAAGAGAATAGCCAATAAACTGGGCGTTTCTGAAGAAGAAGTGCTGAAAATGATTCAGGACTGCCTTGACCAGGGAATCATCAGAAGAATTGGGGCTGCGATCAGACCGGAAAAGCTCGGTCACAGCTCAAATGCCCTGGTCGTCTGGGAAGTCCCCGCAGAAAAAATCGATGCGGTCGGTGAAGATGTGGCTCTGATGCGAGAAGTTTCGCATGTTTACGAAAGAGATTGCCCAACGGGCTGGAATTTCAACTTTTTTACCATGATTCACGCCCATCACCAGGTTGAACTTGAATCGATCATTCAGCAGATTTCAGATCGCCACCAGCTCAAGAATTACCGCATCTATGAATCTGAAAAAGAGCTGAAGAAAATTTCAATGCGCTATTTTACCGGAGACGACTGCTGATGAACAGTTCTGCTCTTGAAAAAGCCTGCAGGGTTTTTCCCGGCGGGGTCAACAGCCCGGTTCGCGCCTTTAAATCGGTGGGTGGCAACCCGCTTTTCATTAAAAAAGCATTCGGTTCGAAAATTTATGATGCCGATGGCCGTGAATACATGGATTACGTTGGCACCTGGGGGCCGGCTGTTCTTGGGCATGCAGACCCGGATGTTGTTGCAGCTGTTTGCGAGGTTGCCCGTGATGGCCTGAGTTTTGGTGCACCTACCGAAAACGAAACAGTTCTGGCAGGTATAATTCAGCAGGCATTCCCCAATATGGAGAAGATGCGACTGGTCAGTTCAGGCACCGAAGCCACCATGTCGGCAATCAGACTGGCCCGTGGCTATACCGGGCGGCCATTGATCGTAAAATGTGATGGTGCTTACCATGGTCACGCCGATTCTTTGCTGGTTTCTGCCGGTTCTGGAGTGGCAACCCTGGGTATTCCAGGCTGTCCAGGCATACCTGAGGCAATTGCAGGCTGCACGCTGATAATACCATTCAATGATGTCTCTGCTCTTGAAGCCTGTTTCAAGGCTCACCCCGGGCAGATTGCAGGATTTATCATCGAGCCGGTTTGCGGGAACATGGGCGTGGTTTTGCCGGAAAATGATTATTTGAAAAAGGTTGCGAAGATTTGCAGCGAAAATGGTGCGTTGCTGATTTTTGATGAAGTTATGACCGGTTTTCGTGCCTGTTTTGGCGGAGTAAGCCGGGTCAGCGGTGTAACCCCTGACCTGACCTGCCTTGGTAAAATAGTGGGAGGGGGAATGCCGCTGGCCGTTTATGGCGGGCGGGCGGATGTAATGGCTTACATTGCACCAGATGGTCCGGTATATCAGGCCGGGACCCTTTCCGGAAACCCGGTTGCGGTCGCCTGTGGTATCGCCACCCTGAAGAAAATTTCCAGTGATGAAAGTTTCTATAAGCGACTCGAAGAAAAATCTGCCCGGCTTGAAAAGGAGCTTGGCCAGCTTGCTATGCAGTCAGGAGTCGCTGCGGTTTCCAATCGTTTTGGTTCGATGATGACCATGTTTTTTTGTGGCAACCGGGTTAAAGATTATTCTGATGCGAAAAAATCAGATACGTCAAGGTTTGCGAAATGGTTCAGACTGATGCTCGAAGCGGGAGTTTATCTTGCTCCGTCACAGTTCGAAGCAGCATTCGTTTCAATCGCCCATTCCGATTCAGACCTCGACAAGACCCTTGAAGCCGCCAAAAATTCGTTTAAAAAACTTATTTGATTTTGTAAAATAAAAAAACCGGGGTGCAAGGTTTCGCACCCCGGTTTTTGCTTGTTTACTTACTTGGGCGTGATTTTTACCGGATTGGTTCTTACCGCATAGCGCAAGGGGTCTGAAGTCGTGTTGTTTCTTTCAACTCTGGTGCGCAGAACTAGAGAGTTTGAATTGGCCCTGTCACACTGGACTTCCTGATACTTTTTCAGAATTGCCAGTTCGTCTTTTAAAGCTAATGAATGAACTCCAAGCTTGACCGAGGTGCCCAGGCCTAACTGGGTAATGATTACGCTGGTTGAAGCCTGTGTTTCATTGGTATATCTCGATGCAAAATCAGTTTCAAGACTGCAGACGAGGGTTGCGGTAGAAACTTCGGAGTTTTCATAAACATTGAAGTCGCCGCTTGAAAAAGCCGATATCCAGAGCGATTTGTTGAAGTTGAAATACAGCCAGTCGCCCTGGTCCATGGTTCGGTTGTTGTTGCGGTCTTCCCACTCAACTTTGGTAAGAGCAAGGTCTTTAACATAATATTCTCTTATGTCATCACTATCTACTCTTGAATCTGCGCCTTCACTATAAACATAGCAGGCATAGGGGTCCAGTTTGTAGTTCTTGCCCCATGGGTCTACGGGAATATAGGTCAGATAGCGACCCTGCAGACCATTAAAGTCGTTTTCGCCCAGCAACGGCAGATAGGGGGAAGTGGTTGCCAGTTGGCCCTGGTAGGGCAGGTCTTCCTGGGAATTGAAAAGAACAACCGACTGTTTGAGGACATCGAGATCCTGCAGCGCTTTGGCCCTTTTACTTTCCTTTACATAGTCGGAATAGTAGGGTGTTGCAACTCCTACCAGAATCGCAATGATGGCAACTACCACCAGCAGTTCTATAAGTGAAAAACCACGTCTCATTGTGAACTCCTTGATCGAAGGGTATTGCGGTAACAGAATCTTATTCACCTCGATAATCGACAATACAGTAAAGAAATTTGAGTAAAAAATTCAAAAAAATCAAGAAGAAATTTATTTTTTGAATCTGTCTTTTATCTGTTTCTTCTTGTCACTGGCTTCATCAGAGGTCCACCAGCCATATCGTTTCAATGCATTGATGGTTTTTACCGCCTCTTCAACTTTTCCACGTTCTTCATAGAATTCGACCCTGGCTTCAAGAATAGGTTTGTCGTCACCCATCGAGCGTTCCTTGGCGTAGTGTCCGAT
This sequence comes from Candidatus Rifleibacteriota bacterium, assembly GCA_049325495.1. Lineage (GTDB taxonomy): Bacteria > Muiribacteriota > Ozemobacteria > Ozemobacterales > Ozemobacteraceae > DYKG01. Next base: position 4,320 of record JBMOKV010000457.1, on the reverse strand, counting down.
ACGCCAGGCAAGAATATCGAACGCCAGTTCTTTCAGGCGATCGTTTTCTCCATGGAATGCCTGTTGCTTCAAATCTTCCTCACTGGTCGTGACGTTTTTGTAATCAATCGGATCTTTCCAGTTAAAAATCGTGTAATTATCAAGTTTCCGTTTGTTTTTGAGCTCTTTTTCAATCAGTTTTTTCTGAAAATCAGTTACTGGCCGCAATTTGTTGTAGGCTCGGAAATATTTAATGGCTTCGTCGTAGTATCCACGCTCTTCATAAAACTCCCAAAGGCTTTTGAGAGCATTTTCGTCCTTCGGATTAGATTCGAGAATTTCAAGGTAAGTAATCTCTTCGGTTGCCGGATCAGATTTTCCGTCTTCAATTTTCGCTTCAAGGGCCAGTTTCTCGTCGAGTTGCCTGCGCTCTTCAAGTTCTTTTATCGCATTCTTGGCCTGGTCTGCAAAGGCTTTGTTTTTTTTCAAAACTTCGTAAAGCCCAAGGGCGTTGTCGAAATCTTCTCGTTTCATATAGATTTCTGCAGCAGTAAGAATTCCCTCGCCTTTTTGCGAATCAAGTTCATATGCTTTTTTGAAATTGTCTATTGCATTTTCTTCGCGCCCGGTGTCGAGGTAAAGATTGGCAAGTTCGCTGAAACCAGTTGCTTTGTCCTCAGAAATGCCGATCGCCTTTTTATACTCTTTTTCAGCTTCTTCATATTTGCCGCCCTTAACCAGACTGCGTGCGAGGTCATAGCCGATCATCTGTTTGATTTCGGGGTCTTTGCGGCCCAATTTTCTGGCAAGTTCATAATGCTCAGAGGCTTTGTCAGGCTTTTGCAGGTTTTCATAGGCTTTTGCCAGCAACCAGTGGGTATCAGCGTGTTTCGGGTCAAACAGCAGGGCCTGCTCAAGAATTTTTGCGGCCTCAGCATTCTCGTTGCGCTCGATCATTACTGCTCCCAGGCCGCGAAGGGTCATGACGTTGTCGGGTTGCGCCTGCCGGGCTTTGAACAAAAGCTCAAATGCCAGATCGTTGTTGCCCATTTCCATTTCAGCAATTCCGACTTCGCTCAATGCGGGGCCGTTATTGGGGTCGAGTTTAATCGCCTCGCGGTAGTGTTCGAGGGCTTCATCGGGCTTGTTTTTTTCGGCGAGAATTTTTGCGATTCTGACATGAATATCAGCTGACTTGGGAAACCCCAGCAATGCGGTTTCAAGGTGCTTCAGAGCAGCTGCAGTCGATTCTTCTTCTGACATCATGATGCCAAGATAATAATGGGCCATGAATTCTTCAGCATTTTTTTTGACGATGGCTTTCAGTGCCGAAATGACTTCCTGCCGCTCTTTCTTCGAACCAATCTGAAAGTTTCGCCAGGCCTTGTCGTAAAAGGCATCGGTAACTTCAGTTGTGGTAAAGCTGGTTTTGCTGCTTTTGGTCTTGGCTTTTTTTGCAGCTTCAATGGGGGTAGCCAGGCCAGAAACCAGCATTGCTGCCATTAAAAGCCCACCGGTGGCAATTTTAAACTTACTTTTCTTCTGGTGATTCATTTTCATTCCCATCCTGACTTGGTTTTCTTAAAAATAACATGGCAGAGCCAATCAGGCAACGCTAACCGCTTTTTCATCAGGTATTTAATTCTTGAAAAATCTCTTAAACCCGATTTTGGCATTAAGCCAGCATTAGATTAAAGCACCCGGAAAAATCTGATAAGAAGGCGTTAAAATAAAAATCGCCCGATTTAATCGGGCGATTACAGTTTTCAATGAGCTTTCTGATGCGATTAGATCAATTTCAGGATTCAGCCTCAGGCGGAAGGTCCGGCGAAAAGAATGTAAAAGCCGGTTGCAATTGAGCCTGCGGAAGCAATCAGAACAAAATACATCAGGCCACGGTGAAAGCTCAGCAGATTTTCTCTGGCGCTTGGTTTGGGTGGGCGCTTGATCGATTTGCCTACGAACAGGTTTGACAGCATCAGGCCGAGGACTCCCGCGCCAATGAAGCCATGCCCGTAAGTTCTGATAAAGACTTCTTTTATCCCAAGAAAATATACCACTCCAATGATTCCGCCGATAAACCCTGGAATCATGAGCGCTGTTACCAGTTGTGCGGTCTTTGCGTGATCGGCGAGAATTTCTGCCCGGCGATCGGCATCAGGCGATTTTACATTGATGCTGTCTACCTGTTTACCGGTCCGGTAAATCTTGTAAAGAAAGCCGATCAACAGAAGCATGAATGCGGGATGTAGAAATTTCATACGCAGACCTCAGAGTTTGAATTTGCTGATATCGAAATCATCAAGGTCAAATGGGTCTTTTTTCCCTTTCTGGCCTTTTTGTTCTTTGTTATCTTCAACAGGGCTGTCCAGATCGATGACGTTGTCGAGATTGAACGGATTGTCGTCAACCGGTTTCGCCGGTGCTACGGGTTTGCCTGGTTTGCCAGGCTTCGGAGCTGGTGTTGGAGCGGGTGCGTCATTGGACGGGAAAATTTCGAGAACATCCAGATCGAGATCCAGTGAAGCGAATGGGTCTTTGCCCTTTTCTCCGCCCGTTCCGCCGCCAAGGTCGGCGCTGGCATCGGCAAACAGAGCGGCAAACGGATCTTTGCTCGCCGGTTTCCCGGTTGATGCTGGCTTCATCGGGGGCAGGGGTGTGTCGTCGTCGAGATTGAAAGGATCTGCGACCGGGGCAGCCTGTGCCGGCTTCATTGGCGGCAAGGGTGTGTCGTCATCGAGACTGAATGGGTCAGCTGAAGCGGGTGCCTGAGCAGGTTTCATCGGTGGCAGAGGTGTGTCGTCGTCAAGACTGAACGGATCTGGAGCTGGAGACGCTGCTGGAGCCGCTGGTGCCGGTTTCATGGGTGGAAGCGGCGTTTCTTCATCCAACGAAAATGGGTCTGGGGTCGGCTGGGGTTTCAGCTGGGGCAAAGGAGGCTTTTCAACCGGCTTTGGCTGAACTGGTTGGATTTGGGGGGTGGGTTTTGCCGGAGCAACCGCTGGTTTTACCGGTGGCAGAGGAACTGCTTCCGGTTCAGGCGGCGTTGCGGGAAAACTGCAACGCTCATCAACGTCTGCGGGCTTACTTTGTAAAACTGGGTTTTCTTCTTCTTCGAGCCCAAGGCTTTGGGTAAAGCCGGCAAAGGGGTCATCTGCGGGGGCCGGCGACTCTTCTGCCGGCGGAGTTTTTGCTGGAACCGGAGTCGCGAATGAACTGATGTCGAAACTGTCAAGATCCGGAACCGCAGGTGCGACAGCAGGTTCTGCTTTCGCTGCTGGCTCAACCTGTTTCAGATCGAAGGTTCCTGCGTCGAAATCAGAAAGGTTGGGCGAAGAATCTGCTTCAGCGACATCTATCGGGGCTTTGGGTTCGGGGGCAGGAGCCATTGGTGTGACAGCGGGTGTAACTGGTTTTACTGGTGCAGCAGCAGGTTTAGCAGGGCTGACGGGGCCAACTGGGCCAACGGGTTTCACGGGGGCAGCTACTGCCGGTTTTGCGGGAACTGCTGGGGGAATCCTGGGGGAAACTATTGCTGGAGAAGCCGGTTTAACGGTTGTTTCAGCAGGAGCGACCGGTTTCTGTTCCGGTTCTGTTTTAAGTCCCGGGTGGCTGGCCGGTTTAAAGGGCTCATTTGATACCGGTTGAGGTTTTACAGTTGCTGGAAATTGCGGTTTGAGGAGATTCTCTGATTGTTCATGAGAATCTGGTGGTGTCGTAGTTGAAACAGGCTGGATGGCTGGTTTGGAAAATGGTGAAGAAGCCGGACTCGGGGTGAGGGAAACCGGGCCAATCGGCTTTTTCTTCTTGATCATCGGTTTAATCGGAGGAGCAGGCTTTTTAATTCTGCTGGGAGCACCTTTTCCTGCACCTGCGAGAGGTTTGCCGCAACAAGGGCAGAACCTGATGACGTAATCACAGTCCGGGCAGACCAGTCCGTCGCCAGAGGCAACAGGTGCCGCTGTGGCAGAGGGTTTGGCATCGCTCGATTCCCAGCCCCCATGATCATTTTTTGCCCAGTTACTGAACGCAAAAATTATTTCTTTAACGCCAAAAATCGCTTTGAGACTGGATTCAAGAAACTTGAGCTCGATGGCTGTTTCGTCGCTTGATTTTTCCAGGCCAACAAAGCTGAGTTCGCCTTCAATGGTAACAACCCCGTTCTTGACGGGGAATTTAAGTTTGGTCAGATCAATACGCCGCCCGGATAATTCGCGACGGACGCCAGCGCTGACTCCCAGATCAGTCGCCTCCCTCAATTGTGACCTCCATTACTAGAAACAAGAATTACCAGGTTATGAAATGCAGCCTGCATCGATCATGTACCGGCAGAACCGGCAG
>JBMOKV010000456.1:0-9309 GCA_049325495.1 Candidatus Rifleibacteriota bacterium | reverse complement strand
TGTCACCGTCATAGGAAAAACCCACATCTGCACCGGTTTTATTCATTTCAGCAATCAACAGCTGCAGATTTTTTTCAACCGTTGGATCGGGGTGGTGATTGGGAAAATTGCCGTCAGGCTCGCAAAACAGCTCAATAACTTCACAGCCAAGAGCTTTGAAAATCGATGGTGCAACCAGGCCGGCGGTGCCGTTTCCAGCATCAACAATAACCCTTGGCCTGTTTGAACAGTTTTTGAGCGCCTGGTGACGCCCAATCTGATGCTCTATATAGGCAGTAATAATATCGTAAGACTCTTCGCTGCCTGAACCAGTTATGAATTCACCTTTTTCAAGAATCTCTCTTACCTGTTGAATCTCTTCACCATGAATTGTGGTTTTCTTGAAACCAAGTTTGAAGCCATTATATTCTGGCGGGTTATGGCTGCCCGTAATCATGATAGCCCCATCAACCGGCAATTTGAACATCGAGTAATAAACCAGAGGCGTCGGGCACATACCCAGGTCGATGACCTTCACGCCGCATTTTTTCAGGCCATCAGCGAACCAGTTCTTGAGATCTGGCCCGCTCAGACGGGCATCTCGGCCAATCGCCATGCAAAGATCTTTTTTATCCCCCAGATGGCGGCTGACGAAAGTTGCATAAGCCATCGCAAGATTCGTAATAAAATCTCTTGAAAAGTCTTCTTTAACGATGCCTCTTATATCATACTGCTTGAAAACGTTTTTGTTGAAGTTTTTCATTTTTTTCCCTTCAATTGAATGTTTAATTTATTGCCATCTGGAAATGACGAAGGAACCGCTAAGATTCACCTGCATTTCAGATCGGGTTGAAGTGTAATCGATGCTGATTCGCGATGCATTGTCACTGGCTTCGCCAAAATAAATCTGATCGCTGAGAAGATTGCCAAAATATGCCCAGTGCATAGTTGATTGCAGGGTTGGATCTATGGGAATCCAGCCACGGCCGGGAAAGAAAACCTCGCACCAGGCGTGTCCAATAGAAGTTTCCTGCCCCATCAATTCAGGTTTAACGAGAAAGCCGGTTGCCATTCGGGCAGGTGTGTCTTTGCGCAGGCAAAGAGCTGCAAGCAACCTGGAAAATTCAGTGCAGTCACAATTTTCAGGGTTGCGCAACGCCCATTCAACCGAAAAATCTTCATAATTTTCAAGATACTTCAGGCCGGCAGAAACCGCTTTCGTCGCCATCTGCACAAAATTTCCCGGCTGTCTTTCGATTCGGTCAGCCAGAAGCGCAAGCATGTCGTTTTCGATGCTGTATTTCTCACTTAAAGCGGCATACTTTATTTCAGGTTTTCTTTCAGAATTTGCTTTAACCTGACTGCCCAGAAGCGGCACTGTCTGAATTCGATGCACCAGCTTGAGAAAGAATTCCTGCCTTATCTGATCACGAGGCACCGATATGCGTAATCGCCCGTTCTGGTCGCGATCGATGACTTGAGCCCGGGTGCTGTTGCCGCCCGAAACGATCTCGGCACTGGCAAGACGGGTTGTCTGGTGCCCGGCAAGCTCAGGAATGGGCTTAACCAGGAAATCGAGCCGCTCTATAGCACTGGCGTCATTAATTTTGATTTTTATTCTTTCTTCAAATCTGAAATCCTGTGGGGCAAGCGAAAAAAGAATTCGCTCGAGGCTCTGCCGGTTCATTATCTCAGGAAACTTACGCAGAACCGTCCGGCAGTCTCCGGCAAGTCCTTCAAGCTGCCCGGCATAATATCTGGCTCTGATCCAGGCGTCATGAGCATACCCCTTGGTATCCGCAGCGCGGGCACTGTTGAATGCCCTGATAGCCGGGTTGAAATCTTCGCGCTCGAGGTACTGCAGGCCAAGCAGATAAATTGGGTAAGGGTCATCAGAAGCCCGATGGGCATGCAGTTTGAGAATTTCAAATGCACTTTCTGAATAACCGGCTTTTTCATAAGCTGTTGCCAGTGCAACCGCAATTGAAGCATCCTGATTGCTTCGTTCAAATGCATGATTTAAAAAAGCGATTGCATCAAGGGGACGATCTAAATCGTTGAGCAACATCAGGCCTGCAATATGGGCGGCCTGGTAATTTTCGTTGTCGAGAGCCATTACCCTTTTGGCAATATCGACCGCCCGAAGCTCATTTCCCTTGATTTTCCGGGTCGCCAGCAGAAGATTATTCCAGAAACCCTTCTCGCCCGGCACCAGCTTACACGCCCGAGAGAAAAGAGCTTCGGCTTCGTTGACATTGCCATTGCGAAGCTCAGCAAGCCCCTGATTGTTAAAATCTACCGCCTGGTTGAAAACTTCTGGTTTTGCCTTCGAATGACTAATATCGGGAAAATTGATGCGCAAAATTTGATCCAGACGGGCAAATCTCTTTGCCGGCGGAAAAAAGCGCTCAAGCTCACCCTGATTGAGAGCATACGCAGCCTGAACAAGTAAGAAAACCAAGCCTGCGGTTAAAATTCTGATTTTCATAGACAACATCTTAACATCAGCCAACAACCATCACAACTTTCGAGAAAAAATTCATGCACCTTCAATTTCCAGTCGCTCAAGCAAAATCTTGAATTCCGCCGAACTTGGAGCTCCGTATGCAATCTTGCGGCGAGCATATTTAAAATATGGAAATAAACCGAAAGCCTCGGTACCATCCCGCGACAGTACAACCACCTCGCCCGGCGGAAGCTCGATTGCCGGCCGTTTGTCTGCCGCAAGAACCTGGGCCAGTGGACCACTGAGATCGGCAAAAGGCTCTTTTGCCCCCTTCGGTGCCCTCATGACGATCAGGTTATTCAATATTGATTTCACTCCACGCAAAATTTCTGCAAGCCCCTCAATTGCCTGAGGCAAAGACTCTTCAAGCGGATCAATCGGCTCTTTCAAATATTCTTTCAATTCACGTAGCATCATTACCGGATTCGTATCTGAAGACTCTGTCAGAATATTGGCAAGTGAAAATGTAAAGAAAACCGGATTCTCACGTGATTGTTTCATCGCCAGCGCAAAATTGTGCAGGCATCTGAGTGCCGTCGGGCCAATCAGATGTCCTTTCAGGCACTCTTTTACACTCTTTGTCAGAACTTCAGAAGCAGGGGCGAAAAACAGACATGACTGAATAAAGCAAATATTCAAATACGCAATTAAATTATCTGCCGCCAGCTGCAGATTTTTCAGATGATTCTCTGGCAAAGCAGGCCTGAAAAGCTCTGCAAAAGGATCTGAAATAAACGAAGGATACCGGCTGACAATTGTCTGGGCTGCAGGAATCGGCGCAATTTTTATGGCCCCTTCAGGAACAGGCTCTTCTTTTTTTGCTGGTTTTGCAGCAACTTTGGCGATGGTTTTGCCCGCTGGCAGGAACGTTTCGCGATCAGTAGAAGTTTTCGCTGCGTGCCCCGCAACTTTCACCTCCGCAGGTCTGCTTTCTTTCGCTGGTTGCCTTTCTGCTTTTTCCTCAGGTTCAGAAGCAATCTCATCTTCAATTTCAATCGATACTTCTTCAACCATAATATTCTCGATTGTATCATCCGTCTCTTCGACGGCAAGTTCAGAATCATCAACTGAAATTATCACCGCCGCAGGTGTTGATTCCTGGTAATCACCCGATTCTGCCAACTCAATTGCTCTGGGGACGTTGGCGGCTTGAGTTGAAGAGTCTTCCCGGGCATTTTCATTAGAATCGGGAGCACCCGTTGTTGAAATCTCATCCTCCGGCTCCGATTTGCCCTCGGTTTCTGCCTGCAGTTCCTGCTCGATTTCCTGCTGTACCCGGTCAAAATCTATAACCGGCTCTTCCTGGTCTGAAACTGGCTCAAGCTTCATTTCAGGTTCAGAGTTTTCTTCATCAACATTAACTACGGTTTTTTCCAGCTCCTCCGCAACCTGCTCAAGTTCAGCACTTTCATCAACCTCTTCCAGAACCGCCTTTTCATTTTCAAAATCAAGGTTTTCTATAAGAGGTTCGTCATCTTCTACCACCGGCGCAACATCGTGGCCTGAAGTTTCTGAGATTTCTTCTTTGAACTGCTCAAGCTCTCCCGCAAGCTCTTCTATTTCGTCTTCACTCGTGCCGGCGATTTCCGCGTCTATGCGCTCTTTTTCCTCACGTTTGAGACGCTCCTCTTCCATGTGTTTGCGGCGCTTCTCTTCCATCTCTTTTTTAAAAGATCTGAAATCTTCCTTTTCGCTGTTTTCTCCCCCCTCGCCGACTTCTGTCTCTTCCTCTTCCCCCTGCTTGTCCTTGGCTCTTTTGCTGACAAACGGCACAGAATCAAGCTGCTTCAACGCCTCGCGGGCTTTTTTGGACACCAGCGGATGCTGGTGATACTGCACTTTCGCAATAACTTTGCGAAGATCGTTATTTATCAGCAGTGGCAGAAACGGGGCGACGTTCTGCAAAACCCATTCGTCTGGCGACCCCAGAGCGTAATCGAGAATGATAACCATCTGCGATGGGGGAAGATTCCGGACAACCTTAAAAGCCGCCTCTGAAACCATAGGATCAGGGTCGGTTATCAGATTCAGCACATGGGCAAAATGGGTTGGGCGCCCGCTGTTTATTGCGATACCGCAGGCCATCGACCTGATTTCAGGGTCGCCATGGTTAAGGCAGCTTTCCATGAAATCCTGAGCCTGTGGAGGAATGGTTTCATTCATTGCCCCCATGATCGCGATCAACATCTGACTGTTGCCGTGCAAGGCAAGATAATCCCACATTTTTTTTGGCATCTCATTAAGCCCCGATTCCCGGCTCATGTCTTCGAGAATAAGTCTCTCTATCGACTGGTCTCGGGGAAATGCCTCTAAAGTCATCGCAACCTGCGCAATCAGCAGAGCTATATCTTCATTCTGCTCATAGAAAGCAGCCTGCTTGAGCTCGGGAATAAGCTCATGCATCCGGTCAAAAAGAATACGATACACGGCTTCTTTACGAACTTCGGCTTCAGTACTGTATAACCGTGAAATAATCTCTTTGCTCACTCTTACTCCTGGGGCTTTGGGGGCGGATACCTAGATTTTACCCCGACATTCAAGCAATTACAACCGGCGCATTTAACGAATAACATCCCATGAAAGTTTAAAGACACCTTGAAACAATAGAAACTCATTTTTTTGTCTGGTGTTTTTTGTGCCGCTGCGCACGCTTTTTTGGCAGCGAAATCCTAAAATGCACAACAAAAAAATCTGTTTCTTGAAGTGCGTTCAAAAAACAGATTCAATTGAAATATTTAATCAGGCAGCTGCTGCTACCGGTTCAGTTTTTGCGGCGGGTTTTTCGATTTTTTCGGGCTTGGCTTCAGCAGCCGGAGCCGCTTTGCTTTCACCAGTCGCTTTTGTTTCGGCTTTACTTTCGCCGGGCTTATCTGCATCCTTTTTCTTCGCTTCAAGATAACCTGAATCGCGATAATCGGTAGAATAAAAACCCGAGCCTTTGAAAATCACTGAGCTTGCTGACATGAGCTTTTGCCCAACACCATCACAAGCAGGACAATGCTGGGCATCGGTGCAAGACATTGAATGAAAGGCATCGAAAACTTTTGAGCATTCTTTGCATTTATAGCTGTAAGTTGGCATTTACCTTTCCTCCTGCAGATTCGACAACCAGAAATTAGCACTCACACATATCGAGTGCTAATAAAATATCACAATGTGGCGGCCTGTTCAAGAAAAAAATCGCATTCATCGAGCAACTGCTGATGTTGCCCAATTCCGAGATAGGCCTCACAAACCAGAAGATTCAGCTCCTGCCAGGCTTCTTTGTATTCACCAGATTCAAACTTCAGCATAGATATTCGATCTGCCAGAGCAGCTATCTTATTCTGCAGAATCGGTTCAGGATCAGGCAGAGGAATGGCTCTTACCTGTGAAACGGTTATGTGAAAACTGTGATAATGCCCGCTGAACCAGGCGTTAACCAGAAGACTGTTCAACAGACCGGACAGGTAAGGCAAGAAATTCTTACTGTTTCCGCCAGTAATGAATGAGATTGAATTCTTCGGAAAAAAGCCTCGGCGGTCATGGGCCGCTACCAGCCTGAATTTGAGCTTTTCGTTGCGAATATTCTGATAAAGAACCTTTTCCCCGGAAAAGACCTGCTCATCGCCGGCATAGGCCAGATGCGGGCCATAATCTATGAATTTACCTTCCCAGTTTATCTGAAAAGGAAACAGTTCTCGCCCTTTAAGCACTTTTCTATGCCGAGAAGAAAGGCATTGGTCAGTAACAAATTTTGAAACCACGCCTTCACGCTTTAACGACTCCTGAATCCCAACTCCCACCCTGCAGATTTCGCCCAGTGGTTTTGAGCTCTGCACCATCACTTCAAATATATTTTTAAGTTTTTCGGGTACGATTGCCTGCCTTAAACCCCGTCCGCTTTCAAGGATTTCCTGTTTAACCTGAAAATTATTATTCCAGCCTCGTTCAGGATTATAGTTAACATGAAGAACCGTCTCATCAGACGTCAACGCCTGTCGGTTGCGTAGGTGCAAAACCGCAGGCAGAACCCCGGGAGCGCTTACAAAAAAACGGGCCGGCAACAGAAAAATATTCATAACCCGCAGGTTGAAAACCAGTTTTCGTATCAGCCGGCATTGATGGTTTACCAGCCAGGTATGCGAAGTAAGCAAAATCAGATTTCCGCCAGGTTCAAGCATCTCGCATGATCGTTCGATAAAAAAAGTGTAAAGGTCTTTTTCCCCTTCAGAAGTTTTGTAACGCGACCGCAAAAAAACTTTCAACTCTTCATTTAAATTGACCTTATAAGGCGGATTGCCAATTATGAGACTGAAGCGAGTTTTATCGTCTGCCCTCAGAAAATCTTTGCACAGCAGACGCGGCCAGCCATTACCCCAAAACCGGCCAAGCATGCGGCCCAGACAAATTAACAAAGCCTGAGAATCAACGTCATAACCATGAATTGCCGACAACCATTCGGCGCAATCCGGCCTGGTTGAAAGCTCTTCAGCCGTTGCAACCAGAAAACTGCCGTCTCCACACGCCGGGTCAAGTATCTTTCCATTTAAATTCTGACCTGTTTCTAGAATCAATTTGCGGGCAAAGCTCTCGGGAGTGTAATACTGACCGGTCTTGCGGCGTGCATTGCGAATGCGACTTTCTAGATCGGGCAGTTGCTCTACCTCATTTTGTTTAACCGGGAAAATCCCGTCTTCAACCTCCGAAACCCAGTCGAGCAGAAATTCCGGAGCATGAAGCAGATGCAGAATATCAGCTGGTCTGGCTGGCAGCTCTTGTTCCAGGTTTTTCTCAAGCGTCTGTCGAAACCACTGAAACAAGCCTGTTTCAGTTTTTTCAAGACCCCTGTCAGTAATGTATTTCTTTTTTGCCACAAAAATTCCAGAATTAGATGTAAATACTTTCACTTATCTTATTTCGTTAGAAATACTACGATTTTTTGCCTTTTCTCATAATTCTTTGTGCTCTTTTTAGCTTTGCGTGTGCATTCAGGCAATAAAAAAGCGGACTGATAAGCCCGCCTTTAAAATCTGCATCAGCAATTCAAAATTATGTTTGAATCAAGGTTTGGCCTGTTCCTTGGCATCCTGTTCTTTGCGACGTCGGATAAACTCGATCAAAAACGCGGCAAACACGCCAAGAACACCGGAACTAAGACCAGCAAGAATAACCATGATCGACCGTCTGGGCTTTGATTTAACTTCAGGTGGCCTTGGCTTGTCGATCACTTCAAACTGGCTGCCTTCTTCTGCTTCGGCGATCTTGGCCATTTCATACTGCTCGGTAAGCACCCCGAACACCTTTTCCTTAACCTTCAGATTGCGCTGTAATCTGATGAATTCAAGGGCCAGTTCAGGCATACCGCTCAAGATCTTTTCAGTTTCGCCAATCTCTTTGCCGAGGGCTTCGAGCTTGGCTTCTTCAGATACTTTTTTGCCTTCGAGTTTGACCAGTTCAGGCAGATTCCCCGATGATTTCAGAAGACTCTGCTGCATTTTCAGCGCAATACCAGCCTGAACTTTTTCTGACTCAAGGGTTGCAAGCTTTTCAATCAGAGCACTCGCCTGCTTTTCCATCGAATACATCTTCTTGGCATCCTGAAATGCCTTGAATTCATTCTCTGCCACTTCAAGCTCGCGGCTCACCTTTTCCAGCTGACTTTCGACGAAAACCCGCTTTTCTTTCTGGGGCCCACGGGCAAAACCAGCCAGATATTCAAGATAAACAGCGGCAATTTCAGCCGAAAGTTCGGCCGACATGGTTTCGGCAGAGACGGTTATCAGACCGTCCTTGTCTTTATCAACCGAAACAATCTGGCTGACAGTTTTAAGAAGATTGTCATATTTGATTTCAGGGTCAGGTTTCGGTCCGACGATCGCCGTGTTCGTCGCAACACCAAAGCGGTTGATTATGCGCTCGCTCATCGTACGACTTTTCAAATAAGCCATCAGATATTCGGCAGAACCACCGCCGCCAATACCGCCAATCAGGCCGGCCATCGGCAGCGACGCAAGCAATGAGCTCATTTTTCCACCGCTTGAATGAACGAAAATCGTGGCACTGGCCTTGAAATGGTTCGGCAGGGTCAGGCTGTAGATCGCAGTCAGAACCGCGACAACCAGCGGCATTACCACCACCAGCTTCCAATGTTTGACCAGCACGCGAAACAGCTCAAAAAGATCGATTTCGTCTTCCTCAAGCCCCATAAGAATTTCGCGCTTGAGAAGTTCTTCTTTGACTTCTTTCTTTAACTGTTCAGGATTGATGTCGTTGTATTTTTCTGTCATTAGTCTTCTATGATTTCAACGTTAGCGCGGGGCAGAATCATGCGTTCGGCCTTTGAAAGGGTTTCGATTTCAACCACGCGCACCTTGGCTTCAGTAGGAATCTTGGTCGGCTGTTCCGGCAGATTCACGACCTTGGCCACTTCGCCGAAATGGGGCTGGCGAATGATACGAACCAGACTGCCAATCGTCATGCCCATATTGGCTGATTTGTCTGAATCGGAAAGTTTGGCACCTTCAATCGGAATAACAACTTCAGGCCTGATTACTCCGGCGCGAATCTGGGTTGCGCCATTGATCGAAGCTTTTTTTCCAACACAATTTTTAAGCAGATCGAAGGTTTTCTGTGCCATGTTGATTTTGCCGAAGCCTTCAGTTACAACCAGCGTGATGCCCTTGTCTTCGGTGCCGGTAATAGCCACACCAAGATCGTAGCCCAGAAATTCTTTAAGATCATGGGCATCATAACCGCCAACGACCACGCCTTTAACGCCAAGTTCGACGGCACGGTTCAGCGCAGCGGCCGTAACCAGAGAGCCGCCTACCACGATTTTGTTT
>JBMOKV010000455.1:0-9338 GCA_049325495.1 Candidatus Rifleibacteriota bacterium | reverse complement strand
GAAACGGGCTATGGATATATCAAAGGCAGCGACAAACAGGTAGATGCTGCGAGTGGAGCGGTGATGATCGAACGTTTCGTTGAAAAACCCGATCTGGCAACTGCCGAAAAATATCTGCGCGATGGCGGCTATTACTGGAACAGCGGCATGTTCATGTTCCGGGTTGCCGATTATCTTGGTGAAATTGAAAAATTCAAGCCTGAAGTTGCGGCAAAATCTAAACAGGCATTTGAAAAAGCCAGGCGCGACCCCGATTTTGTCCGGCTCGATGCTTCAGCTTTCGCTGAGTGTCCTTCAATTTCCATCGATTATGCAGTTATGGAAAAAACCGACCGGGCAGTGGTCATTCCGCTCAGCGCCGGCTGGAACGACATCGGAGCCTGGTCAGCCCTTTCTGACGTGAATTCGAAAGATGCCGCCGGCAATGTAATCGTTGGCGATGTGCTGCTCGACGATGTGAGCAACTGTTATGTCAGATCGTCCGGGCGTCTGGTCAGCGTTGTGGGGGTCAGCGATCATATCGTGGTCGAGACTGCCGATGCGATTCTGGTGGCTCATAAAGACCGGGTGCAGAACGTTAAAAATATCGTCGATGCGCTCAATCGGGCAAAACGGCCTGAGTCGCTCAATCATCTGCGGGTTAACCGACCCTGGGGCACTTACGAAACCATTGACCTTTCCGAGCGTTATCAGGTCAAGCGCATTACCGTAAAACCCGGGGCACAGCTGTCACTGCAGCTGCATCACCACCGGGCCGAGCACTGGGTGGTAGTAAAGGGCACTGCCCGCATCGAGCGTGGCGATGAATCGGTGCTGCTGAGTGAAAACCAGTCAACTTACATTCCGCTTGGGGTTAAGCACCGTCTTGAAAATCCCGGCAAGATTCCGCTTGAACTGATCGAAGTGCAGTCGGGCAGCTACCTTGGCGAAGACGATATCATCAGATTCGACGACAACTACGGTCGGGTCTGAGAAAATGAGGTTTAAACAATGAAAATATTGGTTACCGGCGGAGCCGGATTTATCGGGTCGGCGGTTATTCGCCTGCTGATCAGGGAAACAGAACACCAGGTTCTGAACGTGGACAAGCTTACTTATGCGGGCAATCTTGAATCATTGCGCGAAATCGCCGAATCGTCGCGTTATCGATTTCTGCAGGCCGATATCTGTGATCGGGCAGCGATGGAAAAAGCTTTTGCTGATTTTTCGCCCGATATAGTCATGCACCTTGCCGCCGAGTCGCATGTTGACCGTTCGATCGACGGCCCGGCGCAATTTATTCAAACGAATATCTTCGGCACTTACAATCTGCTCGAAGCGGCGCGTCATTATGCGAAGGGGCGCAGCGATTTCAGATTTCACCATATATCCACCGATGAGGTTTATGGCGATCTTGAGCTTGATGACAGTCTGTTCACCGAAGAAACACCATACGAACCCAGTTCGCCCTATTCGGCCAGCAAAGCCAGTTCAGATCATCTGGTTCGGGCCTGGTACCGCACCTATGGGCTGCCAACCATCATTACCAACTGTTCAAACAATTACGGGCCATACCATTTCCCGGAGAAGCTCATTCCGCTGGTCATTCTCAATGCCCTAGAACTCAAACCGCTTCCGGTTTATGGCAAGGGCGAGCAGATTCGCGACTGGCTCTATGTTGAAGATCACGCCCGGGCACTGGTGAAGGTTGCGACTGAAGGCAAACCTGGCGAGACGTACAATGTGGGCGGGCACAATGAAAAACAGAATATCGAGGTGGTGCGCACTATCTGTTCCATACTCGATGATTTGCGACCATTGAAAGCGGTCACTTCGACAGGCTCAGCGACCGAAAAAAACTCATCGGTCATTGAGCCGGCATCTGCCGGTCGAAATGGCCGATCTTATGCCGACCTGATCACCTTCGTGACCGACCGGCCCGGCCATGACATGCGTTACGCGATCGATGCCTCGAAAATCGAGCGTGAGCTGGGCTGGGTGCCTGGTGAAACTTTCGAAACCGGCTTGCGCAAAACCGTGCAGTGGTATCTCGACAACCAGTGGTGGTGGGAACCTCTGCGCGAGCGCTACCAGCGCGAACGCCTCGGCCTGAAAAAATAATGAAGTCGGTCATTGAGCCCAAGAATTGGGTCGAAATGACCGTTGTAGAATTTTTTATTTAGATAAAAAATATGAAAAAGCTGCTGATTGTGTTCGGTACTCGTCCTGAAGCCATTAAAATGGCTCCGCTGGTCAAGGAGCTGCAGAAATACCCTGAATGCTTTGAAACCAGGGTGTGCGTAACCGCGCAGCATCGCCAGATGCTCGATCAGGTTCTGGAGATTTTCGAGATTCACCCGGATTACGATCTTAACATCATGAAACCGGGGCAAGACCTCTACGACGTGACCACAAACGTGTTGCAGGGCCTAAAGCCGGTTTTGAGTGAATATAAACCCGACCTGGTTTTCGTTCATGGCGACACGACCACTTCGTTCGCGGCGGCATTGGCGGCCTTTTACCAACAGATAGCAGTTGCCCATATTGAAGCGGGCCTGCGCACCCACAATCTTCTCAGCCCATGGCCAGAAGAAGCCAACCGGCAGCTGACCGGCCGGCTGACTACCTGGCATTATGCTCCCACCGAACTTTCGGCCAACAATCTGCGCTGTGAGAACGTTAAGCCTGAACAGATCGTGGTTACTGGTAATACGGTCATCGATGCGCTGCACTGGGTTTTGAAGAAAATCGACAACGAGCCTGAGCTGGCCGAAAAACTTGATAAAGAGCTGGCCGGTCTGGGATATTCACCGGTCGACGGTAGAAGGGTTATTCTGGTGACCGGTCATCGGCGCGAGAACTTCGGACAGGGTTTCATCGATATCTGTGAAGGGCTCAAAGAGATTGCACTGGGCAATGCTGACCTGGATATCGTTTATCCGGTGCATTTGAACCCGAATGTACAGAAACCGGTAAAAGAGATTCTGACAAATGTTTCAAATGTATATTTGATTGAACCGTTGAGTTACCTGCCTTTCGTTTATCTGATGAGCCGGTCTTACCTGATTATCACCGACAGCGGCGGTGTCCAGGAAGAGGCTCCCGGGCTGGGCAAGCCGGTGCTGGTCATGCGCAATACCACCGAGCGCCCCGAGGCCGTCGATGCGGGTACCGTGCGGCTGGTCGGCACCGATCGCGGCAGAATCGTGGCGGCCACCACCGAGCTTTTGTGCAATGAGAAGGCTTATTGCAAGATGAGCCAGGCGCACAACCCATACGGTGACGGCACGGCCTGCGACCGCATCAGTAATCATCTGCGCCAGGCTTTTTCCCTGGGTTCTTGATTTGTGGTTAAAAGCTGATATATTTGAATTATTGTCAGATTTTCGCTGGAGGGATGTAAATGGTTGCCGGGCTGAAGAGGGGCAGAAAAAGGTTTTCTTATGCCGATTATCTGAACTGGGATGACGATAAACGCTATGAAATCATAGACGGAATCGTTTACGACATGAACGCGCCGTTGCGGCAGCATCAGAAGTATGTTTCTGAACTGCTGCGGCAAATTGGAAACTTTTTTTATGGCAAAACCTGTGAGGTTTATGTTGCCCCATTCGATGTCAGGCTGCCGAAGAAATCGAAGAGAAACGAAGACATTTTCGATGTGGTTCAACCGGATATCCTGGTGGTCTGCGATCCAGAGAAGCTCGACGATAAAGGCTGTGTGGGGGCCCCCGACCTGGTGGTTGAAGTAATTTCGCCTTCGACTGCAAGTAAAGACCAGCTGCAGAAACGGGCCCTTTACGAAAGAAGCGGGGTTCGTGAGTTCTGGCTGCTGCACCCCGAAGACCGCCTGGTTTTCATCTATGTTCTGGGTAAGAACGGATTCGGCAAACCTGAAGTATTCGAATCCAGCTCGGTTGCCAGGTCATTTATTTTTCCCGAACTGAGCATTGATCTGCAGACCATTTTTCCGCATATTGAAAAAAAATCCGGTTCGCCCCCGCCACCTGAAGAGCGCGCCCAATAGCATTTAATAAAAAGTGGTCGGACGAAAATCGTTGATGCGAACCTGAAAAACTACTGTGCACGATTTTGCATGACAAACTCATGAAGTGCGTCAAGACACCGTTGATTGTTCCATTTGAACGATATCATGCCGCACTTTCGCGCCCTTGCCCATTTCAGGGAAAAAGCTATACTGGTCCGGTCTTTGAAGGCGCCGACCCGTGTGTCGGCCCGCAGGATGCGCTAATGCCAGGGCGCATCTGGATAGATAGCGCCCCGGTGCTGCCCGTTCCTACATTAACGATCCCATGATCCGGGGTGAAAAATGATAATTAAAATTGACAAAATTGCACTGTTATGTAAAATTTAATTGCTGTTATGAGTAAAAAATCTGTGGTCGTATTTCCATCTTCAGCAAAAGAACTTGAGTTTCTGGGGCAACGCCTCAGGGATGCCCGACTGCGCCGGCGCTTTTCCATGGAAACGGTTTGCGCAAGAGCCGACATATCCCGCCCGACCCTTTACAAAGTTGAAAATGCCTTCTTTTGGGCCTTTGCAGCGAATAGGCACTTTGTCCCGCGGTGATCGTGGGAGTGTTCGCTTTGCTTACGACCCCGCCTGGCTGAAAACGGCGCATGCATTTCCACTCGACCCGGAATTGGACTTGACCGCCGGTGAGTCTTATCCGGGCAATCAGAATTTCGGTGTTTTTATGGATTCCTGCCCTGACCGCTGGGGTCAGATACTTATGAAACGCCGGGAAGTCGTTGAAGCACGAGAACAGCGCCGGGCACCGAAAACTCTCGAAGCCTGGGATTTTCTTCTGGGCATACAGGATTGCACCAGAATGGGCGCTTTGCGCTTCAGTCACCCGGATACGGAATCATTTCTTGCCAATGAAAGCCGTTCAGCACCACCGCTTGCCCGCATTGCTGAGCTTCAGGCAGTTGCCTGGGAATTAACCCGAAGAAAGCAGGATGATCTCGAAAAATTGCGGGAATGGTTGAAGATTCTGGTTGCTCCCGGCTCATCTTTGGGTGGAGCTCGCCCGAAAGCTAATTTGATCGATGAGTCCGGCAATCTTTGGATCGCCAAGTTTCCCTCGGCTGAAGATGATTACGATGTTGCGCTCTGGGAAGTGCTGCTGCACGAACTTGCTGTTGCCTGCGAGATAGTCGTGCCTGAAGCCCGTCTAATGAAAATTGGCAACGGCTATCACACATTTATGGTTAAACGGTTCGATCGAGTTGGCAGCAGCAGGCGTTTTTTCGCCTCTGCAATGACGATGACCGGCAATCAGGACACGGAAGATGCAAGCTATCTTGAGCTGGCTGAATTTATTGCTACCTGGGGAGACCCGGGTTTTATTGCTGTCGATCTTGCTGCTCTTTTTGCCAGAGTCGTTTTCAATGTTGCCACTGCCAATGGTGACGATCATCTGCGCAATCATGGCTTTTTAAGAAACCCATGTGGTTGGAGACTGGCACCGGCAAAAAGAAACCCAAAAAATCCTTGTCGTAATCGTCGAAAAAAACATTCAGACATCGACGCTGAAAACCCGTTATGCTATTATTTTAATAGATGAGATTTTCAAGGGAATTTCGACTGGGGTAACAAATTTCAATGAATAAACTATTTTCAGCAGCAAAAGAAGTTTGCGATTACCTCTCGTCCATGAATTACCAATACTGCATCATTGGTGGACTTGCCGTCATCAGATGGGGAGAGGTTCGTTTCACCCAGGATGCAGACATTGCCGTTCTGGTTGATTTTGGTGAGGAAGCCGGATTCGCCGGGGGCATGTTGAAGCGTTTTGAAAGTCGTATTTCTGATGCTCTGAACTTTGCTGTTGCGAACCGGGTGCTTCTTTTAAAAAGCAGCAACGGAGTAGCGATAGACATTACCTTTGCTGCGCTGCCATTTGAACGTGAAATGATGGAAAATGCTTCGCCATATTCTTTCGCTGATGGGCTGTCGTTGCTTCTTTGCAGTGCCGACGATCTTTTCATAATGAAGACTTTTGCAGCTCGGCCAAAGGACTGGATCGATGCCGAATCAATTGCTTTAAGGCAGCATGGGCATCTTGATATTGAACGCATTATTGCGCGCATTACCGAGTTGGCTGAACTAAAGAATGAGCCGGAAATAATCGTGCGAGTCAAAAAAATATTGGAAAAATTCAAATGATTGATGAAAAAATAATTCCTGATGACGAGCAAAAGAAAATCAATGAGAAAATTGTCGGGCAATGGCAGCGCACGGGCGCTTTGCTTGCTGAAATTCGCGCTAAAGAATTGCAAAACTTCGTCTATGATTTCGAATTAGTCGATGCCATGCTTGAACTTGGCCTTCTTCACGCCAGTCCCCGCACTAGTTCGGGCCTGGTAGATATGCAAGGATATTTTCGCAAATGGCGTGAGCAAAACTCAACCTGACTAAGCTTTTTAAGGAGAAAGGGCCGATTGGATATTACATTAAGCCATGCTGGGAAAAGCTCGTTCGTGTAGATTTTCATGGTGCAAAAGAGATCCCAACCGGGACTTGTCTGGCAATTCTTAAAGCCGCGGGTATTAAAAAGGATTGAGGAAATCAGCATGATAGATTTTAAGCATTCATTGATTATTGAAGCAACCCAGGAACCCGACTTTTTTGGATTTTACTCCCCGGATCTTGAAGGCTTCTCCGGAATCGGACACTCAATCGAGGACTGTCTATATAAGGCAAAATGGGGAATGATCGAGCATGTGAAGCTGCTGCGCGAAGCCGGATTACCAGTGCCAACAGAAGCTGCTGACCCAAGAATTGTGATCCAGAATCAACCGACTACCAAAGTTGCCTAAAAATCTCTTACAGCCGCCAATATCTCAACCCCGCCTCCTCACCCTTCAGGCAAAGCGCTCAAAACCTCAAGCCCATACTCATCGCACCTCTTCAGCGCTGGCGTAAGGGTCATAAATCACAGTTTAAACCTGTATAATCATTCAATTCATGCAAGATATCCACGACCTTAGTATTGCGAATATCGCCGACATCTTTACCCATATTATCGTTGATGCGGCGCCCTGATCTTTTTGCTCATAAAGCCCCGAAAAAATTATTCAGACATCGACGCTGCAAATCCGTTATGGTATAATTTTTTGGGATGGTAGATGGAGTTTTTATGGATATTACCGACATAAAAAAAATGAGTCTGGTTGAGCGTCTTCGTGCTCTGGAACTTTTATGGAATTCTCTTTCCCATGATGAAAAGGAACTGGAATCTCCCGAATGGCATAAAAAGGCTTTAGCTGCCAGAAAAAAAAATCTGCAATCGGTTAAAATGATTCCGTTGTCGAAAGTTAAAAAAGAACTTTCCCGATGAAGACCAGAGATGTTTTTCTTTCTGATGAAGCGATTGCCGACATTAAGTCGGGACGGGATTTTTATGACCAGAGTTCGGAAAAAGTCGGCGATTATTTTGTTGCCGGTATGTTGTCTGATCTTGAATCTCTAAGTTTTTATGCTGGAATCCATCCTATTGTTAATGGGTTTCATCGGATGTTGTCGCGCAACTTTCCTTTTGCAGTATATTACGAGATAAAAGAAACTCAGGTCTGGGTTGTTGCGGTATTTGATATGAGAAGAAAGCCCGAAGGAATTGTCGACAAGCTTAAAACACTTGTCTCAGGGAAAAAGGTAAAAGAACCCGCCGCAAAATACCGCGCCGGCAAAAAGAAACCATTTCGCAAAAAAACCTGAATTCCAAATTTGCGACGAAGCGACTTAAATGATGGGAAATTCATAAATTTCTGCATTCAAAGCTATAAACGCATTAATCGCGGTGTTTCGTTGGGAGAATTTATTTTTGTATGGGCAATGCATACTCAGATTCGGTTATAAATGTAAGGGCCGGAGATTCGCAAATTGGAAAATGACAGAAAAGCTAAACTGGTAAACCTTGGCCCTGAAGTATTGGCTGATGCTCTGCTTGAGCTTGAACAGCAATCGAAACTGGCAGTTGATCTGACCGATCGCCTTTTAGCCACGCCAAAGGAAAATTGGCAGCGCTTTCGCGCGAAAATGGCTGGACTTAGGCGCATGAAACGCTTTATTTCCTACAGAGAGACTGCTGTTTTTGCTCAACGACTTGAAATGCTTTTAGGTGATCTGCGTGCAGCAGTTACAGATCCTTTGAAGGGCTTAGAATTGCTGATTTCTTTTTATGAAGCCGACGGGGATATACTGGACAATTGTGATGACTCTTCCGGCAATATTGGCGATGTGTTTCGCTATGTTGCCGCTGAATTGTTCGTTGAATTTGCAGCGCAATGTGAGGACAAGAACAGGGTTGCCGATCTTGTTTTGAATGCTTGCCTCGTCGATTGAATTCCGCCAACGAATCCAGCCATTCTTGACCCGTTTCAGGGAAAAAGAAACCTCAAATTTCTCAGGAACGTGCCTGAAGCAAATTCCGGGACATAACCCCGCTTCGCTAAAGCTTCGCAGGGCAGGCCCGAATTCGTAGAATTCAGGATTGTGTTCCGTGGAATTCAAACATCGACGCTGCAAATCCGGTATGGCAGTATATGCTTCTTAGTATATGAATGATAATTAAAATTGACAAATTAGCGGTTTTATGTCAATTTTAATTGCTGTTATGAGTAAAAAAAACGTAGTCATATTTCCATCTT
This sequence comes from Candidatus Rifleibacteriota bacterium, assembly GCA_049325495.1. GTDB lineage: Bacteria > Muiribacteriota > Ozemobacteria > Ozemobacterales > Ozemobacteraceae > DYKG01. The sequence continues at coordinate 684 of JBMOKV010000455.1, read as the reverse complement.
CAGCCAGAGAACTTGAGGCTCTAGGTCAGCGCCTAAGAGATGCCCGATTGCGCCGACGCTTTTCCATGGAAACGGTTTGCGCAAGAGCCGACATATCACGTCCGACCTTGTACAAAGTTGAAAATGGCGACCCTTCAGTAGCCATGGGAATTTATGTTCAGGTCTTGCGTGTCCTCGGCTTAGTAGCAGATCTTGCATTGGTTGCCAAAGAAGATGAACTTGGCCGTCGTCTTCAGGATGAAGACTTGCCCCGACGAAAGCGTGCCCCCAGAAGAATTGTTGCGCCTGGTGACGGTGATGGCCAAAAACAGGGGTGAACATATCTGGGTTTGGCTCGATGACCCTTCTTTTGGGCCTTTGCAGCGAATAGGCACTTTGTCCCGCGGTGATCGTGGGAGTGTTCGCTTTGCTTACGACCCCGCCTGGCTGAAAACGGCGCGTGCATTTCCACTCGACCCGGAATTGGACTTGACCGCCGGTGAGTTTTATCCGGGCAGGCAGAATTTTGGTGTTTTTATGGATTCCTGCCCTGACCGCTGGGGCCAGATACTTATGAAACGCCGGGAAGCTGTCGAAGCACGAGAACAGCGCCGGGCACCGAAAACTCTCGAAGCCTGGGATTTTCTTCTGGGCATACAGGATTGCACCTGAATGGGTGCTTTGTGCTTCAGTCACCCGGATACG
>JBMOKV010000454.1:8453-9354 GCA_049325495.1 Candidatus Rifleibacteriota bacterium | reverse complement strand
TCCGCAGCCGATGTTCAGGCAAGGAACTATGTTGTACCAACCTATTACGGGTATGGTGTAGTAAGTTCTTCAGCGGTGGTAAGGCCATATATTTCAGCCTACTACCCCTACGCAGCGCCTGCATGGGCATATAATGGTTATTATTACAACTATTATGATGTCAGACCGGCAGTAGCCCCTGCCACCATGGGAGTTCCCGTAACCCCCACCTGGAATGGCATGTACTGGTATTACAGTCACAACAACCACGTTGCCGTTTCGTCATGTAACCTGAATATGCGCGCCGAGCCTTATAAATCAGGGAAAAAGAACATTATCGGCTCACTGAAAACCGGTGAGCAGGCTTATGTTCTGGGCCAGTATGGGAACTGGTATCTGGTTCAATCGGTATTGGCCCCACTCAGACGCGGGTACGTTTATGGGCCATATCTTAGATTTTATGGAAATGCGGCACCCTATGGTTACTATAACGTAATGCACCCTGGTTCTTTGATCAGAACCGCAATGTGGTGATCATTCTCCGGTAAGAAGCTTCAGAACGATAACTGAGATAGCGCCTCCCCAGGCAACCGCCACCAGTATCCAGATGATGATGGTAGCTTTTGCCCGGGTGACTTTTACGTCGGGGTTTTTCGAAGTCAGAATTCCTTGAATGGTCTGGTCGTCACGGTTCAGCTGTTCAATTGTGACGCCGACTTCGGAAGCTTCAGCCGCGCTGTCCTGATTCTGGTTCGATTGTTCTGCCCGTTTTTTCTGATCCTGCAATTCAAGATTATAGTCCTTTTCAACTTGAGCAAGCAGTTCTTCAACCGTATTGATTTTGTTCAAAACGATTGAAAGCTTGTCGGCAACATTGTCAACCAGCTGTTTGAACTCGGCTTTCATGGATGCCCGGCAGATG
>JBMOKV010000454.1:0-8443 GCA_049325495.1 Candidatus Rifleibacteriota bacterium | reverse complement strand
ATAGGTTTCATATAGAAGTTCGCGATCCGGGTTTGCGGCCAGAACCATACCAATTTTTTCCAGAAGTTCTACGGAAGTTTCCTTCGCAAGGCAATTGAGCAGCGGTTGTCTGACAATATTGAAATCGACCAGCATGGACGTTGAAACCCCGAGAATTCTCTGTTTAACGTTTGAAGACGAAAGCAGCCCGGTAAGCAGCCCTTTTATGCTCTCACGGTCGATGCTGACGAAGGTTCGGGTCGCAGTCATCCTGATTTTTCCGTTTTTATCCTGCATGAATTGAGGCAGATAAAGACAGAGGGTTTCCGGGTCAATTTTCACTGCGGCTTTGATTGCAGCGCAAATTACATCAGGGTTGTCGTTTTTGAAATGTTTTTTGATCATTTCTGCGGCTTCAGCCCCGGCGAATTTGCCATACAGGCTGATAACTCCCGCGAGTTCCTTACCCTGAGATTCTTCAAGCAGTTTATCAATTTTAGATTTGAATTGTTTGAAATGAACGGCGGTCAGCCGGGTAAGAAATTGAATTTTTTCCTGGTCGCTGAGACTCGGGTATTTGTCAAAATCCGGAATGAATTCGGGCGGTTTTTCAGGAATAACAACGTTGAGAACCGGCTCTCTTGAAGCTGTTTCAGGGTTTTTCGGCTCATTGTTTATGGGAACTGCGACCGGCGCAGGCTCAGGTGCCTGATCCAGGGATGGCAGCAGGCTTGGCGCCTCTTCACCTTCCGCTTCTTCGACTTTGCAGGACTTTCTGATAAGTTCCAGTTCAGCCTGGCGAACTCTGTCTTTCAGCTGATTAAGATAATCCTGGGCCGAAACATCGATAAGTTTTTTGTCAGCCAGGGATCTTACGACCCCGAGCAGAATTCCCTTTACCAGACTTTGATGCTGACCTTCAAGAGATCGATTGACCCAGAATATTCTGAATGGCAGATCGATATTGGCATTCGCTTTCATGATCTGGCTGATGCGCATAAGAATCGGCGGGCTTGCGACCTCGGTCATCAGCCTTATGAGGTGCGATTCAAGTTCAGGATAGGGGAAGTAGGTCGCGTGATGCAGAGCCAGAACGATATCCTGCTCGTTTTTCGAAAAAAGCAGCTTCAGTAAATGTTGCAGTGCCTGATGGCGGTTCCAGCGATAAAAAGCCTGGATGGCCTGAGCCTTGACAACGGTCTGGGGGGAATCAAGTAGCGGAATAATGATGCCCTGAAGGTTTTCCGGGTCAATTTTTTCGAGGGTGGAAAGGGCTGCGGTAATGACGGTGGAATCGGGATGCCTGGTCAATTCCTGGAGGGCCTGGGAATCCTGGATGTTTCCGTGGCGTCGCAAAAAAGAACAGAAGCACGGAAGAATTTCGGCGGGAAAATTCTGCCATTGGGCCTGCCTTACCATGTCGGCAGCGAGAAAAGCTTCTACCGGCTCAACGGTGGTAATGGCAAGGGCCAGGTCTTCAAGCCTCGAAGTGTCTTTGAGCAGTTTTTCCATGCCATCGAGAGAGACCTTGAAATGCGTATTTTTCAGCTTGAATGCCGCCAGGCGCAGTGATTTTTTCAACTGAAAAGAAAGCACCGGATTGCGAACGATGGAAAAAGCCTCTTTTAGAACCTGTACTTCGGCGCGGCTTGGAGTGCGATTGTCTATCTCTTCAAGAATATCGAGGGCCAGCATGCCATTGTCGCCGGTAAGGCTGGCAAGCAGGTCTTGAGCGCCCAATTCTGATCTTGAAATTGCCAAGTTCAATCCTCTGATGTTATAAAAAAAATTCTATCGCAATTTGATAAAAATGTGTATCGGTTAAAAAACAAAACGGTGGTCGAACTGCTTCGCCACCGCTTTTTTCGGTTGAAAAAACATTTAAAAAGCCAGATTTCCGCCCAGTACCATGGTTGGGTTGTCTTCTGAAAGGTTCATGCCTAGAATTTCTGCCTGAATATTCTGATTGCCGACTCTGAACCCGGCATGAAAGCGGTGTCTTGCTGATTCTGCCTTGAAAATGTCGCGGTAATTGCCAACTTTATATTCGCAAAAAACCGAAGCGGAATCGGCGAAACTGTATTCGAGGCCAAAGGCGCCGATCAATATGTCTTTGCGGTTAACTTCCTGAACCACGCCATTGCCAAAATCAATTTTCTGTTCTTTGGTAAAGGCTGAGGTGAGGTTGAGAAAACCGGTCAGGCCATCACTTACCGTTTCTGAAATAGTAAGATATACGTTGCGCAGGTTTTCGATCTGTTCGATGTCGGCCATGTTCAGTTCTTCGGCGGTCATGGGAGCGAAGGTGAAGCCCATGCACATATCTTTATCTCCGTGGTGGGCCGAGTATTTCATGCCAAAAGCCACGGTATCTTCCTTGTAATCGATGTTTTTGAAGGTTGGCTTTGATTTTCTTTCGTATTTCAAATGATTTGCTGAAAATTCAAGGTTGTCATCAAGGTTAACCCTGATACCCGCTGTGAATTCGTCCTTCTCCAGCTCGGTTTTAACGTTGTTGATCAGCAGATCCTGTTCCCACAGCCCCTGTTTGTATGAAAATGCGACCTTCGATTTATGGAAATCGGGAGTCGGAATGGTAACCAGGCCGCTCGAACCGGTGTAGCAGGAACCTGTGTGCGGCGTTCTCTCAATCACCGGTTTCATCTGATCGTCCACCACTTCCAGAACCTGGGCTGAAGCTGAATCAGCAAACAGCAGGGCCAGTCCAAGAATGCCGAGCGAAAAGAGGTTTTTTGTTCTTTTTCTCATTACTTGTATTCCTGTTCGTAGTTCGTCCAGAATGTTGTCTGGCCAGATACAACTTCCAATGCTCGGATTTCGGTTTGAAAGCCTGCATCAAGGGCTTTGGCAGGAACATTCCAGCTGAAATATCCACCACGGTTTTCGGTAGTTTTAGCAGGTTCTGAAGATGAGCTGGTCAGGTAGACCAGATATTTCCCGGGTTCAAGGTGAGTGAGTTTGAAAGAGCCTGTATATTCCGGAACAACGTTTGCATCTGTTTCGGCAGAAGTTTTTGATGTAAGAATTACCGGAGGAACATATTCATAATCAGTTTCGGTAATGGTTTTGTAATGAGGAACATTGTTTGCGTCGACATAGTCAAGAATTTCAGCTTTTTTTGTGGTTAATACCCATTTGTAAAGTCTTACGAAAAGAGACGGTACTCCTTTGCCTGTTGAAACATTCATGAATCTGCCAGCGATTGAACCATAACCGGTTTTAAGTGCATGAATGACCGGGAAAAGCAGTTCGGTCGGTTTAGTTGTACCAGTGCTTGTAACTTCAAATGAGCCCTTTGTGACTTCATATCCATACTTTTCAATTGATACGGTATAGATGCCCGGCAGGAGGTTTTTGGCAATAAACAGGCCGTTTTTATCGGTTAAAGCAGAGCCGTTGTTCTCAATTTTTACGTTGGCGTATTCAAGTGGGCCACCGGTAAAAACATCCAGAGCTTTTCCTGAAACATTAAATGTCAAGACAGTGTCTTTGCTCTGAACAAAAACTTCAGCAATCGCAGGCGAGGTAGTGCCATCGCTGAGAATTCTGACCGGATAAATTTCTGATGCCTTGGTAACAGTTGATTCAGAAACCTTTATGTAATAAATTCGGGCTTCATTAAGGCTGTCAAAGAAGAATTTTCCGTCGCCAGTGGTTCTGGTGGGCTGTGCAGATGCTACTGAAAGATTGATATCGTCGAAAATTTTAACTTCAGCGTTGACAATTGATTTATTATCAGAGGACTTTACTGAACCAGAAATCGTGAATTTTTCTATTGGCTTAGTTGAAAGGCGCATTATCAGATATCTTGGAGAAACGACCCCATCGTTTCTGATTGTTACATTTTGCTGGCTTTCAACATAATTTGATGCTTTTCCGGCGTTGATTGTATATACCTCGGCATTTGAGAGGCCTTCAAATGCAAAATATCCATTTGAATTGGTAAGAGCGGTTGAGTGCAGGGATCCGTCTGCGCGGATGAGCTCAACATTCATGTTTGAAAGTTTTGTTCCGGAATTCGAATCAATGACATCGCCTTCTATTTTGGCGTTTATCGGTGCGGTACCGGGGTTTGCAAGTTCAAGGCTTATTACCGGTGAAGTAGGTTGAGTTTTTCCATCTTCGAGAATCCTGACGATGTAATTAGTCTGTTTGTATGTTCCATCGCTTGAGCTTACTTCAAGCTCATAAAGGCCTGGTGGAAGCTTGGCAAAGTAAAATTGACCGTCTGAAGTGGTTTTTGTGACTCCGGCAATCTGTTTGTTCAGGAGAAGCTTCACGTCAATGTTGGAGAGATTTTGTGAAGAATTCTGGGTGGATACGTTGCCCGAAATTACATGCACCGCATCTTCACTGGTGGAAACGTCAATGGTTGCCTGATTTTGGTTTAAGCCGGTTATCAGCGAAGAGACGGGAGTAGATTGGGTGCCTTCCTTACAGCCGGGTAAGCCCAGCATCAGACCAAAAATTGCCATGACCAGGAAAAAAACGACCTGTTTGCGTTTAAAGAAAGGCATACTATTCCCCCAAAATCAATATTTGCCAATTTTATCGGCAATTATTAAGGGAAATGTTAGGGTGTTTTTTTCTCGCGATCCAGAGCTGTATCAAGAGCCGAGTTAATTTTCTTGAGTTTTTTTACGTAATTGATCTGATCTTCTGTTTTTGGCAGTCCAAGTTTTTCGGAAATTTTGTCGATTGTTGTCATATCCTGGGCTGGTTTTGCATTGAAGGCGAATTCGTTTACCCATCCGGTGAGAAGTTCGCCTTCAGGAGTAATGAAGGCGATTTCAAACCAGTATGCTCCACCGATTTTTTTAAATTGTTTAACCTTGGCGGGTGAAAAATCCTGATTTGAAGCAAATTCGGCCAGATTAAAATTTAAATTAACATTTGAATCTGTTTGTCTGCCCAGGAGTTTTGCAATCCTGTCGTGTTCTTCAAAAGTTAAATAACAGGCGATAAAAACGACGAGAAGTGTGAAAAGAATCCCATGTCCATTGGGAGCCCTTGATTTGGGAACGGCTTGATTCCAGGTCGAAATAGAAGCTTCTGAAATGCCTGCATCCAGCTGTTTTTCAGGCGAACCGGCGTTTACGTCCGGTAAAATTGCCGAGTCGTTGTCTACAAGAAAAAATCGCAGGGCCTTCACTCCGATAAACGACATCAGGGATAAGAACAGGAAAATATTCACGTAAACACTCATCAGCGAGCCCTCGCATATTATATTTTTTTTCTATTCTCTCTCAGTAGAAGAAAAAAATCAAACAGTTAAATCAGAAATAAACTTTGAAATGGGTGAAAATGTTTGTGGGTGCGGGGGTAGGGGATGTGGCTAAAAGCCTGGTCTGAAGCAGACTTTTGTCGGGTACACCCGGTCGTAAATTTTAAGAACCTTTCACAGACTATAAAAGAGGCCAAAAAAATTTTTTTTGGGGTATTGACAATTTTGATCAGGCGTAATTATAATCAGCTCATCAATTTAACTCTCAAGAAGGAGAACTCCAGATGAATAAAGCGGATCTCGTAAAAGCAATTGCAACCAAAGCCAGCCTCAACCAGGCTACTGCCCAGAAAGCTCTCGAATCAATGCTCGAAACTTTCAAAGACACCCTGAAAAAAGGCGACAAAATTCAGCTTATCGGTTTTGGTTCTTTTGAAGTTGCAAAACGCGCTGCTCGCAAAGGCGTAAACCCCCAGACCAAAAAGACCATCAACATCCCGGCCAAAAAAGTTGTAAAATTCAAAGCCGGCAAAGAACTGAAAGATATGGTTGCCAAAGGCAAGTAATCTTTTTGTAAAAAAGGGCCCTGCTCTTAAGTGAGCGGGGTTTTTTTTTGCCTGTTTTGTTTAAAATATTTATTTCAGGAGAGATACTGATGTCAGAAAATACAGGAGCCGTGCCAAGAGAACATTGGGGATCAAAAATCGGTTTGATCCTGGCAATGGCCGGAAACGCAGTCGGACTCGGAAACTTTTTAAGATTTCCTACCCAGGCGGCGCAAAACGGCGGCGGTGCTTTCATGATTCCTTATTTTATTGCGTTTTTTCTGCTGGGCATCCCATTGATGTGGATCGAATGGGGGCTTGGACGCTATGGTGGTACAATCGGGCACGGAACTATGCCCGGGGTACTGCAGAAAATGGTGCGCAATAAACTGGTAAAATACCTTGGAGTCCTTGGTTTTACCCTGCCTTTGTTTATCGGTGCATACTATTGCTACATTGAATCCTGGACCCTTTCTTTCAGCTTTTTTTCAGTAAAGGGTACCTATATTTCCCAGCTTGAAGGGCCTGCCGGTCTGGAAAACAAGAGGGGGGAAATGGGGCGATATCTGAGTGAATTTCAGGGTATCGGCCGTTCGGTTAAAATCGTTAAATCGGCAACCCTCGATGATGTAAAGAACATTTCCAATCTCAGCGATGCGGGAATGGTTCCGCCCAATCTCCTTTACGACCCTCAAGTTCATGGAGCCTGGGATCCAACCAATGCAAAACTTGACCCGAAAGACTGCCCCTACGTCAGCGTTGATCTCAAGAAGCGATATTTTGTCGATAACAGCACGGCATACTGGTTTTTTCTGATGACCTTTGCATTGAACATGTTTTTTCTGTTCAGGGGTCTGTCTGCGGGCATAGAAAAGCTGGCAAAAGTAGGAATGCCATTGCTTTTCGTTTTTGCTCTGATTCTGGCGATCAGGGTTCTTACGCTCGGCGATACTCCTGGGGCGGTGTCAACGATTTCAGAAGGCTTCAATTTCCTTTGGACCCCAAACTTCAAGGAATTATATAACTCAAAGATCTGGCTGGCGGCCGCCGGGCAGATTTTCTTTACCCTGTCACTGGGTCTGGGGTCAATTCAGGCCTATGCCAGCTATCTTTCAGATCGTGACGATATCGTTCTGACCGGTCTGGCAACTGCTTCAACCAATGAGTTTGCTGAAGTGGTGCTTGGCAGCTCGATTGCAATTCCAGCTGCAGTAGCATTCTTCGGGGCTGAGGGAACGATGGCGATAGCCCGTGGTGGCTCGTTTGATCTTGGTTTCCAATCAATGCCCATGATTTTTTCACAGCTTGATATGGGCTGGTTTTTTGGGGCTCTATGGTTCATTCTGCTTTTTATTGCGGGCATAACCAGTTCAGTTGCGCTTCTTACCCCCGCCATCAGTTTCCTGAAAGATGAGGCAGGTTTAAGTCATCACAAAGCCGTTCTGGCGATTGGCATAACCACCTTTATTCTGGCTCATGGCCCGATTTTCTGGCTGAAAAACGGGGTTCTGGATGAAATGGATTACTGGGCCGGCACTTTTGGGCTGGTAGTGGTAGCCTGTTTCGAAGTCTTCGTGTTCATGTGGGTTTTTGGTGCCAAAAGAGCCTGGCTTGAACTTCATAAGGGTTGCGACATCAGAATTCCTGATTTCTTCCAGTTCATCATGAAATACGTTACGCCGTTTTTCATTACCGCGATTCTGGTTGTGTGGTCATATCAGGAAGGCTGGGCAAAATTGACGATGGCCGGAACCCCGGTGGCAGACCAGCCCTATGTCTGGGCCACAAGATTCGTTATGCTGCTGGTAATCGGTATCTTCATGTTGCTGATCTGGAAAAGATTCAAAGATGAAGACCAGGAATCTATTGCCGTTCCCCTTGCCATCTGGGGCTTTCCAATGCTGGTTCTGGTCGCGACCTACCCAGGTCTGATTCAGATTGAAACCAGCGGCCTTATTCTTCTGGTCTGCTCATGGACAGTTGCTTTTGGCCTGGTGGGTTACAGCATTGCAAAAATGCTCATGTTACCCCCCAGGAAAGACGACAGGTTTATAGAAGACCACGAGGCTTAAGCAATAAAAATTGGACAGACAGATCCGGGAAATCCTTGAAAATGATGGTCAGTGCCCGACCGATCTTGAAAAACTGCTCGAAAAAATGGCAGCTCAAGATTCCGGGTATGGTTATCTTTTAAAAAGATTTCGCGCCGAAAAACTCAGAATCCTTGCAGACAACTGGCCGGGCTGGTTCAGCCGGCTCGGCTGGTGGTTTGCCAAACTTTTAATGTATTCAGCCCTGGTTTGCTCGCTGGCGGTGATATACATTGCCGGTAAAACCGGGGTTGATGCTGTTACTTATGGCCTGGTCGGGGCTTCGATTTACTATGCTATAATACAGATCTTTACCCCTGGTCGAATCGAAAAAGAAGCGGCCTTGCTCAGGAACGAAGCAGAACAGCTGTTTGAGGCCGGTCGTCCGGCGATTATTGATGAAGAAAAAGCTGATTAGAAGACTCAGAATTTTGTTTGTGGTTCTGTTTTGCCTTTTTTTGCTGTTTTCTACTCTTGTTTATTTTGCCTATCAGCATTCCTTCGAACTTTCACCGACGCTGCTCAATCGGCTGCGCAACCTGACAAGCAGCGAATTCAATATTGACTTTTCCCTTGATAAAGCC
>JBMOKV010000453.1:0-9375 GCA_049325495.1 Candidatus Rifleibacteriota bacterium | reverse complement strand
CTTCACATCTGGCCTCTAAACTCAAATGACTTTGCCGCCGCAATTACAGTGGTAACTAAAGAGAAATGCTGCCCATCAGACTATAGTTCACGCCTTTCACATTTAAAAAGGCTTAAACATACTACGATTGAAGTTCATATTTGCGAAAGCCCAACATGCCCATACAGTTGATCTTCGGCCTTTTCCAGGGGGCAAAACTGGCCCAGAAGACTCAAGCTTTTTAAATACCCCTATGAGAAGGTTTCAAATATAAAATTAATGTTTTGAGCATCCATGAAATTTAGGGTGATAGAGACGCACAGCGCAAGTTATTGAAACTGTAAAAGCATATTGAGCGATTCCGGAAACTCTCAAAAAGAAGGTCAGACATGATTGAGATAACAATTTACCCAGATTGCGGCAGAGATGCCAAACCATATCAGGAACAGGTAGAGAAAGCGTGCAGAGAGACCAGCGAGCTCTTTTCCAGAATGGGCTTCGTTCTAGAAGAGCTGCCGATCAAAAAAGTAGTCCTGCTGACCGATCTGCATGAGGCCAGAAAAACCCTGGCAAAAGAATTTGATATGCCACTGGAAAAGATACCGGCCACTGTGGCAGGCACGCCAAAAGACACGACCCTGTTAATGACTGATGAAACAATCGTTTATGATATGTTTAACCAGCTCTACCGTGAATACAACTGGGACAGGAAGACAGAATTCTACAAATGCCTGAAGCATGAGATCATTCATATGTTTCATGAGAAGGTCGCGATCAATGAAGCAGGTTCAGCTGATGGAATGGGGCCAATCTGGTTTTTCGAAGGGCTCGCGGTTCAGTGCGCTGAGCAGTTTCCCCAGGTCGAGGAGCAGCCGCTGCTTGAGAAGAATGAGATTGAAGAAATAATCAGCGACAGTCAGACAAAATCTGTTTCTTATATCAGGTATCGCCGATTGATGCATACCCTAGTGCAAAGATTCAGTCTTGAGCAACTTGTGAAAGCGGCTTTCAACCATGCTGAGCTGGAAGCACTGATAAAAAGCCTTTGAAGGCATTAAGCTCTGACTGATTATTTTTCTCTGAAACAGATTTTTTTCATCGGTTGTTTCATATTCACTCGTGGCGGAATATAATGCCAGAGCTGCAAATTATGAACAAAACATTGATTAATCACAGAAAAGCTTTTGGGCAGTTTTTCACTCCGCCGCCTGTGGCTTCGATTATGGCCCAATGGGTTTTAAGCAATGACCCTGAGACCATTCTCGACCCCGCTTTTGGATTAGGGGTCTTCTATCATGAAGTAAAAAAGCTTCGTTCAAGCCGAAAATTAAGATTTACGGGATATGAAATAGATGAAAAAATTCTTGATAACTTCGATGGCGAAAAGCATCGGGACGATCTTTTTCTGCGAAATGAAGATTATCTTGCTGCAAACTCCGGCAAATATGACGGAATAATCTGCAATCCTCCCTATTTCAGGTTTCAAAAATTTTTAAACAGGCATAATGTTTTACCGCAAATTGAAAAGCAGATCGGTAGAAAGCTGGCAGGCTATACCAATATTTCTTCGGTCTTTCTGGTGAAAGCGCTGAATGAGTTGAATAACAACGGAAACCTGGCTTTCATTATGCCTTTTGAGTTTTTCAATACCGGGTATGGCGAAGAGATCAAGAAAAGCCTGCTCCAAAATAATCTGTTAAAACAAATAATTGTTTTTTCCAATGAAAAAGACATTTTTCCCGAGGCTACGACCACCGTTTGCGTGCTGCTTTGCAGTAAAGATAATCAACAGGCAGATATAAAAATTGCAAAAATTCAATCTGTAGAAGAACTGGCCTCGATTGAAAATGTCTGCGATTACTACCAGAAGACGATTCAACCTTGCGATCTGCCGCCAGAAAAAAAATGGACTCCGATTATAACTTCATTATTCTCAGAGAATTTTGTCCCGGAGAGCTTTGTTAAGCTTTCCTTCTATGGTTCTTTTTCTCGCGGAATCGCTACCGGCGCCAATGAGTTTTTTGCCTTGAACAAAGCAAAGATTCTAAAGCTTGGCATTGATCAAAAGAACCTCTGCAAATGCGTTACCAGGAGCGCACAGATTAGAAAACCGGTTTTTTCCGATGAAGATTTTGAAAATCTCTATTGCGCTGATAAGCCGGTTTTCTGCCTGAATGTGGCAGACGCAAATGACCACAAGGTAAAAAAATACCTCTCTGAAGGCGAGAAATCAGGCTTCAATCAAAGATATTTAACCAGTAAAAGATCCCCATGGTACAGAATTGAAAAGCGAAATCCGGCACCAATACTGATTGGTGTGTTTAACCGGGGAAGACTGAAGGTTATTCGCAATTTAACCGATGCGGTCAACTTTACCTGCTTCCACTGCTTTATACCCAATATTCGTGGTCGGAAAACGGTTAACAAAATTTTCGTTTATTTTTTGAGTGACCTGGGGCAAAAAACCATTAAAATGAACAGAAGATGTTATGGTAATAACCTCGACAAGTTTGAACCGGGTGATTTGAATGAATCCTTATGTCCTAATGAAGATCAGTTTGGTAAAATTGATGATTCGGAAGCTGAAAAAGTAATTGAAATGGCAAAGACTGATGAAGAATCAGCGATAAAATACAGTAATGATTTGATTCAGAGAATTCTTTTCCATAAAGACAGGAATGCGCTTGAAAAGAAGTTTTAAACCATGCCTCGACTGGCTTCGAAGATCAATGCCGGTGGTTTCGCCCTACGGCAGAAGTCTTCTTAAACAGACGCTTGAAAGTGAGTGGCCTGATTTTGCAGGTCTGCAGCGCCTTTTTGATGAAGTTGAGCTGGCAGCAGCAGTAATGAAAAAAGAGCCGGGGCTTGCCGGTTCGCTTTCGTCGATCTGGCATGAGCTTCGTGAAATTAACAGCACCTTTTTGAGCCTCGAACAGGGGCAGATTCTTGACGAAACGGAAATTTTCGAGATTAAGACGCTTGCATTGCATCTGTGCCATCTGCATAGGATTTATCAGAAAAGTGGCCTGAGTTTGCCCGAACATGAGTTTTCCGACCTTCAGGGGCTTGTAAGCTTGCTTAACCCTGGTGAGATTGTGGTTTCATCATTTTATATTTACGAAGATTACGATCCTGAGCTGGCAGAGATTCGTGAGCACAAGCGTTTAATTGAAAAGCAGATTTTCGAAGCTGAGGAAGGCCGTCGCCAGGCACTGAAAGCTGAGCGTACCGAGATCGTTACCCGTGAAAGGCAGCAGGAATTCAAAGTAAGGCAAGGCTTGAGCAGGCAGCTTCAGGCATGGCTTGCAGCTTTGCGGCACGATGTGGCCTGGTCGGCACGGCTTGAGATGATAGTCGCCAAAGCGGTTCTTAGCCAGAAATGGTCGATGTGCCGCCCCCAGATCATCGATGATGAAAATGGGGAGCTGCTGGTTGAAGATGCAATTCACCCGGAAGTAGCACAGATCCTGAAATCCACGGGAAAAACCTTCTGCCCGGTAAGCATCGGGCTGCAACGCAACGTAACTGTCCTTACCGGCGCCAATATGGGTGGTAAAACCGTGGCGATGCAGACCGTCGCTTTCAATCTGCAGCTTGCGCGCCTTGGCTTTTTTGCCCTGGCTCGGCGCATCTGTCTGCCGATGCTTGATTACATCTGCTTCATCGGTGGCGATTTCCAGGATCAGCAAGCAGGTTTGAGCAGCTTTGGTGCTGAAATCATCAGGTTTACCGAGGTTGCTTCGCTGGTAAAAAACGGTTGCGGGGCTGCTTTGTTCGATGAATTTGCCCGCTCAACCAATCCTTCAGAGGGCAGCCGTTTTGTTCAGGCTCTTTGTGGGTTTTTACAGCGCGAGCGCTGCTATGGTCTGGTTGCCACCCATTATGACGGAATTGCGCCAGCAGGGGCGTCTTATTACCAGGTAATCGGTCTGAAAAAGCATGATACTGAGGTCGAGGCGCAGGTCGAAACCTCTCCCGACAAGGTTCTCGACCGACTGTGCAGCAGTATGGATTACAGGCTGCAGAAAGTTTCGGGTGAACGCCTGGTTCCCCACGATGCATTGCGCATTGCAGGCCTGCTTGCCGCTGATAAGGATTTCCTGACCATACTCAAAAAATTCTACGACTAAAAAACTGCGAAGTGTACAGTTTAGCGGTATAATAGCAGCAAAATCATTCAAGGTAAGGAAACAGCATGAAGAGCAAGCTCAACCTCGATTTTTCGATTGTCGAAAAAGCCAGGCAGTCTGCCAGAGAGATTGCCGGCCAGACACAAACCTTTATTGAAAAACACAGCAGCGTGACCATTGAACGCACCTGCGCCCGCCTTCTCGGCATTGACGGGGTAGATGCCTATGATGTGCCACTGCCCAACGTAATCGTTGAGAATCTGAGAAAGGCCAATGCGCTTAATCTTGGCCTGTCTTTGCATATCGGTAATGCGGTTATTCAGACCGGCAAATCGCCCCAGCAGATTGCTGAACTGGTTGCAGCCGGTGAGCTCGACCTGGCGAAAATGCCCTGGGCCGATCTTTTTGAAGTGAAGGAAAAAGTGCGCGACCTGGCAGGCACTGCAGTGGCCCGTATTGCCCGCAACCGCGCGGCCCGCGAAACCATGCTGCAGAAATACGGCGACAAGGCCGGCCCCTACCTTTACGTTATCGTTGCGACCGGCAATATTTTTGAAGATATTACCCAGGCCAGGGCTGCTGCCAAACAGGGTGCCGACGTAATCGCGGTAATTCGCACCACTGGCCAGAGTCTGCTTGATTATGTTCCTTTCGGAGCTACCACCGAAGGTTTCGGTGGCACCTATGCCACCCAGGAAAATTTCAGGCTGATGCGCCAGGCTCTCGACGAGGAAAGCGAAAAATATGGGCGTTACATTCGCCTGTGCAACTACTGTTCCGGGCTGTGTATGCCGGAAATCGCCGCAATGGGAGCTCTCGAACGGCTGGATGTGATGCTCAACGATGCGCTTTACGGCATTCTGTTCCGTGACATCAACATGCAGCGCACCATGGTTGACCAGTATTTTTCAAGGTTGATCAACGGCTTTGCGGGAGTAATCATCAACACGGGTGAAGACAATTATCTGACCACCGCCGATGCTTACGATGAAGCTCATACCGTGCTGGCTTCGCAGTTCATCAACGAGCAATTCGCCCTGATTTCAGGAATTCCAGAAGAACAGATGGGCCTGGGGCATGCATTTGAAATGAATCCCGAGCTGAAAAACGGCTTTCTTTACGAGCTTGCGCAGGCGCAGATGGCCCGCGAAATCTTTCCCAAAGCCCCATTGAAATACATGCCGCCGACCAAGTTCAAAACCGGCAATATTTTCAAAGCCCAGGTTCAGGATGCCCTGTTCAACATGGTTACCATCATGACTCATCAGAAAATTCATCTGCTGGGCATGCTTACCGAAGCGATTCATACGCCTTTCATGGCTGACCGCGCCCTGTCAATCGAGAATGCCCGCTACATTTTCTCTACCATGGCTGATCTTGGCGAAGAAATATCATTTAAAGAAGGTGGAATCATCGAAACGAGGGCTGCTCAGGTGCTTGCCGATGCCAGTACCATGCTCGAATCGATCAAACAGGAAGGTCTTTTCAGAACTCTCGAACAGGGCAAGTTCGCAGGAGTTAAACGCCCGATCAACGGTGGAAAGGGGCTTGACGGGGTTGTGGCCAAACACAGTGATTATTACAACCCCTTTATCGAACTGATGCAGAAGGGAGCAAAAGCATGAGCGGCGGACTTTATTCAACCGAAGTAAAAAACTACTGCAAAGATCTCGATCTGGCCCATCTGAAACCTTATGGTGACACGATGAACGATGGCAAGGTTCAGCTCAGCTTCACTCTGCCCGTTAAAGACGACGACCGCTCGATGGAAGCGGCGAAACAACTGGCCCAGAAAATGGGGTTGAGTGATGTTCAGGTCGTTCACCACGAAGCTCTCGATGCCGAATTCACCTTTTACGTGGTTTACGGCTCAACTTCGCACAGTGTCGATATCACATCGATCAAGGTAAACGTGATCGACAGCCAGGTTATGGATATGCACGGGGTTGACCAGTTCATCAGCGAGAAAATCGGAAGAAAGCTGGTGGTTGTTGGTGCTTCAACCGGCACTGATGCCCATACCGTGGGCATCGATGCAATCATGAATATGAAGGGTTACGCCGGTCATTATGGCCTTGAGCGCTATGGTCAGATCGAAGCCTACAATCTTGGCAGCCAGGTAGCGAATGAAGAGTTCGTGAAAAAAGCCCAGGAACTCAAAGCTGACGTGCTGCTGGTCTCTCAGACCGTCACCCAGAAAGATGTGCATGTGAAAAACCTGGTCGAGCTGGTTGAGTTGCTTGAAGCCTCGCATCTTCGCGACAAGGTGATTCTGATTGCGGGTGGCCCGCGTATTACCAACGATCTGGCGAAAGAACTGGGTTATGATGCCGGTTTTGGCCCGGGAAAATTCGCCGAACACGTTGCCTCATTCTTTGTCGAAGAGTTTCTCAGACGAAAAATGAAGTGACGCCATGCGCTCACTTATCTGGTTCAGAAGAGATCTGAGGCTGGCCGATAATCGTGCCCTGTTTGAGGCAGCCAGTTCTTCAAAACAGCTTGCCGGGCTGTATTTCGTTACCCCCGACCAGTGGGATCTGCACGACGAATCGCCTGCCAAACTGGCATTCTGGCACCAGAATCTCGTTTGTCTGCATGAGCGGTTGAATCGGCTCAATATCCCGCTTCTGCTGGTAGAAGTGAAAGGCTTTGCCGAAATACCCGAAAAGCTTGTTGAAATCGCAGAATTGAGCAGGGCTGAACGGGTATATTTCAATCATGAATATGAATTCAATGAGCGGCAGCGCGATGAAAAAACGCTTCTGGCCCTAAAAAAAGCCGGGGTCGAAGCGCTTGCATTTCATGACCGGCTGCTGATTCAACCAGGTCGGGTTCTTACCGGCCAGGATAAGCCATACACGGTTTACACCCCTTTTCGCAACAACTGGGCCAAGCAGATTTTCAAAAACGACATCAGGGTGCTCACAGAGCCGGCCCCTCTGCAAAAATGGCCGATTGCAGATGAGATTTCGGAGTTAAGCAAACATTTGTTTGAAAAGCGTAGCTGGAACCCATGTTCTCATGCTTCGAGCGAATGGTGCCTGCCAGGTGAAGTTACCGCCCACAGCCGCCTTCGATATTTTGTCGGGCAGCTGGTCGAGAAATACGATCACGACCGTGATTACCCGGCCCAGGATGGAACCAGCCGGCTTTCTCCTTATCTGGCTGCCGGCGTGCTTTCTTCTCGACAGTGTCTGGCTGAAATACTGGTGTCGCAGAAAAACGGCCAGCTGCCTGACTTTTCAAGCGGTTCCGGCAGCTGGCTGAATGAAATTATCTGGCGCGATTTTTATTCTCATGTCATGGTTGCTTTTCCCCGGGTCAGCAAGGGACTGCCTTTTCAATTGATAACTGAGAAAGTTAAATGGCGCTATGATGAAAAGCAACTGCAAGCCTGGCAACAGGGTTTGACCGGATACCCGATTGTCGATGCGGCGATGCGTCAGCTGCAGCAGACGGGCTGGATGCACAACCGTCTGCGCATGATTGCCGCCATGTTTTTGAGCAAGCATCTACTTCTCGACTGGCGCCTGGGCGAACGCCATTTCATGAAGCTTCTGCTCGACGGCGATCTGGCAGCAAACAATGGGGGCTGGCAATGGTCTGCTTCAACCGGCACCGATGCTGCGCCATATTTTCGAGTTTTTAATCCGTTCAGTCAAAGCCAGAAGTTTGACGCTGCTGGTTCATTTATCAGGAAGTTTTGCCCCGAGCTTGAGCCCATATCAGCAAAAGCTCTGCATGATCCCGAGCTTTTGAAGACAGAAGTTCGTTTTTATAAAATTGATTACCCAGAACCGGTTGTCGAACATTCTGCGGCAAGAGCCAGGGCAATAGCTGCTTTTAAGAAATAATTCTTTACTCTGCATTGCGGGCTGATTATAATGCCGCAAACGCCTGACGCGGAGGGGAAAGATGCTTGAACGACTGTTTAAACTGAAAGAAAACCAGACCGACATAAAAACTGAGATAATTGCCGGAGTTACCACTTTTCTGACAATGGCCTATATTCTTGCGGTTAACCCCATGATTCTTGCCGATGCGGGCATGTCTTTCGCTGGAGTGCTGACGGCAACCATACTTGTATGTTCGATTTCAAGTGTATTGATGGGGCTTATCGCTAATCTTCCTTTTGCTCTGGCCCCTGGAATGGGAATAAATGCCTTTTTCACCTATGGTATGGTAATCGGCATGGGCATTCCATGGCAGACAGCACTTGGCGCTGTTTTTATCTCGGGAATCGTTTTTCTGCTGATGACGGTTTTTCGGCTGCGTGAGGCGATTGTCAGAGCGATTCCCCAATCAGTGAGGCTTGGGGTTGCCGCCGGCATCGGACTGTTTCTTTGTCTTATCGGTCTGAAATCAGCGGGTTTCATCGTGGCAAACCCGGTGACCATGGTTAAATTCGGTGGTTTTACACCACAGACGATAATTTTTCTCCTCGGGCTTGGTTTCACTCTGATGCTGGAAAACCGGAAAATGCGCGGCAGTCTTTTGCTGGGGATCATTTTCACCACCATCGTTGCTTTCTGTCATGGCCGTCTCTGGCCCGGCACGGCATTTGTCGTCACTCCAGCATCATTAACCGCTACCCCTGATTTTACCTCGGTCTTTTTACAGCTCGACATTAGCGGGGCGCTTGCATACGGGGTGTTAGGCGCAATCTTCACCCTGCTTTTTACTGACCTGTTTGATTCTATTTCAACATTTCTCGGAGTCGCTTCGGTTGCCGGAATGGTTGACGAAAATGGTGAACCGCTCAGATTCAATCAGGCTCTGATGGTAGATGCCATTTCAACCACCATTTCAGGCCTTTTCGGCACCAGCTCGGGTACTACTTATGTAGAAAGTGCTGCTGGAGTTGAGCAGGGTGGGCGCACCGGAATGACAGCCGTGGTAACCGGTCTGCTTTTCGTTCCTTTTCTCTGGCTTTCCCCGGTGCTGCAGATGATTCCGGCCTGCGCAGTTGCCCCCGCACTGGTAATCGTCGGATTTTTCATGCTTCGAATCATTGCTCAGGTTGAATGGAAAAGCTATGAGGAAGGCATTCCGGCATTTTTCGGCCTGGCCCTGATACCTTTTACTTACTCAATAAACCAGGGAATAAGCTGGAGCCTTATTTCTTTTCTGGCGCTTAAAATTCTCAGCGGCAAAATCAAAGAAACCAGTCCGGTATTGTGGGTTGTGGTTGCCTTTGCGTCGCTGGCTCTTTACTTGAGCTGACTTTTTATTTGCGGCACCAGTAAACCAGTGCCGGCGGCAGGTT
>JBMOKV010000452.1:0-9377 GCA_049325495.1 Candidatus Rifleibacteriota bacterium | reverse complement strand
TGGTAAGCGAATATATTGAAGCCATGCAGCCGGGCTATGGCCAGCTGCCATCAAGACTGCCGCGTTATCTTTCCCAGATGCCTGCCCAGTATGCACTGGAACTGAAAGGCGGGATGATAAAAAAGGCCGGCATCAAGGTTGGTGATCGCCTTGATATTCCTGTAACCATGCTCTATTCAGAATAATGCTGCCCGCCGCCATAGCAAAGTTTTATCGTTACTCCGGCATTGCAGTCAGCGCGATGCTTGCAGCTTCCCCATGGCTGATAACCACGGCGAGTGAAGACCCTTTTTTGATGCAGGGCTGGGTGCTTCTAACCCTGGCAGCTCTTTGTATTTCAGAACTGGCGGTGGTTTTTCTATTTTTCAGGCCGCGAAAAGGTCATTTCGCTGTTTTCTCGCCGCTTCTGCTGCTGTTTTTAACCATCAGTATTTCCCTGTTCTTTTCGCCATATATGAACAGCATGAGAGTTTCCCTGATCTGGTCGAGTTACTTGATCATTCTGGCGTTTCTCAGGCTATCGCGATCGGATTCAGACAACCTGGGAATCGGATCGATGTTTTCGTTTGCCGGAACAGCGATGGCGTTCTACAGCCTTTTTCAAAGAGCTGGCTATGACTTCTTTTACTGGAACAGTTCGCCATATGCAATGGTAGGAACCTTCAGCAATCCTAATTTTCTCGGCGCTTATCTGATGTTGACTTCAGTATTCACGGCTGGGATAGTGATGGAAAACCATTCAGCCAAGCCAGGTGCCAAACTTCTGCACATCTTTTTCTTCTTCATCCAGGCCTCTGCTCTCTTGCTATGTGGTTCTTCGGGAGCAATAATTGGTCTGATTCTTGGTTTAGCCCTATATTCCACCTGTTCCTGGGAAGTCAGGCCCGGGCGCATTCTCAAGGCGTCCCCATTCCTTGCTGGCGCGATAATTTGTGTGGTTCTGCTGATTATTCAAGCAATAGTTTATTATTCCACCTCGACTTACCCATGGGAAAACCTTTCCAAATCACCTAAACCATATTTTTCTGTCATTTCGAGACTGGTTGTCTGGCAGATGGGTTTCAACATATTTTTGTCCAGCCCGCTAACCGGAATTGGTCCGGGAGTTATTCGCTATCTGATGCCACCCAATCGCCCCCCTCTCGGCACCGCGCTTGGCCTGAAAATTATGAATGACGATCCTCATTCCATAATTGTTTCACTACTTGCGGAAACTGGCGTATCGGGATTCTTCGCTGCCGCTTCTCTGCTCGCATGTTTGCTTGGAATAGGCATCTGGAGACGGGCAAAGACCTGCCGGGCTCATGATGAAAACACTGAAGGCAACCAGATTTCGGTTTCTTTGTTCAGCCCGGGCTATTCATTATTGATTCCAATTCTGCTGGCTGTTCTTGCCTACGGTGCCGGCTTTTTCGACCTTCGATCGTTCTTTTATTCCATTCCGGCAATTATTGCATTTCATGGAATATTCCTCTGTCTCGATCATTCGGAAAAAGGGCAGAAGTTTCTATTTGCCAGGGCTCCGCTGGTTACGATAATTGTTTTTATTTTTCATTCATCCTTCAACAACAATCTTCACATCATTCCTCTGATGATGAATGCTCTGCTCCTGGCAAGCCTGTTATTGAGCAACAGCCTTAAACCGGTAAAATGGAAACGCAGGTTTTCATTCACCGCCCTTCCCTATCTCTGTCTGCCGGTTATATTTGTTTTTTGTGCCTACAATCTTTATGGTGCCTACCAGAAAGAGCAGTTGATGCTGTTCAATGGAAACCAGCTGCTTGCCTCAGGCGATCTTCAGCGCAGCCAGTCATCTTTCGAATCAGCCCTGCGAGCCAATCCCCAATCCCTTCGCGCCTTTTACGGTTTAAGCAAAAGTTTGAAAAGGCAAAATCTTCTCGATGACGCGAGAAACACTCTGGAAAAGCTTGATCAGCTTGTTCCCAATGCTTACAACAGCAATTTTGAGGTGGCCAGAATTCTTTTGGAGCACAAACATGTGCTTGAAGCCCACAAATACGCCCTCAAGGCCTTAAACTGGAATGCAACCCCACAAAATTTCGAACTGCTTGGCCGAATTCTTTTACTGGAAGGCAAATACGCCGAAGCGGAAAAGATCTTTGAAGAGGGCCTGATCTTTATTCCCGAGTATCTGGCCGAAGAGCGGCTGGCAGCAGACAGAATCAGGCTAAACCTTGCCGCTCTGGCAGCCAATAACAATGACCTTGAGAAATGCCGTAATTATGTCGAGCAGATAAGGACGACCATCTCTGAAAGCAGCGACGTTCTTTATCTTAAAGGAATGCTGCTTACCAATTCCGGCAAAGAAGAAGAAGCTTTGCCGTTGTTTGAAAAGGCGCTGGTTCAAAGCCCCGAGAACCCCAAAATTATGAACGCCGTAGGTTTCATTTTGACTCGACAGGAAAATGATCTGGATAGGGCTCAGCAGCTGCTGGAATCAGCCCACAAGTTAATTCAGGCGTCCGAAACTCCAATGTTGTCAGACCTGCTGATGGTTGCCCACAGTCTTGGAATGCTTTACTGGAAGCGGGGAAAGATAGAAGAAGCCAGCAAGCTTCTGCAGATCGCCTGGGAAGAATGCCCCGCAGAGTGGACCAGCCTGAAAGAAACCCGCATGAAAGACCTTGAACTATTCAAGCTGCAAACTGCAAAGCCGATTGCGAGTAATTCTATTGCAATACCCGCCACACATACAGAAAGTTTGCAGGCACCAGATGAACCTTGATCAAATTTTAATTCCGTCACTCCTGCTTGCAGCCATTGTTCTTATCTCTTACATCGCCCGTCGACCGGCTGAAGAACGAAGGAAAAGCGAACAAAGCTCTTCCGCTCAAAGAATGTATGCAATGATCTTCGCATCGGAACTGAGTGCAGCATTATTAGACCAGCAGATGAATGTCCTTTTTTGCAACAACCGCTTTGCAGAATTATTCAAAAGCTCGCCCGATCAGCTTGCCGGGTTCAATTTTCTAAACAATTATCCTTTTTCCAGAAACGATATATTTTTTCAAACACTTGAAAAGATTGCTTCAAAAAAGCATTTGCTTGAAAGACCCATGGTATTGGGCATAAAAGCATCGCAGTCAAGCTCTTCAACAGAGGAAATAGACTTTTTTGCGCTGATCAAATCTTTTAAGGAAAAAGATCAGGACCTGATCTGGCTGTCAATGACATTTCCCGGTAATGCTGAAGTCATAATGGATGACATGGTTCAATCTCTCAAAAAGAAAGACAGTGACCTAAGAAAGCTTGAAGAAATAGATCAGCTCAAATCAGAATTTCTCGCCACCCTGAGTCATGAACTGAAAACCCCACTGGTGTCGATCAAAGGTTATATGGATCTGATGGAGAGCGAGAAGTTCGGGCCGTTAACTGAAGGTCAGCGAAAAGCTCTACGCATATCGCTTAAAAACACGAGTCACCTGAATTCAATGATTTCTTCAATTCTTAATTTTGCCCGCATGGAAGCGGGAAAATTGAAGTTCGATCTTGTCGGCCAGCGAATTAATTCAATGATCAACGATACGGTAGATTCCATGAAACCGATAGCCGACAAAAGTCAGGTAGAAGTAATCGCCGAGTGCCCCGGTGAATTGCCATGGATTCTGGTTGATGCAGAGCTGATCAATCGTGTTTTGATAAATTTGATCGATAATGCCATTAAATTTTCTGAACCGGGAACCATTGTTAAAATCAAAGCAGAACTTGCTTCTTCAGACCAGATAAAAGTTTCGGTAAATGACCAGGGCTGCGGAATTCCTGAAGACAAAATCGAGATGATCAAACGCCCATTTTATCAGGCCGACAAATCTGACACCAGACCGCGGGGTGGGCTTGGCCTGGGGCTTGCAATATGTGAAAAAATCCTTGCGGGTCATGGCACAACACTGGCAATAGAATCAAAACCCGGAATCGGCACCAGCTGCAGCTTTTTATTAAAAACAACCAAACCACGTAACATCAGCAGTCAAAGACCGGCAATCACTCCTTGATCTCCAGCTCTTTGAGTTTCAAATAAAGGTTTTTTCTATGCATTCCGGCTATTCTGGCTGCTTCTGACATATTCCCCGCAGCCTTATCCAGTAAGCCTTCGAAGTATTTTTTTTCAAATGTCTTTAACAAAACTTCTTTAGCGTCTTTATAATGCATCGATAAAAGCCCATCTTCAATAAACTGCTCGTTCTCGAGTTTTGATCGCATGTTAAAACGGTTTGAAGAATTCTGAAAAAGGCTTTCATCTTCGAGAATGATGACCCGCTCAATGAGGTTCTGTAACTCTCTGACGTTACCGGGCCATGAATACTGCATCAGACGCCCCATAAAATCATCAGAAAACCTTTCGTATTTTTTCGAAAACTTTTCGCAGAATTTCCGGGCAAAAGCTTCCACCAGCAGCGAAATATCAGAAAGTCTTTCTCTAAGCGGAGGTAAATGAATATTAATTACATTCAGTCGATAAAAAAGATCTTCACGAAATTTCCCCTGGGTAATCTCTGTTTGCAGATCACGATTGGTTGCAGTAATTACTCTGGTATCGACGGAAATGGTATGATTGCCCCCCAGTCTTTCAAATTCTCTTTCCTGAAGAATTCTCAAAACCTTGGTCTGGGTTGCCGGTGACATTTCGCCGATTTCATCGAGAAAAATGGTTCCCTGGTGGGCTATTTCAAATTTTCCAAGCTTGCGGTTAATCGCGCCGGTAAATGCACCCTTTTCATAGCCAAAAAGTTCGCTCTCGATAAGGTTTTCCGGTAATGCGGCGCAATTAACCCGGATGAAGGGGCTGTTCTTACGTGGGCTGAGGCTGTGAATTGCATTTGCAACCAGTTCTTTGCCGGTTCCCGACTCTCCGGTGATCAGAACAGTCACATCAGCCGGGCCGACCCGGGAGATAAGATCATACACGCTCTGCATACCCTCCGATGCGCCAATAATTGACGCAAGCCCGGCCCTCTCATTGAGGCGCTCCTTCAAAAGCTGGTTTTCCTGACGAAGCGAAAGCTTTTCAAGAGCGCGCCGGACGGAAATTTTCAGCTCATCGTTGGCAAAGGGCTTGGGCAGGTAATCATAGGCGCCCTTCTTCATGGCATCTACCGCAATAGATTCTGAACCATAGGCGGTGATAAGAATAACCATCGCATCAGGCTTTATCTTTAAAACGTTTTCGAGTAAAACCAGGCCCGAATCTCCTGGCATGGTCAGGTCGGTAATTACCAGATCGAATGGGTCACTTTTGAATAATTCATAGGCGTTTTCGGCACAAGATGCCTTGGCAATCTGGTAGCCTTCAGGCTTAAGAACGGCTTCAAGAGTATAAAGAACCGAAGCTTCATCATCTACCAGCAGAACAGATGGTACGTATTTTCGGGAGGCTGATTTGCCCATCACTTAATCTCCAACGGCAACACAAAGGTAAATTCAGTGTAATCAGAATCAGAATGAATTTCAATCTGGCCACTGTGCAGTTCAATGATTTTTCTGGTTATTGCCAGACCAAGGCCGGTTCCAGTCGGTTTGGTAGTAAAGAACGGTTCAAAAATTTTCGAAATCAGATCAGCAGGAATCGCCGGCCCATTGTTTCTAAAACTTACTCTTACATTATCAGCAGACTTTTTCAATGAAATTTCTATTTCACCACCATTGCCAACCGCCTGAATCGCATTCAAAATAATATTTAAAAACGCCTGCTTGATTTTTTCAGTATCCAGAAGTATCTTTACCGACTCCTCCGCAATATCTGTTCTAATGATGATGTTGTTTCTTGCCGCCTCATGTCGCACCAGCAGAAGCATCTCACTCAGCACTTGATTGATGGAGGCAAACTGCATCTGAGCTGTTTCAGGACGAACGAGACTGAGTAGTTCAGTTACCACACGATTCAGACGAAAAACCTCGCCAAGAATAACACTTACATGCTCTTTCAAATCGCCCGAGACATTGTCACCGATTATTTCTACGAGACTTCTGATCGCCACCAGCGGATTTCTGATTTCATGGGCTACTGATGCAGCAAGTTTACCGAGAACGGCCCATTTTTCCGATTCGACCATCTGCTTTTCAAATTTTTTCTGTTCTGAAATATCGTCGAAAACGATGACGCCACCGCGAAACTGCTGCTCCTCGATCAGGGGCATGAGTCGCACTTCAAAATCCCTGACCAGGTCATTTCCATCATGCCACTGGGTTTTATAACGAATCCGATGTTCAAGAATGCTTTCTTCGGACTGGGGTTTCAAAAATTCTGTCAATGCCTTTTCGAGTTGCCCGGCAAAAATCCGGTCATGCAGACTGTGACAGTATTCCTGAATTGTATCGAGAACTTCCGGCGAATAGTCGTCAAAGAAGAACCTGACAAATTTTTCATTGAATGTAATCATGCGGCCTTTCTGGTCAAAAGCCCCCAGACCCGCATTAACACTGGCCATTATGTTCTTCAGATTGTTGTTCCATTCAGAAATTTCTTCATAAAGGCGCGCATTTTCAATCATCGAAGCTGCGACCGGGGCAATGGTCTGAAGAAATCGGCGAATCCCTTCAGAATACCCGGCAAGGTCACGTTTTGCCAGAAACAAAACTCCCTGCACCCGTCGCGAGGAAAGCAGGGGCACAAAAATAATTGAATAATCATTTGAAATGCGTTCTATCAGATTTCCCTCAAGGAAACAGCTGTTCAAGGCATTTTCATATTCTTCGGTTTTCACGTCAGGAATCTGATGACCGGAAAGAATTGCCTCAAGCCTTCCTGTAGAGCGGTTCTGCAGAACAATCTGTGAATTTGAGCTGAAAGACAGGGTAGCCGCCTTTTCAACCAGGCGCTCGAGAATTGTCTTCAGATCCAGGCTGAAACTCATATTCCGGGTAATTTCGTAAATTTCCCACAGTTCCTGAAGCTTTTCGTCAAGCATACGGTTGCGCAGCAAGCTTTCCTTAACATTCTCCTGAACTGTCGCGGCCATACGATTAAAGGTTTCACACAAGGTTCTAAGCTCGCCCTGACCGGTGGTTTCAACCCGCAAAGCATAATTTCCATCTGCAAAAGCATCTATTCCTTCCATTAGTCCACTCAAAGGCTGAAGAATAGAACGGGAAACGATTATTGCAGCCACGACTCCGATAAACAGGTTGATAATGAGTATGAGAAGAAAATCTGATACAGCCGCATTGGACTCAACAATATCAACAATAGGGATACCAATGCCAATTGCCCCGACAACCTGCCCATCGCTGCGAACTGGGAAGAAAAGCTCCTTTGAGATACTTCCAGTTCCCATTTTATAAAAAACCTTATCATCACCCTCGATGACAGGAAATCCATCTTTGGGAATGCGGGCTTCATCGCCCAGTTTATACCACCAGTTCGTATCGTAAACCGTAATCTTAAATTCAGCAAGCAATCTGCGGCGATTTTCAAAAATATTTTTAAAATTTTTGCCATCACCGGACAGCAGAAAATCCATGGCAGGCAAAACCATGGAATTGCCCAGAAAAATTCCATCTTCAAGCAGATCACTGTCGAGCCTGATTTTTTCGCGCGATACGGCCACCAGGGCAAAAATTCCGTTGGTTAAAAGAATCAGGGCAAAAAATAGAAAAACCAGTCTTGCCTGAATGTTTCCGTTAGCCATCTTCACTCCATTGGAACCCAGAAAGAAACTATAGTTCCGCCGCCCTGGTCAGAAACGATTTCAAATTCACCAGCAGCGAGGCGAACCCGCTCTTCCATACTTTTCAGACCGAGCTTTTTCAGCAAGCCATAGTTTTTCTTCACGCTGAAAACATCGAATCCGTGCCCATCGTCTTTTACCACAACTGCAAGACGCTGCTTCGTTTCGTCAAATTTCACAAAAATGTGAACGGATGCAGGGTCTGCATGCTTTATCGCATTATTGCACGCTTCCTGGATTACCCGGAAAACCGCCAGCTCAACCTCTGCATTCATCGACGATCTTTCGCCTTCGACATTCACATAGACCGGAACTCCTGTTCGTTTTTTGAATCCGGTGATGAACTGCTCAAGCGTTGGAACCAGGCCAAGATCATCGAGAGCCATCGGTCTCAGGTCAAAAATGAAACGCCTGATATCTTTCAGACTTCTAATGACTGAATCCTTCAATTCCCGCAGCTCACCGGCAAGATTATCGTTGACCCCTGGCTGCTCGAGACAGTAATCGATTTTCATCGTCAAGCTTGCAAGAGTCTGCGCAGGCCCGTCATGAATCTCTCTGGAAATTCGCCGGCGTTCTTCTTCCTGAGCCAGAATTATACCATTGGCGGTATTTTCTGAAGAATTGTATGCCTTAAGAATGCCTGAAACCCTTTTGTTAATCACATCGGCCTGAGATTGGAGTCTCGAACAGAGTTGAACCAGTTCCGATTCGTCAACCGAAGAATCGGTCTCAACCGATTTTCTTAACTCTCCAAAGGCTTTGATTGCCTTTTCTTTAATATGCCCTGGCATTGTGGATGAGGCGGCAAGAATAATGTTTTCCAGGTCATCGAGGCGACCGGCAATGATTTTCTTGCTGTCCACAGCCTGAGTTGAGTTTTTAAACGTTTCTTTAACTTTCAGAAGAGAACTCTGAAATTGTTCAACCTCATGGGCAAGGGCGTCTATAAGAGAACCTGGCATTTCAATAGCCTTTGGATTGAATCTGTTTCAATTCAGTCTCTATTCTGGTTTTCACAGAATAGGATGAAGAGTTTGCTTTTGCCAGATCTTCCAGCTCAGCAATCGCTTTATCCTGCTGCCCGGTTTTTGCGAGGCACCTGGCATAGCGGATACGAATATCAACACGGTGTGGACTTTTTTCAAGCGCCATTTTTAAATACTTTTCACCATCCTGAAAACGCCCGGTTTCTTCAGCGAGACGCCCAAGCCTGATCAGAGTTGAATGATCTTTAAAGCCCATATTATAGGCATGTTCACTTGCTTCAAAAGCATCTTGAGGCATTTTCAATTTCTCAAAAATTATACTTACAATATCGTATGCCTTGGGATCGGGCTTTTTCTTTAGATACTCCAGATAGAGGGGCAGAGATCTTTCCCAGTTTCCCCGTGAGTATTCGTTGAAAGCACTTTTTCTTATAGCCTCGGCAGCCTGCTCGAAACCCACATTTTCAATTGCCACCGCGTCAGCCAGACTGTCATCCCATTCCTGAACAGCAGGCTCGGGTTTTTTCTCGGTCTTTTCAACTTTCGCACCATAAACAACTGCATCCGTTTCCATTTTTTTCGGGGCCGAGGCAACAACCGGTGCTTGAACAGCCTTGACTTCAGGCTTCACAGCTGATTCTTTTTCAACAACTGTTTTTTCACTGACGACCTGAGTTTTTTCGGTTTCCGCAGCCCGGATAAC
>JBMOKV010000451.1:0-9569 GCA_049325495.1 Candidatus Rifleibacteriota bacterium | reverse complement strand
TGCCATATTGTCGATTTTTGTGTCGCACAAGATAGCGGGGCCGGTTTACCGGCTTGAAGAGACTACGCGGATCATCGCTTCGGGTGATCTGACCTATCAGATTCATCTGCGTCACGGTGATGAACTTGGCGACCTGCAGGAAGCCTTCAACAAGATGTCAGATTCGCTGCGCAACATGGTTGCCAAGGATCGGGAAATTATTGAGAAGCTCATCGTTGCCGGCAACAAGCTCAAAAACACGATTGACCAGAAAAAGCAGGATCCAACAGCGGTTGAAGGGGTTGCCAACGACCTTTACAACATTATCGAAGAACTGCGAATCGTGACCAGCGGCTTTAAAATTGACGGTAAACCAGAAGAAGACGAAGCCGACGAAGCAGAAACCGAGGCGGTTTAACATGCATCATCCGGTGTTGAAAAACGGGCTCTGGACCGAAGCAAGTTTCCCGGTTTCATCGTTCAAGGCAGTCAGCCCTCTCACCGGCAAGCAACTTCCCGACAGTTTTCCGGTTTCAAGCTTTCTCGACCTGGATGAAATGCTGCAAAGCCAGCACCGCGACCGGTCTGCCATCGAAAGCATCAGCCCGCAGCTCATTTCGCAACTTCTTATCAGAATTGCCGATGGCTTTGCCGCTGAAAGCGAAAATCTCGTAGAAACCGCCCATCAGGAAACGGGACTTGAAAAAACGCCCTTTCTCGAAAAATTTGAACTGGCAGTTTCAATTGAATATTTAAAACAAGCGGCGGATGTTGTCAACCGGGGACAGGCCGTCAAAACCTTCTGTGACGAAGCGGCCAATCTGCATTCATTTTCCCGGCCGTTGAACGGGCCTGTTGTAGTTTTTTCACCAGCCTGGTCGCCATTTCGCCTTGGGTCATGCACCGGAGTGAATTTTGCAGCGGCTCTGGCCGCAGGTAATTCAATAATTGCAAAAGGCAACCCGGGCCTGCCCATGACCGGTTATCTGGCCGCAAAAATCGTTCATCAGGCAATTTCCAGCCTTAATTTGCCGCAATCGCTGTTTCAGTATTTTCACCATACTTCCCGCGACCTGGGCTATCATATTGCCGCCCACCCCATGACCGGCGCTGTTTCATTTGCAGGCAGCCAGCGATCAGCCAAGGCAATCCGAGAGAATGCCGCTTTTGCCGGCAAAACTTTCTGGTGTGACCCGGCAAGGGCCAATCCGGTTTTTATTTTTCCCGATTGTGTTGAAGCAAACCGAGAACAGCTTGCCAGAGACATCACAAGACTGGTGCTGCACAACAACGGCCAGAACAGCTGCCGCACCGGCCCGTTTTTCATCGTCGAAGACCGGCCAGGCTCACAGCTTATTCATCAGGTCGTCGATTCTTTCAATCAACGCGATGCCAAAGGCATGCTTTCAGACATCAAGGCCCGCCACCTCGACGAAACAGTTGCCGGCCTGATAAGATCAGGTGCCCGCAAGCTCACCCGCAAGGAGTTTTTTCAGCCATCACCCTTCATTTTCCCGAATACGGTGCTGGTAGCCGATGCAAAAAACTGCTTCAAATCACCGCAGCAGTTTCACGATCATGTTCCCGGGCCGCTGGCGTTGTTCATCACTTTCGAAAAAGCAGCAGAACTGGAAATGGCAGTGAAAAGTCTTGACCAGTGTATGAGCCTGAGCATTTTTGCGGGCAGCCACGAAACGCCCCTGCTCAGACAATTCATGGCCCAGGCTGCAAAGAAAACCTCATTTCTTCTTTTCAACCGTCTTCCCGATGTGGGATCAGCCGGCTCGCCGCTTGATCCTTTCTTCTCCAGCCTTCCACTCGACCGTACCATTGCCAGGTTTTCCTGCGAGCTAAGCTTTTCCGGCTTTCCCTCACAGCTTTTACCTGAATCGACGGGCTGATTTCCCTAAAAAAGTTGTAACTGGCTGCTCTCTGTGATAATTTCCTGATGAAATATTATCACCGGAGGCGGTTATGCTGAAAGATGGAGAAAAAGGCGCTATTATTCAGCGCGACAAGCAGACTTACGCAGTTGCACCCCACATTCCCTGTGGCGTGGTTTCGCCGCAGCTGTTGCGAAAACTTGCCGATGTGGCTGAAAAATTTCAGGTTCCGGCCCTGAAAATCACGAGCGCAGCACGTATCGCACTGGTAGGAATACGGGAAGAAGACGTAGACAGCGTATGGAATGACCTGGGAATGGATAAAGGTGCGGCGACCGGCCTTTGTGTTCGCAGCGTCAAAGCCTGCCCCGGCACCACTTTCTGCAAGCGCGGAATAAGAGACAGCCTTGGTCTTGGCATGAAACTCGATGAGAAATATCATGGAATGGAACTGCCGGGAAAAATGAAAATGGGCGTCAGTGGCTGCCCGAATCAATGCGCGGAAACCTGCATCAAGGATATCGGTCTGGTTGGATTCGGCAAGGGATGGAAGCTTTTCGTGGGCGGCAACGGCGGAGCCATGCCCCGTCTTGCGGTTGAGCTGGCTAAGGATCTTGATGATGATCAGGCCCTGAAACATGTTGACGCCCTGGTAGATTATTACCGGCAAAATGCCAGACCACACCAGCGTTTCGGCATGATGATCGATCGTTGCGGTGGTTTCGAGGCTTTCTTTCAAATGTTTTTCGAGGCGAACCCCGAGCTGAAACCGCAGCCCGTCTGAAGAAAAGTCTTTAACAGCCTAAACTTTTCAGAAAAACTGTCGATATTACTGTTGTCATGCGCAACCGTAAATTTTTGACAGTTTTTTTCATTCTGACGCTCAACGCCATTTTCCTGAATGGCGCCAATATTCGTCGTGAACCGAGCAGGTCAGCTTCAGATATCATACCAAAAGGACGCCCCTGGTATGAACAGATGTTCGCTGACGGAAAAATGCGGATCGCGGTTTTCTGGGGCTGGGATCACCCCCGAGACACAATCATGAGCACTTTTCCTGCGTTTGAAACCCTGAACGGGAAAAAGCTTTATTACAAGGGAAAACCGGTTAAAATAGAAATCGGCATGATTACCCAGGTTAACGAAAACCCGAAACAAATTTTCCAACAAGCACTTGAAGACGCCAGCATCGACGTAATCATCTATTCAGGGCATGCCCGCTATGGTGGGGGCATGGCATTTGCCGAAATGGACGACATTTTTCGCTGCGGCAACGGCGACCTGATCGAAGACCGGCATGTAAAGCCATATCGAGTATTTAAAGCTACGTCTGAAGACCTCGATGACACACAATTTCCGCCGACATACAGAATAATCATGCTCAACTGCTGCGATTCACAAAGTCATTTCCGCGAAAGCTGGTCAAAAAGATTTCGTGAATGTTCAGCCCCGGTTGATTTGCTGACCGTAGAATTCCCGGTATTCAACTTTTACGATCACCGGCGGGTTCTGGGTTTTCTTCAGGAGCTGCTGCGCTTTTCCGACTGGAAAAGCATCAAAAAAAGCTACGACTCAGAGGTTCACAAAAGAAAGAACCGGCTGATCGTCAATCCGGTTTTTGTTCCTGAAAAAGAAGAACTGGCATTGAACTGAGCGACAAAAAATTCAGATTTTTGCGACATAATGCGAGCCAGCCCGGTAAGCGGCTCCCACCATCCAGTTTATTTAAAGCATAAAAAAGTCACAATCTTATACAAAAGCTCATTGAAAAATTCGCATTACCACGTCGCTTCGATGGTTCGGCAGGCTCACCAACCGCCCGCCAAGCGGGCTCAGCGACCGATAAAAGGCTGTTATTGAGCTTTGAAATATTTTCAGCTGCCGTTAAATGATTGTTTGATTCGGTCTGGTGTTTTTACGATGTAATCAATGAACCGGTCCCAATGGAAAATGTAATTGGTTCTCTGCTGAGGCATTCCCGTGCTGGTCTGGTAAACCTCGGTAGTCGTTTCAAGGGTATTGCTGTTCGAAAAAATATAAGAGAACAGAAAAATTATCAAGAACAGAATCAGCGCGGGTTTGAAAAAAGCATGCATATCAGCCCCTATTTTGGAAAAACTTCAACCACATTATAACAGAACCCACTGCCCTGCTCTACAGGGTTATTCTCATTTGCCGGCATCTGCTTTCGGGTTAGCTACCACCATTACGTATTCATCATTTCCTTCTGGGGTTCTAACAACCTGCTGAAAGACAAACCCGCATTTTTCATAAACCCTTATTGCTCTTTTATTCTCGGGGTCTGGCCCAAGAAGGCAACGAAAAACATTGGAGCGTGAAAAAACCAGATCATTCAGAGCTTTTGCAACAATTTCTGTACCCAGGCCTTTCCCAAGCAGACTATCCTCGCCGATGAACAGATCCAGACCGAAATCTCCTGGTTTTCCGTTCAAAAGATTGAAGTAGTCTGAAAAACGATCGAGAAAATAAACCTGAATATACCCAGCCGCCTGGCCATCAATGGTGATAATGTAACAAAAAACTCCTTCCTGATTTGAGCGAAAACGGTATTTTTCAATGATTTCCGCATCAGTTTGCAGGTGTCGGGCATACCAGCGCATTGATTCACCCTGTTTGAGCCATTTCACCATGAGAGGCAGATGCAACTCTTTAAATGGAATAAAGCTGATCATAATTATCCTGAAAATTCATTTGATTTTACGGCCACTTCTGCTATTTTTCCTTAAGTTTATCATAAGAGGAAAAATGGGTTTATCGAGGAAACTGAAATGCAAAAATTTATTTATTCAATCAAGAAGTATCTGCTCACAATCTTCGGCGACATAAAGATTTTCCGCTGGCCAATGTTCTGTATCTATCATCCCACCAGCTTTGCGGTCAAAGGACGACACACCAGAGTGATCATGAATATTCTTCAACCGGGGGATGTGGTCATGCGCTCCTACAATGATTACCTCGACGGCTATTTCATACCAAAAGGGAAAAGCGGATGCAGTCACAGCGGCCTCTACATCGGAAAAAACCAGATCGTTCACTCGATCGCCGAAGGATCGGTAATCGACGATATCATCGATTACTGCCGAACTGACCGCATAATGATTCTTCGCCCGGTCAACGGCCAGGAATGGGCCATCGAACATGCAAAAAAATGCGCCGATGAGAATGTTGAATATGACTTCAATTTCGAGCCGGGCCCTGGCAAGTATTATTGCCACGAATTCACCGCATCTTGCTATCCGAATCTTGAGATTAAGCAGGTCAGCCGCAAGGTTTTTCGTTTCTTTTCTTCACCGGTCGCCTACCTTGCCGACTCATTTCATTCAAATCATAATTTTAAATTAATCTACTGCTCGGATCCCGACTGAATGGCCAACTAACCCCATCGATCGGGCGAACCTATCTCAGAGTTCAGTGACCCCTTTTTCAGGCGGGTAAAGAATAACGATTTTTTTCTTTTCGATGGTTTTGCCACCAGCCCGCTGGTCAGTCCATGTGAGAGTAACGGTATCACCCTCGAGGCTGCCCTTCAGGTAAATGGTTCGGGTTTTAGGTTTGGGTTTATCCCAGTTGAACCAGACTTCTTCAAGAGTTTCATCGTCACAATACTGGTCATAAATCGGCAATTCGGGGTCGAGTTTTTCAAGAGCCCTGATCATGTCACCAACGGTAAATTCTTTTCGCATACCTGCTCCCGATCATTCAATGAATTTTGAGGTTCAAAACTATTTTACCATAACGGGCATTTCTCATATTGCGAATTCCTTATTCCATTACGAGCTCTTCATGGAATTGTTTGAAAAAGGCCACCGGCTGGAACAATGGAGAAACTTACCATTAGATACGTCAGAACCAAAAAGAAACCTGAAAATAGAAGGTATAAAACAGCCGTGAGAAATGTATTCAAACGAGTCTCAGTTTTATGCGAATCGGAAGATTCATCGTTCTTTTTCTGTTGCCTAAGGTTGTTGATGAAGCTAACTGCCACCGCCGTCAAAAACAGCCATGGCACAAGGTCGAGGGCAGGCTGTTTGCCGATTAAAGCAGGTAAAACAAGGCAAACGGCCAAAACAGCCAGATTGAATTTTGCCAGAAACGAAATTCTGCCCAAATTTCTTCACGCTCTCTGAATTCAAGGTTGAATTCTCAAAACCTATTCCTGGGACTTCCAGCTTAATTGTTCGAGTTGAGTAAGATCCCCCGAATTATACCGGATAATATTATAGCGGTCATTGCGCCAGAATTTCTGGTCGGTCGCGCAGGATGCACCAGTACAGAGTCGCCGCAGGATAGCGAGCGACTCGTTAAATGACCATGGTTGCGCCGAACAATTCAATTGTTCGGCGGGTTCACCAACCGCCTGGCAAAGCCAGGCCCGGTGATCACGTCATGTTTTCATCGTTTTTCAGAAAACGTCAGGTAAGCGGAAATCAGTAAAACTCGTCCTGTGGGGTGGCCCCTCTGGAGAATCAGCCAAGTTTCTGGTATTCGAAAAAGTCAGCCGCTTCACCGTAGGTGGCGAAAAGTTTTTTCACCCAGGTCATATAGCCTTGCAAATCTTCATCGGAGAGTTCAAACAGTTTTTTGAGGCGATTGATGATGGCGCCTTCTTCTTCAGCAAATTTGCCGTCGCAGCCTGAAAGAGCGATAAGCTCGAGCATCATGGCGACCCGACTGTTTTTATCGGGGAAATACATTTTCAAAACATCATCGCCGGGATTGCGAATCATCTCGGGCTGGCCCATTTCAGCGCTGAGAGCGGCAATCATTCGCTTTTCCTCATCGGTGACTTTCATGTCGGCGTCAATCATTTCGCGGGCCACACCCAGAAAAAGTTTCTGCTGATATTCATTGAAATCTTTTAAGAACATTTTGCCCCCCATTTTTTTCATTCTGCAGCTTTATATTAAATCAACCTTCTGAACAAATCAACCCGCGGTAAAAATTGAAATGCAAATGTAGTTCAAGCTGATTGAAGTTGCTTGTTTTTTGCGGTACACTGTGGGCTGATGACCAATCGAAAACTCATCTATATAATTTCTGTTCTGCTGGCCATTCTTCTTGGCGGCAGCTTTTCTTATCAGATTGTCGAGGGGAAAAGCTGGTCGTTTCTGGACGGCCTTTTCATGACGGTCATAACCATTTTTACCGTTGGTTATACTGAAGTTCACCCGCTTTCAGACGCCGGCAGAGTTCTGACGATCATGCTGATTTTTGTCGGGGTCGGCTTCATAGGATATATTGCATCATCCATTGCGCAATTGATTTTCGAGGGAAAGATCAGAGAAATCTGGGGGCAGCAGCGAATGAAAAACAAGATCAACGAGCTGAAAAACCATTATATTATCTGTGGAGCGGGTAAAACGGCCCATGAGATTATTAAAAGCCTGCGCAGCAATTCTCATAACGATTTTGTCGTTATTGATATCGACCGGGAAGTAATTGTAAAACTTCAGGCCGAAGACATTCTTGCCATCGAAGGGGATGCAACCAACGACAACACCCTTGTCGAAGCGGGCATTGAGAGAGCTACCGGGCTTGCCGCCACACTTCCGACCGATGCCGACAATGTTTTTGTATCTCTGTCAGCCAAGGGTCTTAAAAGCGACATCTGTATCGTCGCCAAGGCAGAGAAAATTGAATCGATCGCCAAATTGCGCAAAGCGGGAGCCAGCAAGGTAGTTTCGCCCAATATCATAGCCGGAGCGAGAATGGCTGCCATGCTTCATCGGCCTTCAGTTGTAGATTTCATGGAAGCGGCAATTGCAGGCGACAATCAGGCCATGCAGATGGAAGAATTTCGCATTCAAAAACAGTCATTTCTCGACAATCGCGCGTTGAAAAATGCTGAAATCAGGCAAAGATCGGGAGCAATCATCGTCGCAGTAAGAAGGGAAACCAACACGACCATAAATCCCGATCCCAATTTTGTTTTCAATGCCCACGACCTGCTGGTCGTGCTTGGCACCAGGGATCAGATCGCAAATTTTTCGAAATTAACCAGCATCAGCTGAGTTGCAGGGGGGATAAAATGAAATTCAAATTACTAGCGGTTTTTATGCTCATTTGTCTGGGAAGCATATTGAATGCGGCCAGCATTGAGCAGATGCGCAGTCTCAATCAGATGATCGAGCTGCAGCAGAGCCAGCAGGAAAACAGCATTCAGCAGATGCAGATGAATAACGTTTCGCAAAACGTGCATGAACACCAGCCAGCGCGGGCATTCATGAACCGCAGTGACAACCCTGATTTCACGGCTCCTGAACCACCCAGGGAACCGGAAAAATTCAATACGATCAAAACTCTGGTGCCTTACGAAGACCTCTACAAGGTTCTGCAGCAGGATATCGGCAAATATTTCATTCTGCCAATCGAGGAATTCGAAACTCTTAAAAAAGCCAAGGAAGCCTGGCTTGCTTCACAAACAAAGCCAATAACCGCACCGCCGCCGGTATTGTATCAGATAAACTCAGCCAGAATTGAAGGCCGGCTGCTCGAAAACTTTGCCCGCCTTGAAGCCAGCTTCAAAATTGACACCCACACCGATGACTGGCACGAAATTCCGATTCTATGGGGCAGTCTCGCCATAGAAAAAGTTTTTCTCAATGATGCTGCAACAACCCTGAAAACAACCTGGTTCGACAATTCAACCCGTCAGGTAAATTTCGGCAAACTCAGCAAGCAGAACATGCTGCAGAACTATTACCAGACCTCACTGTCTTCTTCCGACATGCTCAGTCAAAATAACTGGAAAGACACGGTTTTTTCTCTGCCGATCAAAGGTAAAGGCAGTTTTGAGTGCCGAATTTCTTTCATGGTGCCGGTTCAAAACGTTGACGACTTATATACCCTTCACTTCAATATCGCCCAGATACCCCTGGCATTTCTCAAACTCGATGCCGAGAACTTCACCATGTCGGTTGACAGCACTTCTTTCAAGGATTACAGCGTTGAAGACAACCAGAACGACAAGCATGCCTGCACCTTTGTCGGTTGGCTGGGTGCCAACAGTGATCTCAGCATAAAGTGGCGACGAAAATACACCAGAACTGAAGTAAAGCCCCAGACCCCTGAGATAAAACCAGACGACGGCATCATAGCCAGCGCCGCTCAGGTTGAGCCGGCTGAAGAAATCAAGCCGGTTGTCGAACCGCTGCTTTATGCCCGATCTACCACCTTGATCAGCCTTGGCGAAACCTCAATTCAAGGCTTTAAAACCATCGATTATTCGATCAGCAAAGCCCCGGTTTCCAGCTTCAGCTTTCAATTGCCCGATAATGTCGAAATCACCAGTGTTAATGCCGACCGCCCCCATTCTTATCGCCAGATCCGCGAAGGGGCAAGCCGAAAACTGCGGGTTGAATTCATGGCCGGCAGAGAAGACACCTGCCAGATCGAAATTGTCTATGAAGCCCCCATCGATCTTACAAAACCGGTAACAGCTATTCCCGAAGTTGCGCCTCTCGGCGTTGAAAGGGAACTTGGCGCAATTGCCGTCGAAGCTCTGACTTCAGTCGAAGTTCAACCGGGAAACGATGATACCAACCCGCTGCCCAACGGCATTTATTCTCTTGACCCGCTTGAAGTGCCGCAGCCATTAAAGGATCGCAGCAGCAGACCTATTCTTCTGGCTTACCGCCAGAACACCAGACCAGCAAATATTCTTTTGAGAGTTAAAAGATATTCAGA
>JBMOKV010000450.1:8078-9569 GCA_049325495.1 Candidatus Rifleibacteriota bacterium | reverse complement strand
TGGTAAGTCTGAAAAATGACCTGGTTCTTGCTTTTGATGGCAGCAGCTGTCGCGCCCTTTTTTCTGACCGGTTTGGCACCGTTTTTCACGATTACCCGGGCGCAAATATCGAATCGTTGAAAATTGACAAGCGAAAATCTGATGCCGATGCTCTCTGCCAAAAAATTCTCAAGCCCTACCATGATATTACTTCATGGCTTTTTCATGAAAACACACTTTATTTAACCCTGAGTTCGTCACATTCAGTCATGATTTTCGGAGGTATCGATGGCTGAAAGCAGGGTTTCACGAAAGGAGCTTTTGCAGAAATGGGAACAGGCATGGCCCCTGGCAATGAAGCTCTGGAACCCATTCGTGGCCTTGCGTGAGCCTTTCTGGTGCTTTTCGGTCAAAGAAGCGAAAAATGAGGGTCTTGAAGGCAGTTTTGCGATGATCAGACTATCTGATCACCGCATCGTTATCGATCTCGATGCGGTTCAAAAAAACCGGGTTCAGGATTACGGCCTGCAGATTCTTGCCCACGAGATCGGGCATCATGTGCTTATTCCAGCGAATCTTTACGATAATGCGGGCCTGTTTAGGAGAATGCGCCTGGCACTTGCCGGCATAGAAAGTCGAGTGCCGCTGGTTGCCAACCTCTACAGCGACCTTATTATCAATGACTGCCTGCAGCGGGTTTTTGAGCTTGATATGGCGGGAGTTTATAAGAAAATCCAGGAAGATGCCGAAATGCTTTCGCCACTTCACATCTGGTATATGAGAACCTACGAATATCTCTGGGGGCTGAAGCGCGGCACAATTTCCGGCAGCCTGCAGAAACCAGAGATCGATGCCGATGCTTCGCTGGCCGCTTCCATTATTCGCAGTTACGCCCGCAACTGGCTCGACGGCGCGGGGCGCTATGCCCTGCTTGCATACCCCTACCTGATGGAAGAGCAGGATTTTCTCAATGCAGGAAAAGAACTAAAGCGCTATCTAGATGCAGAAAAATCGGGGCAGGGGGCCGAATCGCTGGGTGGTATGGCTGAAATCGACGAGTCAATTCTTGAGGGAATAGTCGATCCGCGTTCGGAGGTGCTTGGCGAAGCTGCCGAGGCTGGCCAGGATGGCAGTGTGCGGGGAGAAAAATCGGGGCGGCGGCCTGAAATACTTAACGGCCGGTCGCTTGAAGGCGGTGCCGGCCCTGAGCAAAGATACCTCGAACCGGGGGTTTATATCGACATGATGCGTCAGATTGACCCGAATGCCGATGAAAACAAGCTGGTAAACCGCTATTATCGGGATATTGCGGTGCCTTATCTGGTGCCGTTTCCATCTGATGAAAGCAAGCCGCTGGCTGATCTTCTGCCCGAGGGAACCGACCAGTGGGAGCCCGGTGATCCGGTTGAAGAGCTGGATTGGTTTGAAACCACCGTCGTATCGCCGGTTGTGGTGCCAGGAATCACGACCCGCAGAAGAATTTACAGTCAGGATTTCGATACGCCTTCCAAG
>JBMOKV010000450.1:0-8068 GCA_049325495.1 Candidatus Rifleibacteriota bacterium | reverse complement strand
TGTAGGCATTGACTGTTCGGGTTCGATGGGTAACCCGAAAGTTCGCTTTTCTTGGCCGATCTGCGCCGGTACCATCGTTGCGTTGTCAGCATTGCGCGCCGGAGCCTCGGTCATGTGCTGTCTTTCCGGGGAGCCCGGTTCTTTTCTTGAAACAACCGGCTTTGTGAAAACTGAAAACGAAGTTCTCACCGTTTTGACTTCATATCTGGGTACCGGATACGCCTACGGGATCCCCAGACTACAGACCCCGTTTCTCGATAAAATCAAAGGCAAAACCCATCTGCTGATAGTATCTGATGATGATATTTTCTCGATGCTGCAGGCCAAAGCACCAGATGGCACTTTGAATTTTACTGTCGCCGAAAATGCCTTGAATAAGGCGGGCGGCGGTGGAACTTTTGTGTTGCATTCAAGATCGCAATGGCATAAAAAAGAAGTAGAGATGCTTAAAAAAATGGGGTGGGGCGTGCATTTTGTGACCGATCAGAAGCAGATGCTGGCATTTGCCCGCGCTTTTGCTGACGAATATTACAGAAAGTCTGAAAAAAAGCATGATTAAAGGGCCGACCATTTCAGAACTGATACACCATATCAAACGGTGTCCTGAAGAATTTCTGCGGCCGCCGGTTTTCAAGGGCAAGGGTGAAATTTTTACTCTGGCTCTGGTAAATGATACCTGGCGAAAACTGCTTGGTGACCCGACTGCAATTCATGGAATAACTATCGGAGCCGACCAGCGAAGTGTCGCGGAACTTGCATTGATGCAGATATGCTGCTGGGCGGTCGATCACTCATTTTTTAAGCAGACCGGAGCCGAGTGGTTCAAAAAATTTATCTGCGAAGGTTTGACCTCGATAGCTTCTTTGGTTAAGACTGAACTATGGGTCAAAGATGAAGAGAGAGCGGAAGAACTGGCCAGACTTCTGCTGCTGGCCTGTGACGCTCTGCCGGCGGATGAAACCAAAGCCGAGGCCCAGGACCGGCTTGCCGCGGTCGATACGGTAAAACGTCTGAAAGTAATTGAGGAATCCAAAGCTGCAATGGAGCGAGCCCGGGAGATTAAACGAAAAATGGCGGAAGCCAAAGCCCGCGAAGCTGCCAATGTTTATTCGAGAGAGTGACCATGACAATAATTCATAAACCAGCATTGACCGATGATGAAAGATTTCCGTTGCTGAATGAACGACGCCTGCTCAATGAGCTGCGACAGGACAGCCATGCACCAAAGTTCAACTTCGCATCGGGTGATCGCCTTGATAAAGAAGCTCTGCAGCGGGTTAAAAAATATGCCCGACAGATAAAAAAGGGAAAATTCTGGCAACCGGGATCATTTCCTGCGGATTTGCCGGCGTTCTACCGATGGTGCCGGGAAAAGGTTCCCGCATACCGCAATTATCCCGAAGATTTCACTTGCAGCCCGACTATGCGACGCGAAGCCATTGCTGCGCGCCCATGGCTTTTTGTTGCCGATGATTCAAGACTTGAAGATCTTCTGGTTTACAGCACTTCCGGCACCACCGGCAGTCCGATGCCGGTGCTTTTTGACCCCGGTTCTCAGGCCTGCTGGATCCCTCAGCTGGAGTCGATTCTCGATCAGGATGGCATAAAACTTGAAGGCGGCCCCGAAAGAGTGTCGATCTGTCTGGTGTGTCTGCAGAAAGAGACCCTGACTTATGCTTCATTATCCACTTATCTGAATGGGGCTGGGGTTTTAAAAATTAATTTGAACTTATCGGACTGGAGTAGCCCGGGCGATCCGGTGGCTTACCTGGAAAAATACGATCCTGAAATCATTACCGGTGACCCGTTCACCTTGATGGCTCTGATTCGAATGGCCCCAGATATAAGGCCAAAAGCCATGGTGTCTTCGGCAATGGTTCTGCAGCAGGGCTTAAGAAAAAAACTTGAAAAGCATTTTAAATGTCCGATTTATGATATTTATTCGCTGACAGAATGCAGGATGATTGCGGTTTCCCGCAAGCCTGGCGTTCATCGGCTCATTCGCCCGGAATTATTTGTTGAAATAATGGACCCGGATCGTGATGTGGTCTTACCTGATGGTGAAGTCGGTGAAATAGTAGTTACCGGCGGGTCTAACCCTTTTCTGCCGTTCGTGAGATACCGAACCGGCGATTTCGCCCGCATTCATTACGGGCGTGGTTTTGTTGAGCTTCATGATCTGCAGGGCAGGGCGCCCTGCATTCTGGTCGATGATACCGGTCGTTTTGTGAATAATGTCGATGTTTCCAGGGAGTTATGCCGCTTCATGCTGGCGGGTTACAGTCTGCACCAGAAAGCCGACCGGTCGGTTATTTTCTGTGGCTGGGGCGAAAATGTTGAAAAAAATGAGATAAAAAAAACATTACAGGCAATTTTTGGTGAAAAGATCAAATTGCGGGTAAGTATTAAAACAGAAATTTTAAATGCAGCTAAGAAAGTTCAATTTTCAAGCGACATTGAGAAAGCAGATTTTAACCGATGAGTTCGATTGAAATTGTTGCGGTGGTTTTCGGCTTTTTATGCGTATTTTTTACCATACGCGAAAACATCTGGTGCTGGCCGACGGGTCTGGTGCAGGTTTTTCTCTATATTTTCGTTTTTTATGATGCAAAGCTGTATTCTGATGTTATTTTACACATAATTTACGTGTTCATGCAGTTTTACGGCTGGTATTTCTGGCTGCATGGCGGTCGCGAACGGGATGAAGCTAAAGTAACTACCATGAACGGCAACTGGCAGGTTGCAAGTCTTCTGCTCAGCATAGCGGCAACGCTGGCGCTGGGGCATTTCATGGCGACAAGAACCGATGCCTCTTTTCCCTATGCCGATGCTTTTACCACTGCTTTCAGCCTGGCCGCCCAGTGGTTGATGTCGCGCAAAAAACTTGAATCCTGGTTTTTCTGGATCGCTGTGGATGTGGTTGCCATCTGGGTTTACTATTCTAAAGCTCTGCACCTGACCGCCGGTCTCTACACTGCGTTTCTGGTAATGGCGATAATCGGGCTGCTGAGCTGGAAAAAATCTTGGACGGCAGACCAGATCGAGAATGATGCCGAATTACCGGAGCCGGCAGTATGAAGATCGGCCTGACGCTTGGAAAATATTCGCCCCTTCATCAGGGTCATCAGCTGGTTATTGAAACGGCTCTGCGTGAAATGGACAGGGTTTATGTGCTGGTTTATGAAAGCCGCGAGACTACCAGGATTCCGCTTAAGAAGAGGGCGGATTGGGTTCGCCGGCTTTATCCGCAGGTAACGGTAATCGAGGGGCACGATTCGCCCACCGATGTGGGATACACTCCTGAAGTAATCAGCATCCAGGATAATTACATCCGTTCACGGGCCGCTAATTTTGGAATTACCCATTTTTACTCGAGCGAGCCCTATGGCGACCATGTCAGCAAAGCTTTAAATGCGGTCAATCGTCAGGTTGATATAGACCGGAACCTGATTCCCATTTCTGGAACCGAAATTCGCAAAAACCCGCTGCAGGCAAGCCGGTTCATTGCCAGAGAGGTTTATTCAGATCTGATTACCAATGTGGTTTTTGTGGGCGCGCCCTCGACGGGAAAAACTTCGATTGCCCAGTTTCTTGCCGCCGATATGAATACCGTCTGGATGCCGGAGTACGGCAAGGAATACTGGGAAAAAAATCAGAAAAATCACCGCCTCGATCTTAACCAGCTTGTCGAAATAGCAAGAGGCCATCTGGAGCGGGAAAAAGATGTGATTTTAAGAGCCCGGGATTTTCTTTTTTCTGACACCAACGTTCTGACCACCAGAATATTTTCATATTATTATCACGGCAGTGCCGCCGATGAACTTGAGAGGCTTGCTGACGAGCACGCCGGGCGTTACGACCTGTGGTTTCTTTGCGATACCGACATTCCTTATGAAGACACCTGGGATCGCTCTGGCGCTGCGAGTCGAGATGTCATGCAGAAAATGATTGTAGAAGACCTTGAAAGTCGCCAGATTCCTTTTCAGGTTCTGCGCGGTTCGATTCAGCAGAGAGCCGATCAGGTAAAGAGCCTGATTTTTTCGCATAAAAAATTCCCCGATCTTACCTGAACATGAAAAGACTTGCCGATTTCGCCTATTTTCTTGTTTCTCAGCGTCCGGTCATGGTCATTCTGGTAATTTTCGCCGCATTTTTATTCAGTCTGACGGCTTTTGTGAATGTTGAAACAGATGATGATCTTGAAAGTGGAATAACCTCGAAAGAAGCTCTGGCAAGTCTGGCGAAATTGAAAGCGGATTTTGGCGATGAGCAGCAGATTCTGCTTGCTTACCCGATTTCCGGAATTGACCGGGCATCGATTATCGATCTGTGGCAGCTGGTGCAGAAATTGAAAGCTTTGCCTCAGGTCAGGGGGGTAATGTCACTGCTCGATGTCTTTCAATCGTTCCACCGACAGCAGGAATTCGAAGATTATCTGCTTGATTTCAGAATCAATAATTTGAAAGATCTTGTTGCAAACAATCATTTGTTTGAAAAGTTTATGGTTGGTCGCGACAGCAGGTCGTTGCAGCTGGTAATCGTTCCCGATCTCAGTTTTCCCGACTGTCAGAAGCAGTTGTATCGCAAGCTGAATTCAATTTTGCCCGATCATTTTAAAGAACGCCCCTTTCATCTGTTCGGCTACATGTATTTCAAAGAGCGCTTTTTCGAGTTCATTGAGCGCAACAACGTGGTTTTCGTCACCTCTGGTTTTGTTCTTTGCAGTGTGCTTGCCTGGTTCTTTTTTCCCGATCTGATTGTGCTTATTCTGATTCTTTGTTCGGTCGGAATTCCCACGGTTTTAACCTTTGCCATTTATTTTGCCAACGGCAACAAGATAAATATTTTCACTTCGCCGATCATTCCGTTTGCGCTGATCATATCTTTAAGTGAGATTATTTATCTGGTAAGTTTTTTCAAACGCAACCATAAGAATCAGCATAAGTCTTATGATGATCTGCATCGTGAGAACTTTTTCAAGCTGCTGCGCCCCTGTCTGATCAATTCGCTTACTACTCTGATCGGTTTTCTGTCGCTTTCCTACAGCCCTTCGCCAAATATCAGGCTGTTTTCGCTTTACACTTCGCTGGCGTGTTTTTTGTCATA
The DNA here is from genome assembly GCA_049325495.1 of Candidatus Rifleibacteriota bacterium. Taxonomy (GTDB): domain Bacteria; phylum Muiribacteriota; class Ozemobacteria; order Ozemobacterales; family Ozemobacteraceae; genus DYKG01. The sequence continues at coordinate 2,962 of JBMOKV010000450.1, read as the reverse complement.
TTTCATCACTTTCGGTCTGATTTTTTCGGCGCTGAAGCTGTACCGGCCATGGTTTTCGCGGGAGATCGCCATGTCCAGCCGTTCGGGTGAGGGGTTAAGAAGGTTTATCCGTAATCTGCTGTTCAGAAAGACAGTCTGGGTTTTGGCTTTATCTGTGATTATTGGTTTGCTTGCCCTTCCTCTTGCAGGTAGTTTCAAGCAGCGCAATTCGCTTACCGATTCATTTTCTGTAACCGACCCCATTGTGAAATCCTGGGAATTTATTGAACAGAATTTTTCCGGGCCCTATCAGCTTCTTCTGCTGGTAGGTGGCCCTCGCCCCCTTGAGCGTGATTTCCTGAAGACAATTGAGAATTTGCATGATGAGCTGTTGAAAGAACCAGAAATTAACCGGGTTTTTTCTCTGGAAAGTCTGTTGAAGGAGTTTACCAGAAATTTCTCCGATGGCCCGGTCATACCTGATGAGAAAGAGCTGATTCTGTCGATTCTCGAGCTTTACGATGCCCGAGGAATCGCTGAGATGGTTGTTTCACAAAATGCAGATCAGCTTCTGGTTCGGGTTTCGATCAATGTTTCCGATGACTTCAAAATTTATGATCTGGGTCAGAAAATTCTTGGAATTGCCCGTCGCAGCCTGCCCCCCGGCAGCAATGTTGAAGTAAGCGGCGAAATTTATTCCCATGCGGTTTTACAGAAGAACATTCTGGAAAACATCAGCGGCTCTTTTGCCGGAGCGATTCTGATGATAAGCCTGGTTTTTCTTGGGGTTTTTCGCAGCTTTTCGTTGTCATTCATTGCTCTGCTGGTCAATTTTTACCCGATTTTCTTCGCCTATGCTTTTGCCTTCTGGGCCGGCATTCCGCTGAACCCTTCCACCGCCGTGGCCGGTTGCGTCATGAGCGGTCTTATCGTCGATGATACGCTGCACACCATAACTTTTTTTCACGACGCCCATCAACCGACTCTGACACGCCGCCTGCTGCTCACCATGCAGCAGATGACCTGGCCCGTAATTTACTCATCGATTCTTCTCGGCCTGGGCAATGCCATTTTCATTTTCAGCGATTTCAAACCCTTCGCCTACTTCGGCGGCATCGGCGCTCTAATAGTTCTGATCGGCATAATCGGCGACCTTCTGGTTCTGCCCGCCTGCATCATCTTCTACAACCGCATGAAAACCGGCAAAAAATTAGCTGGTTAACAAACTCTGATTCGTTTGCGCAACAGCTTGTTTTTCTGCGAAAAAAGCGGGCGAAGCATTTTTTGATCGAAAATGAATTTCTTCGAACTACTTTTTGCTTGCAATCAGACCTTGGTCGAATTAGGATTTTATCAACGTACCCGTCACGCTTCTTATCCCTTCGGGGGTTAGCGCAAATCGACGGGTTGTTTGCTTTAAGAGGTGTTTTCAAGTGAAAGAGAATTATGAAAAAATTGCGTTAACTTTTGCGGAACAAAAGCACGGGAAGCATTTTTGGGGTCAATATTCCTGGGTGAACCCTGAAAAAAATCATATTGCGCATTTTCCATTGTTTCCTTATGATTGTCATGAGTGCGTGTGGCGATTTTAGTAGTAAGGATTCTTTATGAAAATGAATTGTTGGGATTTTAAAAAGTGTGGAAGACAGGTTGGCGGAGCTAAATCCGCTGAGCTTGGAGTTTGTCCTGCTGCTTCAGATCAAGCCCATAATGGATTGAATGGCGGCAAGAATGCAGGGCGCCATTGTTGGAAAGTTGCCGGGACTTTGTGTGGGGGAAGTGTTCAGGGAACTTATGCCCAAAAGCTTGTAAACTGTGTAATGTGTGAATTCTTCAAGCAGGTGAAACAGGAAGAGGGAAATTCTTTCAAACCCTGATTTTTGCTTTCCTTTGAACTTTGGCATAGCCCATTTTACTTGTCGCTTTGGCATGCTTGCCTTCTGCAATGATGCCTGGTTCAATTAGATGTCTGGCCCATGCTGATGCCAGTCAGTCGCCTATTTTAGGTATCCATTGATACAAACCTGGGTTATTATCTGGGATATCTGGTTAACTGTTACTTCAACCCAGTAGTCGCCTTCTATTTGTGGATTTTTCCCGCGAAACCAGAAAATGAACATTGTTTCATTTTCTTTTTTTTTGACTTCATTTGCCAGAGGGAGAATGGCATCATACTTAGCTGCTGGTAACCCGGTCTGGAAAAAAGTTGTCATTGCTTTGGCTATGGTACCATTGTTGCCGGTTGAGATAAGTCGTTGGAACTCGGTCGGCTCATAGCTGGCAGGTAAATTTGTCTGGGCAGCTGTGCACATGGTTATGAAAAGAAAAAACAATGGGAAAAAAGCTTTGAAATTCAATTTGGTTGCTCCATTTTCAGCAGGCTAAATTTTTTTAAGCCAGGCCGGCTTTTGGGAGAGATTTGGATGGGGTTGATTTTGACCTGAAAAAAATCGCCTGATTCAGGCCTGTTTCCAGGTGAACCGGGCGATTTTTTCAGAAATTCAAATCAGTTTTTGAGAAGGTTGTTGAAGCGGCGATCCTGCATCATGAGGGTCATGATCATTGATGAGAACTGGTATTGTTCAGCCTGGCTGGAGCCGAGCTTGATGAAGAAATTGCAGTTTTCCTTGTTGACCGATACGCGGTTGGCTTTGAGCGAAACCAGATCCTGTTCTGACATGGCCTTGGCAGATGAACTGGCCATCCAGGCAAGCAGCATGTCTTTCAGGCGGGCGGCTTCCTGTTCATTAGCGCATTTGAACGACATGCTGATGTCGTAGCCATAACCGTCTGACTGCTTGTTGGCTTCTACGAAGTAGGTAAAATGTTCGACTCTGGCCATTGAATTCTTAAGTGAATTTTCGAGGTTGGTCATTCTCTGTTCACCAGCATAGGCTTTTTTGCTGACTACTTTTTTGAAGCCGGCGCGGGCTTTGGCGACAAAGCCTTCATACTGGCCTTCGAATTTGCTGATTTCTTCGCG
>JBMOKV010000449.1:0-9582 GCA_049325495.1 Candidatus Rifleibacteriota bacterium | reverse complement strand
TCGAGCAATTTCTGCACCTGCGCCTGATCGTAATTTTTGCTTGTTTTGCCCATTGTGGCAACTTCATCCATGATCGGCCCGGCGAGGGAGTTTTCCCAGGAAATGGGAATGAAGGGAACGGCGAAATCAACGATAAAGCCGAGAAACATGTAGATTGCCAGAACCACCAGAATGATTCTGACAAAAATATTGATGCCGCTCCACCAGTGCGATTCGTGAGTATAATTATCTTCTTCGTCAATTATCTTGGCAACGTATTTCATTTTTTGCCGGCATAACGAATAGCAGTGCCGTAAGCCAGAACTTCCACGATTCCCATTGGTTTTGCATCGTTGCCCGAGCAGATGCTCATGGTTTCCATGCGAAAATTGATGATTTCGTCGGCTTTGATACCGACAGCTTTTTCCTTCATGCGCAAAACCGCTTCGCGACGGGCCCGGTCGAGCAGAGTTTCAAAAACTGAAACCCGGCCACCGATCAGGTTCACCAGGTTTGCGATATAGCGCTTGAAAGGATCAGACCCAATAACCACAGTTCCGGTGACCAGCTGCATCGCTTCGATGGTTTTTTGCGGGTCGGCGATGTCGGATGGAACCAGAGACATGTCGATGTATTGAGCTTCCCGCTTTTTAATGCTTTCGAAATGCTTGTTCTCAAAGTGTTTTCCGATGACGTAATAAATTCCCAGTGGTACAAAGGTAAAGACTACCACCAGAACGATGGTAATGATAATTTCTATCAATTCTTCCATGTTATTCCACCTTTACGGCAGTTCCATAAACGTATATTTCAGCGGCACCCTGGGCAATCGAAGAGGTTGAAAAGCGAATGTTGATGACAGCATTGGCGCCTTTCTTTTTGGCCTGTGCCACCATTCTTTCAGTAGCTTCCTGTCGCGATTCGTTTAAAAGCTCGGTGTAGCCAGTAAGCTCACCACCAACCAGGTTTTTCAGACTGGCCAGAATATCTTTGCCAAGATGTTTTGCTCTGATTGTCGAACCGGCTACGAGCCCGTAATGCTCGACAATCTCTTTGCCGGGAACTCGATCGATATTGGTGAGAATGATTTTGCCAGACAGTTGATCCATAAAATCCTCCATTATTGGTTATTCCAGAGATCATTTTAATGCATGAAAGACTTTTACGCCAATGCAAAAAAATCAGTAGAAAAAGGTTCTGGTTTTGTGTGGAGGAATTGTGCGGTAATACTCAGCCTGTCCGCGATTCCATAAGATAAAATCCAATTTCTGGGAAGTGATGTCCGGAAATTGCTGCTTTCCTATTTTTACAAGCAGCTCAACCGTGTGTACAGCCGCTGCCCGCAACTCAATCTCATAATCGCTGCCCGCATCGAGTGACTCACCGCTCCTGATTTTTCTTTCCAGTTCGTCAGAATAGCTGATGGCTTTATCACGCCACAGCACGTGGGGAACTAGATTGTCGGCGAAAATGGTCAGGCGGTCAATGTCTTTAAAAAAACCAGGTCCCTGGCCTTTAAGAGCGATATTCAAATCTGATGCTGTGATTTGCGCCCGTTTATAGAAATACACAGGCTTTCCGAAATGAATGGCAGTGTCCTGATAATATTTCATTCCGGTTAGGATCTGCAGCAATTTTTCAGCAGAATGTTCTGCCGACTCAAGCATTTGAGTGAAACTGCCATTGAAGTTCATTTTCACATAGGTTCCAAGTTCATTCAAGGCCTGGGAAAACATCTGCATCAGCTCTGCAACTGTGGGATCATTGCCGTTCTGGGCGAAAATTCTGCAACAGTCGGCAGCGGTGAGCGCTGAAAGATAATCGCAGCTGAATTCTCCGTGTTTGAGAAAGTCTTTTTTCAATCTTGATGCAATCGTGAAATAACCGGTTTTTCCAGGGTCGCAGGCCAGATGGTCAAAAAAACCTGAGCCAAAGTTTATGCAGTCGAGAACGACAAAATAATTAACCGTTTTGTCGTTATCCCCACAGAAGTGGTTCTGCTCGTCCATTGACAATGTGTCGGGCAAACTGGAAGAAAGCTGGATAAAATATTCATTTAAAAAATCTGAATTGATTTTTACATGACAAGCTTCCAGAGATGCCGATCGGCAACTCTGGCGGATTTTTTCAAAAGTGCTCAAGTTCAGTTTTTGCAGGATTGACAACAGCCGCGAAATTCAAGAAGTACATTGCGCACGGCAAAATCTTGCGGAACGAGCGAATTGAAGCTCATATTCCTGAGCCGGTCAGAAAAAATGTCGCCGACGAATCCGCAGTTTTCGCAGATATAGTGAGCATGCATCTCGAGATTGCCGTCATAACGTGCCATGCCATTGACTACGCCAACCTGAAAAATGAGTTTGTTGTCAACCAGCCAGCTGAGGGTTCGATAAACAGTATCATGGGAAATATTCGGAATTTTTTTCCGGACTTTCTTGAGAATGTCTTCAGCTGAAGGGTGTTCAACAGTTTTTACAATCGTCTTATAAACTTCAAGACGTTGCGGAGTCAAGCGCAGTTCACGACTTCTACAAACCTGATTAAGCTCTTCAACAAATTCTTTGACGGTTTTCATAATGCCTTTATATACCAGTTTTGGCTTACTGTCAATAAATGCAGGAATAACTATCATGTCAAAACGATTCATAAAAAGGTTTTATGGCGATTTTTCGGCGAAAAGTCAGAATAAGAACCTATTTTATCAGCATTCCCAATAGTGCTATATCATCTTTTGGTGGAACACCATCGAGATTCAGGAAAAAATTTTCGATGAAATCATTGAGTTGTTTTTGCAGGTCTGGCTGGTCAAAGTTTTGCAATCCATCGATAAGACGGCGTTCACCGAAAAAATTTTCATCCTTGCATCTGGCTTCCGTCAATCCATCTGAATAAAGGTAGACTCTATCGCCGGGCGAGAGATGCAGATGTTCTTCTTTGAATACTGCTGAAGCAGAAAGACCCACTGGCAGACTGCCATGACTGACTGTGTGCGCGTTTCCGTTTCTTTTAAAAAGCAGAAGTGGGGTTTGCCCGGCTCGGCAATAGGTAAACAGGCGATTTTTGCAGTCATAAATGCCGTAGGTTATGGTGAAATAGCGAAACCACTCATTGTGTGAGAGAAAATCACGGTTAAGTATCTGCAACACTTCTGCAGGGGGGCGCAGTTTGCCGGTTTTCTTTTTGATCAACCCCTGACTGGCTTCTGAAGAAAGATGGCGGTGAATGGCAAAGGCCAGCAGGGCGGCTGAAACTCCATGCCCCGACACATCAAGCAGATAGACGACAAAATGTCGCGCCGATATTGGAATGACGTTAATCAAGTCTCCGCCTATGGTTTCACAGGGTTGATAGAAAAAGGCGAAATCTATCGTTTCACCACTGATATTGGCTGGTGGAAGAAAGCTGCGCTGCAGATCGCCGGCCAGTTGCAGGTCGAAGCGAATGTCCTCGAGAATAGAGTTGAGGTGCCGGTTTTTTTCTTCGAGCTGGTTGGTCAGATTGGTCAGCTCGATCTGATGTTTTTTAAGTTTGCGGTTGGCCTGGCGAAGATTCAGCAGGGTTTTGAAACGGGCAACCAGATTAATTGGCTCGAAAGGTTTCTGAATGTAATCGACGCACCCGGTTTCAATCAACTCGATGAGATCTTCTGAACAACTGGCTTCACCGATTACGACCATGGGAATATCAAGAATTTCGAAGGTTTCTTTTGCCTTCCAGATCTCGTCGATGGATTTCTCGTTGAGATTCCCACCCTCAAAAACGATCAGATCAACCGGAAAGCTGTCTTCACTTAAAAACGGCCGCAGAAAAAGTATTGCTTCAGAAACACCGCTTACCCGGGAAATGGAATCAAAGCCCTCGTGGTGCAGCATTTTTTCGAGGGCCAGCCCGAATTTTTCGACATGCGAAATTATCAGTATCCTGCTGGAAAGTATTTCATCGACCAGCAGAAAAACCATTTCCTGTGACATAGGTTGAATCCTCTGCAACTTTTTTTCTTATCTACTACCATTATACAGTTTTTTGCCCAAGAATCAAAAACTATTGCGGGCTTATTATGATCAGCGAATTGTGATATAATCGCCACCCTTCAGGAGAAAAAAATGAATCAGGAAAATGAAAGCAGAGACCGGATTTTTGCCCGAAAGCTGGAAGAGCTGAGCAGTTTCAGGTTTGACGACCAGGTGGCTGAAGTTTTTCCGGATATGCTGCAGCGTTCGATTCCTGGTTATGGTGCAATAATCAGCATGATCGAGACCCTTACCGCCCGTTTTGCTCAGGCAGAAAGCAATCTTTACGATCTTGGCTGTTCTCTTGGCGCCAGTTCCCTTTCAATGCAGCATGGGCTTAAAGTCGCAGGCTGCAGAATAATTGCAGTAGATAATTCAGCTGCGATGATCGGGCGTTGTGTGAAGAATAATGAACGGTTCAAAGGCTCTGCCGAGGTTGAATTTATCTGCGAAGACATCAGCAAAATTGAAATCAGCAACGCTTCAGTGGTTGTGTTGAATTTCACTTTACAGTTTATTGCTCCTGAAAAGCGTAGTGAACTGTTACAGCGCATTTGTGCCGGAATGAATCCTGGTGGAATTCTGGTTTTATCTGAAAAGGTCAAGTTTGCCAACGGGCGGGTAAATGAACTGCTGATCGATATTTATCATGCTTTCAAAAAAGGCAATGGTTATTCGGATCTTGAAATCAGTCAAAAGCGCAATGCGCTTGAGAATGTGCTTATTCCCGAAACCGTCGTTGAACACGAAAATCGGCTTTTAAAGGCGGGCTTCTCTTGTGTACAGCAATGGTTTCAGTGCTTCAATTTTATGTCGATGCTGGCAATCAAATGAACATTGAAGATTTTGAACCACTGTTTCTTCAGCTGAGCCGGCTCGGTCTGGAAAAATGGGACGGCGAACTGAAAAAACTTGTTGAGGTTTCACTGGCAAAACCTGACGGAAACCTGAGCAGCTGGCAGCAGGCTGTAAGTCGCCTGCCAGAAATTACCGGGGCCCAGGCCGATTTACGGTCAGCTGCGGTAACCCTTTATCGAGACCAGAAAATTGATGAAGCGGTTTTGAAAAATTTAAAAGAATGTTTATTTGAATTAATGCCATGGCGCAAGGGGCCTTTTTCGCTTTTCAATATTTATATCGATACCGAATGGCGGTCTGATTTTAAATGGAATCGGCTTGAGAATCATATTACTTCGTTGAAGGGGCGCCGGGTTCTAGATATCGGCTGCGGCAACGGTTATCACCTTTTTCGCATGCATGGGGCCGGGGCAGAGATAGCGATCGGCGCAGACCCTTCTTTTCTGTTTCTGGCACAGTTCAGCGTCATAAAAAAGTATTTGCCTGACTTGAATGTTTTTCTTTTGCCTCTGGGAGTAGAAGAATTGCCTGAATCACAGGCTTTTGATACGGTTTTTTCGATGGGAGTGCTTTATCATCGTCGTTCGCCCTTTGATTTTCTGCGCCAGCTGAAAATGCAGCTGCGCCCTGGCGGAGAACTGGTGCTTGAAACGCTGGTTATTGAAGGTGATCAGAACTGTGTTCTGGTTCCTGCAGACCGTTATGCCCGCATGAAAAACGTCTGGTTCATTCCTTCTCCCGCTGCGATGCTGCACTGGCTGCAGCGTGCCGGTTTTAAAAATGCAAGAATGATCGATTTGACGGCAACTTCTGTTGATGAACAACGCAGTACTGACTGGATGCGCCTTGAGTCTCTCTCTGAATGCCTGGACAAGAATAATTCGCGGCTGACGGTTGAAGGATATCCGGCGCCGTTGCGGGCAGTTTTCATGGCGGAGCGCTGAGAAAATACCGGACTTGAAAAGCCCTGGTCATTGTTTTAGAATTGGCAGACACAGAATTATGTTTAGTTAGAAAACAGAGGAGCCCAAAAATGTCAGTTTATGAAAGATTCAAAGAAAATCCATTTTTCAATGAGTTCACTGATGATGAACTGAGAATTCTTGCTGATTTTGCCGAGGAACAGCATTTTTCAGAAGGAGAAGTTATTTTCAACGAGCAGTCTCCCACAACTGCGGTTTACTTTATTCTTCACGGTCGGGTTTCAATCTATCGCTCATTGATGGGCCATGCAAATTTTCTTACTATTCTTGAAAAGAATGATATTTTTGGTGAAGTTTCATTTGCCGATCAACAGTCCCGTTCTGCCAGCGCAAATGCCCTTGATGAGTGCAGTCTGGCAAAATTTGCCTATGAACATTTCGATGTGATTCAGAATCAGAGCCCGGTTATCGGAATGAAGCTGCTCAAAGGTATCATGAAAGAAATTACCCAGAAATTCAGAGCGGTTAATGCGGGAATCGATCTGAAATCTTCCGAACAGACGATCAGCGAGCTGATTTCCAGTAAGCAGAAGGTAAAAATTACCACTGAAAATGCTGAATATATCTGTGCGATAATGTATGCCGACAAAACGGGTGCCAACCCATTCGTAAAGATAGATCTGACCGGGCAGACGATTCTCATTCCCTTTTCTCAGATCAGGTCGATTGCTTTGCCAAACCGTTTCGGCAAATTCTAAGAGTCGAATCATCTAAAAAACTGCGGCATCAGCCGATAGGGTGTCTGGCCTACTGCTTTACCCCGGAGGGATTGTATGCTGCAAAAATTTACCACGCTTGAAGAAACTGCTGAGAGATTCGACCAGAGTCGTGAATTTATCTGGAATCTTTCTCTGCAGTTCAACGACTGGCTGTATCCGAATATTGGTGAAAATGGTATGATTGCCTTTTCAGATGAACAGCGGCAGATAATTGGCCGCATTTTGAAAATGCGCGAACAGGGGTTTTCTGACGGCGAAATCAGCCATGAAATATGCCGTCCGGACCGGCAAAAGGATGAGATTGAGCCGGTCTGTAACAGTAATCAGGTTTGCCGCAGGAATTTTAAGGTTTTGTCTGATCAGGTTAAGTTCATGTGGAAGCAGATACGCCGGTTAGAAGCGGAATTGGAGGCCATGCAGACATGCAGAGGTGGCGGCATGGCAGAAAACGTCGAAAGAATTTTCCCTGCAGCGTGAAAGGCGCTGAAAGACACATTTTATGAAACTACACGATATAAAGCAGGAACCGGCAAAGGTTCTTTGCCTGGCCGTTCAGGAACAGAATCAATCAGATGCTGAGATCGAGCATTCATTGGGAGAGCTGGCAGAATTATTGAAAACTTTGGGCGCCCGTTCGGTTGGAAATCTGGTTCAGAAGCGCGAGCGTCCGTCTCGATCGGAATATTTCGGCAAAGGCAAGCTTGAAGAAGCGAAAGCCCTTGCTGAGCAGCTTGAGGCCGAATATCTTGCGGTAGATGATGAGCTGAGTGCCTTGCAGATCAAGAATCTCGAAGCTAAGGTCGGGCTGAGGGTTAAAGATCGAACCTCGATCATTCTCGACATTTTTGCGGCCCATGCATCTACCAAAGAGGGAAAATTGCAGGTCGAACTGGCTCGTTATCAGTATCAGCTGCCCCGGTTGTTGCGCATGTGGACGCATCTTGAGCGTCAGCGCGGTGGTATCGGGCTGAAGGGGCCCGGTGAAACTCAGCTTGAAACCGACCGGCGAATTCTCAATCTGAAGATCAAGAAGCTCAATGAAGAATTGGAAAAGGTCGGAAAATCGCGTGATCAGCAGGGCAAGCAACGCAATGAAAGGTTTGCGCCGCTGTTTTCGCTGGTTGGTTACACCAACGCCGGCAAATCTACTTTGCTTAACGCGCTTTCGGGAAGTGACGTGGAAATGTGCGATGGCTTGTTTACCACTCTTGATCCCACTGCCCGGCGTATTGAACTGCCTGACGGGCACTGGTGCATACTTACCGATACCGTCGGCTTTATCAGAAAATTGCCCCATGGGCTGGTAAAGGCATTTAAGGCGACTCTTGAATGCGTGGTTCAGGCTGAAGTTCTGGTTATTGTCTGCGATGTTTCTGACCCACAGTTTCGCGAACATCTGGCTGCGGTTGATGACGTTCTGGCACAGATCGGGGCCGCCCGGCATGAACGTATCTACGTCTTTAACAAGATAGACCGTGGGCTTTCGGTTCCGCAGGAACTACTTGAAGAGGCCTACCCTGACCCGGTTCTGATTTCTGCGGCCAATGGCACCAACCTTGGGCAGCTGAGAAAGAGAATCGAAACGATAATGTGCCGAAACCGCCGAAAGGTCGAACTGGTGCTGCCGACCGGTTCACCGATGATTGGTGAAGCGATGAAGATAGGTAAAATTTATTCTCAGGAATGGGGCAATGGTAATGTGAAGATAGTCGCTGAGCTGCCAAAAAAATTCCTGGCAATGGTTAAAAATTTCATTACTGACGACTCACCAGATTCTTCTGAAAAGGCAGAATAGTTAAGGGTTTAAAAATAAAGATCGCCCGATTACCCGCAGAGCACAAGCGGGTCGGGCGATCAAATTTTGAAAAGGGCTGTTTTTGATGCAGCCCCTTTTTAGTTAAATTACTTCAGGCGCTTCCAGGTGGTTGAAAGCTGTTCTTTCATGGGTTCCCAGATAACGATGTAGTGGCGGCCACTGGCATGAAAATGAAATTCTACTTTGGCATTTTTGTAGTTTGCCGGGGCAATGTTAAGTTTGGTTGAATACTTAACATTGTTGTCGCGGCGAAAATCACGGTCATCCTTGTGGAAAGAGAAGTCGCGGTTCAGATCGGTTTCCGACTGGGTCCAGCGGACTTCGTCACGGCCTTCAACGGCATCGTCGATGTAGCGAACGTTCTGCAGAACAGCTTGACCATCGGTGCAGCTGATGTCGTAGCGGATACGGTCAACTTTGCCGGTGTGATCCCAGCCAAGTTTCAGGTGGTTAAACTTGATTTTCACCTGAGATTCGAGCCAGAGCGTTTTGCCATAGCTTGAATCACCCTGCAGATGAACAACTTTGTTGTTCAGCGTAAATGTACCGGCAAAAGCTGCGGGTACAGCGAGAATAATAGCAACCAGAACAGTTAACAGGACTTTTTTCATTAAAATTTCTCCTCTCCAGTTTTTAGATTCAGTTGCTGAATCAGTATGCAATAAACCTGAAAGTTTTTCAACCACTAAAAAGGTGTCAAATTAGAGGAAAATGTTTCTCATGTAAGCTATTGATTTGCTGATAAGGCACCTATGGCATTTTAAATTGTTTAAAAAAAAAATCTTTGTTATGCTGAAAACATTATGAGAACGAATGCCCGATTATACTGAGAGGTGCGAATGCAGAGCCAGAATGATTTTTCGCCAATAAAAAACCTGTTGAGAACCCAGTTTTTTGGGGCATTTAATGACAATGCACTGAAAATGATCGTTGCATTTCTGGCAATAAAAAGTGCAACCACCGGCATTGCTCCCGGGAGTCCTGAGTTTGAGGCTGCATCTCAGCTGCAGACAACCTATACCTTTGTAATTTTTTCATTGCCGCTCGTGCTTTTTTCTCTGCCGGCGGGCCTGCTGGCTGATCGAATCAGCAAAACCCGGGTTATTGTCTGGTTGAAGGTCGTTGAGCTTGTACTAATGGTCATGGCGGTTTTCAGTCTGATTTATCCGCAGCAGCTTCCGCCGCTTATTGTTCTTGGCCTCATGGGAATGCAATCA
>JBMOKV010000448.1:0-9621 GCA_049325495.1 Candidatus Rifleibacteriota bacterium | reverse complement strand
ACAGGCTCTGATACAGTGCCAAAAGCACCATATTCGTTGGTTACGGTCATTGAGCCCTGCATCGCTTCAGCGAAGCAGGGTCGAAATGACCGGTTAAAACACCTGATCAGTCAGTCACTTCCAGGCTTCCAGGCGTTTGGCGGCTTCGGCGAAATCTTCGTGGTGACCGAAAGCAGAAAACCTGATGAAACCCTCGCCAGCCGGGCCGAAACCGGAACCGGGAGTGGTCACGATGTGGCATTTTTCAAGAATTTCGCTGAACACATCCCATGATTTTCGTCCGGGGAAATGGGCCCAGACGTAGGGAGCATTGAATCCACCGTAAGTTACGATGCCTTTATGCTCAAGTGTTTTTTTGATCAATCGGGCATTCTTCATGTAATAAGCGATGGTTTCCCGCATTTCCCGAAGGCCTTCTTCATCGAGGGACGCCATGCCGCCAAACTGGGCGATGTTTGATGCCCCGTTGAAAATTGTGGTCATGATGCGGTTCCAGTCATTGCGAACCGGGGTGCCGTCGTCGAATTTCAACTGATCGGGAACAACTGTCCAGCCCAACCGGATTCCGGTAAAGCCGATCGGCTTGGAAAACGAGTTGACCTCGATTGCCACTTCCCGAGCCCCTTCAATTTCAAATATTGTTTTGGGAAGATGCTCATCAGCAATATATTCACAATAGGCCGAATCGAAAATGATTATTGAGTTATTCTTTCTGGCAAAATCCACCAGTGCTTTGAGCTGATCGCGGGTGGCAACTGCACCGGTCGGATTGTTGGGTGAGCAGAAGTAAATCAGGTCGGTAGCCGGCAATTGATCGAGATCGGGGAAGAAATTATTTTCGGGCACGCATTTCATGTAAACGACATTGTCGAACTGCCCGCGCTGCGCGTCAAAATCACCGGTAACCCCGGCAATTACCGACCCATCCACATAAACCGGGTAGGATGGGTCCTGAACCGCAATCGTCACTTCATTGCCGAACATGGTCTGCAGACGGCCGATATCGCACTTTGCCCCGTCGGAAATAAAAACCTCTTCGCCCTTAACCAGGTTGTTATAGAGCTTTTCAGCGATAAGCTCGCGAAACTTTGTGATTCCCTGTTCATCGCCATAGCCGCTGTAGCCTTTAACCGTGCCAAGCGCCGTCACTTCATTGGCGAGGCCGGCCAGAACATGTGGAGTAATGGGCTCGGTCGTGTTTCCGATTCCAAGACTGATGATGCGGGCATCGGGGTGGCTTTTGATAAATTCTTTTTTGCGTCGGTTAATTTCAGGAAAAAGATATCCAGCCACCAGTCTGGCCATGTTTTTATTGCGTTTTACCATATCACACCTTCAATTCATCGAGTTTTGCAAAATCAAGAGTGGCAAAGTAATCAGAAATTGTCTCGGCCCGCCTGATTTCAATGATGCTGCCATCTTCACGCCGCAGCAGTTCAGAAGATCTGAGCTGTCCGTTATAGTTGAAGCCCATTGCATGCCCATGGGCGCCGGTGTTGTGAATCACCAGAATATCATCGATGTCGATTTTCGGCAGCATTCTTTCAACGGCGAACTTATCGTTGTTCTCACACAGGGAACCGGTCACGTCATATCTTTGGTCATGCGGGGCTTTTTCTTTGCCCAGAACCGTAATATGATGATAAGACCCATACATTCCCGGCCGCATCAGATTCGCCATCGTCGCATCGACTCCGACGTAATCACGGTAGATGTTTTTCTGGTGCCTGACTTTCGTAACCAGCCATCCATAAGGGCCAGTAACCATGCGACCATTTTCCAGAACAACTTTCAATGGATGCAGATTATTGGCCTCAATCAGCTTCTGATAAAGCTTTTTGATCCCTGCAGAAACCACATTCAGGTCGAGTTCTTTATCTTCAGGGCGATAGGGCGTGCCGTAACCGCCTCCCAGATCGACAATCTCGATCCTGATTCCGCTCTTCTGCCAGACTTCGACCACCAGCTCAAAAAGAATTCTGGCAGTCTCAACATGATATTCTTCATTGAGCTCATTGGATGCAACCATGGTATGCAGCCCAAACCGCTTTACACCCCGGTCGCGGGCAATTTTAAAAGCCTGGTGAACCTGCTCGCGGGTGAGACCGTATTTTGCCTCTTCGGGCTTGCCGATAATGACATTACCCTCTTTGAGCGGGCCAGGGTTATACCTGAAACTGAGAAATTCAGGAATTCCCGCGTTCTTTTCCAGATAATCGATATGGGTGATATCATCGAGATTGATGATGGCTCCAAGCTTTTTCGCACGCACGAATTCTTCAGCCGGAGTGTTGTTCGATGAAAACATTATCGATTCTCCGGTTACCCCTGCTTTTTCGGCGATATCGAGTTCGGCAAGCGAACTGCAGTCGGCTCCCATGCCCTCGGCCGCGAGAATTTTGACGATAAAGGGGTTTGGCAGTGCTTTGACCGCGAAATAGTTGGTAAACCCGGGCGACCAGTCAAATGCTTTTTTGAGTTTACGCGCATTGGCTCTGATCATCTTTTCATCATATAAATGGAAAGGGGTCGAGTGTTTTTTCAATAATTCGAGGGTTTCTGCGTAGCTGAGTGGAAATGAATTTATCATATCAAAAATCAAACAATCCTTTAACTTTGAGCAGTTCGGCATTGAGAATTCCGCCGCCGGCGGCTCCTCTGACCGTATTGTGAGATAGACCGACAAATCTCACGTCAAACACATTACATGACCGCAAACGACCGATAGTCACCGCCATGCCTTTGTCAGCATCTCGATCTTTGCGGGGCTGCGGACGGTTCGGCTCTTCACGGTAAATAATCGGCTGAACCGGTGCAAACGGCAGCTCAAGCTCCTGTGGCAGAGATTTGAAGTTTTCCCAGATTCGGCGGATCTCAGACAATTCCGGTTTCTTTCCGGCAAATTCGAGGCTGACGCAGGCTGTATGCCCGTCAACCACCGGCACCCGGTTGCAATGGGCCGAAATTTTAATCGAACTGTCGTTTAGAATTCGCCCATCAGAAATTCTGCCCAGAATTTTGTGAGGCTCAACTTCAGACTTCTCTTCTTCGCCACCGATGAACGGCACCAGATTATCGATCATATCGAGGGATGGAACTCCCGGATAGCCGGCTCCAGAAACTGCCTGCATCGTGGTGATAATCATCCGCGAAACCGAATAACCGGCGGCAATCAATGCATAAACCGGTGTCATGTAGCTTTGCAGCGAACAGTTGGGTTTTACGGCGATAAAGCCGTTTTTCCAGCCACGCTTTTTCTTCTGATCGGCGATAATGCTTACATGCTGATGGTTAATCTCGGGAATCAGCATCGGCACGTCTTCAGTTCCGCGATGGGCCGAGGCGTTGCTGACTACCGGAATGCCAAGCCCGGCATATTCGTCTTCAAGGGCTTTGATCGCCTGCTTATCCATATCGAGGGCAGAAAAAACGAATTTGCATTTTCCCAGAGCGGTTGAGGCCTGGTTGGCATCCTCGACCATCAGGTCGCGAACCGCTGCCGGGATGTCATTATTCATCTGCCATCGCCCCAGAACCGCGTCGGCGTATTTTTTGCCGGCGCTCGACGGAGAAGCCGCCACATAGCTTACTTCGAACCAGGGGTGTTTTTCGAGAAGAGCGATGTATTGCTGACCAACCATGCCGGTTGCGCCCAGAACACCAACTTTAATTTTTTCCATAGCTGTTCCTCAGTTGTGGTTTTCAAAAAAGATGCGATGAAGCCCGGTAATGCAGGTATCGGCCTGGTCATCATCGATGATGAAGCTGATATTTACCTTGGAGGCTCCCTGTGAAATCATCTGCACGTTGATATTCTGGCGCTTGAGCAGATCGAAGGTCTTTTCAAGAATTTCGGACGAGCGCTTAACGTTGCCGATCATGGTCACCATGGTCTTGCCATGTTTGAAATTGACGTTGGCGATTTTTTCAAGCTCATTTTTCAAATTTTCAATTGACTGATTCTTGTGATCGAGAGTCATGGAAATACTGACTTCGCTGGTTGCCAGCATATCGACCGAAACTTTTTCGTCGGCAAAAATCTGAAAAACCCGGGCAAGAAAACCATGTTGGCCCAGCATGCGTGTCGAAACCACATCAACGACAGTAACTTTCTTTTTGAAAGTGATAACCCGCACCAGTTCCTGTTCGTCATCAAGCCGGCTTAGAATAAGGGTTCCCGGGTGTTCGCGGTTATATGAATTTTTGACGCGAACCGGAACACCTTTTTTCATGGCAGGAAGAATCGAACGCGGGTGCAGCACCTTGGCGCCAAAATATGCCAATTCGCTGGCTTCCTCGAATGAAATGCTGCGAACCGGCGTCGCATGCTTAACCAATCTCGGATCAGTAGTCAAAATGCCATCCACATCTTTCCAGACCTGGATTTCTCTGGCCCCGACTGCGGCTCCGATAATCGAAGCGGTCAGATCGCTACCGCCACGCCCGAGAGTGGTGATGCTGCCATGGCAATCTTTGGCTATGAAACCGGTCACAATCGGGGTGTAAGAATAATCGGCATCGAGATGGCCGATGGTATTTTTAATTTTTGCATAGCTTTCATCGAGCACGTCCGCATCGTTGAAGGTGCTGGTGCTGACGAAACCCAGGTCCCAGGCGTCAAAAAACTTTGCCGGCCAACCCTGACGGTTGAAATGGCCGGCGATCAGGCGCACAGAAAGACGTTCGCCGAATGACACCAGATAATCGCGGGTTCTCGCCGAGAATTCGCGAATCAGGGCGATTCCTTTCAGCAGGTTCTCGAGTTCATCAAGCAGTGGCTCAATTTCATGGCTGGCAATTTCAAGCTCACGGGCAGTATCGAAATGCAGTTTTTTAATCGCGTCGATGCTGACATCACCCTTTAACGCACGCTGAGCGGCATCGAGAAGGTTATCGGTGGTGCTGCCCATGGCCGAAGCCACCAGCACCGGCTTTTCGGAAGAAAATGACCGGCAGATATCGGCAACCTGCCTTATTCTTTCGGCATTTGCCACCGAGGTTCCACCAAATTTCATGACTATCATCTGTCGGCTCCTGATTATTAGGCTGAATCCGGGCGTCGATAGTTTAACCGGGACCGCTTTTACATACAACTGTTTTTTTATTGTATAATCATTATCATTTTTATTCAAAAGCAGGTCTCAATAGATGATCACCGGCAGATTCCACGACCGAAACCGGCTTCAGGTATTCTTTTCGCTGATGGTATTTACTGCCTGTTCTTACTGGTCGTTTAACCCATTCGGGTTTCATCTGCTCGACGGCTTCACCATATTTACTGCCCTGATTACAGGGCCGGTAGCCAATTTCCACGTCCCATTCAACATCACCGCAGGGTTCCCTGAAATCATTTTTTTGCTGATCAGTTCAGGCGTTCCATTGCTGATATTCTGGCTATTCAAAAGGCACGGGTCTGATTATATGGCATCTTTGACAATTTTCTGGTTCGCCTACGCCTGCCAGTTGTGGTTCAGGTTTTTTCACATCACCGTTTACCGGGTTCCCGCCGCTATCATGCTCTGTCTCAGCACCATTCTGCTTTTTGTCGGTCTGATTTCAAGCCTGTCCGATGCCGAAGGCTCAGCCGACCGTGATTTCTCTTCCTGCTTCGCCGAAATCGACGCAGCCGAAAAGGAAAAAGCCGATGAAGACTAAGCTGTTGATTTGCATGCTGATTCTTTTGGCGAACAGTCCGGTTCTTGCAGTTATGGGGGTTCCCCGTTCTTCCCTGATTTTTACCATAATTGACGCGACAGCATATAAAAATCCCGCCCAGATTCAAATCGACCTTCTCATTCAAGAAAATGCCGAAAGTTTAAGCGATCATATACTCATTCCCGGGCGAAGAATAACGGTGCAATTGCCCGCAGAATATTTAAACCGTTTAATGATCGGGCAGAAAATCAAAGCCGACTTCAGCGGTGCCATCGACGATCTGGGCAGCGGACGCATTAAAATTATGATTCACCCAGAGACCCTCGAAGTTCTTGAAACCCCGTTAACCGCCTCGAAAATTGAATTTTCTGGATGGGAACCATTTTTTGACGCCCTTCCATTTCTAAAAATCGTTTTAATCGCTTTGGGCTGGCTGCTGACTTTTGAACTCTGTTTCCGCCGCCCTAGCAGCTGATCACCTCAAATACCACACATGAGCTCATTTTCAGTTCCGCTTAAACTCCGATAATCTGAAAATTTAATTTTTCCCCTGCAGAGACGTTTTTATTAGAGAAATGGTCTTTAAAAAAGTAAGAGCTCAAACAACATTCAGGATTGATTTTTTTTTTTAATATAATAATTTTCCAATTAACTTTTCGGGACTTTAAATATAGTAAAGAGGAAACGTTATGGCTTTAAGAAAAATGGAGTTTATCAGATTACTGTTACTGGTTTTTGTTCTATTTAACATGCATACCACAGAGCTTTTCTCGCAAGAAAAAGAATCCCAAACCCTTAAAGATTTAAAAAAAGAGGAAAAAGCCCTAAAAGAAGCTCTGGAACTGGCAGACAATATTGTTATCGCACTTGAGGCAAGAGCCGCAGATATCAGGGCAGGCGTCAACGCACTTAAATCAAATATTGCCAATGAACTTCAGCAGATTTCATCGGCAAATTCTCAAATTAGAAGAATTGATGAACAGCGCGCCAAATTGAACTCCCTTGGAGAACTGGGTGATATTTGGGCCGAATACAAAAACAGCCGAAAAACAAAACAAGACTTTAAGAAACTGTTTCGCGCTTATAAGGGCAAAGATCCCGGCGATTCCGACTACCAAAACCAGGGCATGTGGGAAGAGCAAATCAGAGGGGAAATCATCAATAAGGCTATTGGCCCGATTGGTGATGCAATGGTTAAAATTGGGGAGCTGGTAATCAAAGCCGTATCTATCGCCGCCCCGACAGGATCTTTACCAAATCCGTCAGGCGCAGCCTCGATGGCTGCAATCGAAGGAGTAGTCGCCAGAGGTGCCGGAGCGATCGACGAAATTCTAGGTGCCTGGAACAACTCTGATGTGAGAAAAGAAATCATCGAAAGTGCAAATAAAAATATTCCTGGACTGGAAAAACTTATTGGCGACGGAACCCTCTCCTCAACAAGTACATTTGAAAACCTGGTTAAGATTTCCAAAAAGACCTTGCTCTTCCCCCTTGGCCCAATACCGGGAAAAGTTCAGGAATACCTGGAGAAAAAGAAGGTTATTCCTCAGGGAGTTGCCTGGATGGAAGCATCGGAAAACTACGGTAAAGCAGCATCCACTGCCAACGAAGTTAAGCAAAAAGCTTATGACGAATCAATGGATGCGAGCAAACGCGAGCCTCTGATTCGCCGGCTGGAATTTCAAAAAACGTGGCTCGAGGGCGACCTGATTGTTGCAGAGAAAAATTTAAAAGAACTTCAGGCGATCGCAGAAAAGGAAGAGTCCGTGCTGATGAAAAAAGAGCAGGAAATCAGAGAAGCTCTTGAAGAAGTCAGCCAGATGCACAGTAAACAAAGGAATATTCAGGAAAAGATTCTCCAGGAGAAATTGAAACTGGATAAAGAGGCTTTTGAAAAAGAGATTGCTTCCAAAAATGGGAGCGGGATAAGGTATCTTGGAGCTAAAGACTTCACGGTAAAGCCAATCCAAGGTCTTGCAGCAAACCAAAGTGGCATCAGAATGATTGCTCTCGATTCGGCAACCGAAGCGGTAACCGGCATTCCTAACACCGTTTATCTAAGCATCTCGGGCGAATTTTTTGAAAAAGAACATGTCGCAAATATTGTAAATACTGATGCGGGAACCGAATATCAGGAAAAAGTGGTTATGAAATCGCTGGGAGCCTTTAGCAACATTCCACTTTACAACCTTGAGATGATGGAATCAGAAGGATCCAAAGCACTGAGATTCGACAGTAGCGAGATCTCAATTACTGGAAATAAAATCGGCACAACCAAAGTATCCTTTATATCTCCAGATGGTTATGAAGTGTCAGGAAGCCATGTGAACTTCAGGGATATTGAATCTAATTCCAGCCAGTTCGAGGTTGTGGGAATTGATTCGGTCAACTGGTTTTATCGCCAGAAGAAAAAGCCAACCCAGATCGATCTTTTTTCCACCTATCAATATCCTGAGGGCGTTCAAAGATTCTCTAGAAACAGCGTGGTCTTGGGCCCTCCCGAGATAAAGCTAAGTAACGGAATGACCGTTGACAAAAGCAAGATGAAGGGGGCTCAACTTCAAATCAAAAAAGGTGATTCTGCTTATCTTAATTTTGAACAACCGGCCATTTATCGACTTTCTGGCGGAAGCAAGCCGGGCGACTGTGTTTTAGAGACATCGATAAAAGACGCTAACGGCAAAACCGCCTTTGAAGACCATGTAGCCGTAACCAACAACTATGTAAGTTTTCTCGTTAAATTGCCGGAACGCGATGAAACTATTTCAAAAATGCGCCGACCCGATCTTGTACCGATTGGTGACGAAATAAAATTTTCCATTCAGATACAAGGTCCTGCCAAGATGTCAAATTACCAGGTAAAATGGGAAATTTCTTCAAACAAAAGCGCGATAGACGTAAACCCCTCAGCCTTTAGACGAATTAATGAAGCCTGGGTAGCCGATCTTCGGGTCTCCTTCAATTCCAGAGCAAAAAAAGAAGACTTCCTCGAAGGATTTGTGCACCTCGTGGATAGTGAAAACAATAAAGTGGCCGAATTTGAGCTGCCCAAATTCAGACCTGCTTTCGTTCTCGAAAGTATAAAACTGGTGCAGATGTTCGACACAATGCCGATGTCAATTCGCGACATTCATCTTTTTTGCCCTGCCGGAGAAGAGGCATGGAAAAGAAATCTGAACTTCGAAGTTAAAGCTAAAGGCATTTCTCAGCCATTTTACTGGTGGGTTGAAGATGCAGATTTCGACGGACCTATCTACGTTAACAACAGTTGGGTGATTCCTGCAAACGAAGCCAACCAAAAGATGGGTAGTACATCGGTAGGAAAAGGTAAAATTACCGTAAGAGCCAGTGAGCGCGATGCTTTATCAAATGGCTTCATCGTTGAGCAAGGCTTTCAGCAAACCTTCAATCTGGAAACCTTTTTCAACCGCTTTGAACTTGAAGCCGGCATAGACGAAAAAGGCAAACCACTGCACGTTCTGGTGTGCTATGGCCCTTCCACACTATCAAGTTACAAGGTAACCTGGTCGCTTGAAGGCGTTTCAGAATCAAAAAATTTCAAACAAGTTGATGGAGTATGGAAATCCTCAGTGGCTGCCGACAAAGCCGTAAAAGCCGTTTATGTTTATGACGGCGGTGGCCGACGCGTTTCTTTTATGGAAAACGCAAAAATTACCGAATCACAAAGCAAGGCCAGAATTTCACTTCCTGAGCTCCCGCCGATGCAGGCAGGGAAGAAGGCTCTGATAAGAGTTTCTGCCAGCGAAATGGATTCTGGCGATGATTTTGACTATGTAACCAGCGGTGAAAGTGCCTATCCGGGTGCCATGTTCACAACCGCAGATTACAATTTCGGCAAAGTTAATGGCAGTGGAGTCGGCAACCTCGTCCTGCAGCTTCCAACGGTTGTTCCGCCCGAAGGTGTTGAAGTCCCTTACTCCGTCAGTCTTTATCGCGTCTATGGTA
>JBMOKV010000447.1:0-9700 GCA_049325495.1 Candidatus Rifleibacteriota bacterium | reverse complement strand
ACCAAAACGGTAGAAAAAGGCGGGGTAATACTCGAGGCTTCGATTATTTCCCAGAATATTCTTGACCGCGCCCGCAGTGATTCGTTTATCTGGAAGCGAGAGCAGCAGACCATAAATATCCCCGATCCCAAATTTCCTGAATTCAAAATTCCTGAATTTTTTAAAAAGAAGTATCAGGCTTCAGCAACTCTTACCATCGAAGAGGCTCCCGAGCATACCATTCTTGGCACCGGGGCCAAAGAAACCAATCTTTTGCAGCTGACGGTTATTTTGCACTGGCTTGAGAGCGGCATTCCCAAAGAATATCGCATGCTTACCTATCGCGCCAATACCAATTCGGTAAATCTGAAAACTTCGGCAAAATTCTGATGAAAAAACTTTTTAAAAAGGGTTTTACTCTGGTTGAACTGAGCATTTCGTCATTTATCGTGGCGCTGATTGCTTTGATTCTGATCATGGTTTTTCGCAGCAATCTGAATACCTGGCAATGGGGTCAGAAGCACATGGAATTCAACCAGCTGGTGCAGCTGGTCATGAAGCAGATTTTTACCGATCTGAAGACGGTTAACCCAATCGTGAAGTTCGATGCCGACGGCAATATGATGTTTCAAGGTGAAAAGATCAATGATCTTTTTCCGAATCTGGTTACCATTTATGACAAAGATAAAAATCCGGATAACGGCGGCGAAGAGATTGTTTTTTTTCACACCTCTTTTACCGATGAGACCAGAAAAGATCGAATTAAATATTTTATTGAAAAAAATCAGCTGATTCGCGAAGAAGAAGATTATAACGGCAATAAAAAGCGCAGGGTTATCGCTGAAAAGGCTAAAGATCTTTTTTTTGATGACGACCCGGGCGATATTCGGCAGGTTCTCATAAAAGTAACCCTGATCGATGAAAAGAACGAAAAACATACAGAAAACCTTGATTTTGCAGTGCGCCTTGAAACCGACCTGGTTTGTGTAAAGGTGGTAAAAAACTATGATTGATCATCGATTATCTGCCCGCCGCGGTTTCATTGCGATGATAGCCTTTATACTGCTGGTGATTTTCGGTATTCTTGGCGTCTTTTACTGGTTGTCTTCAAGATTGAGTACCGATATGATTTTGACCGAAGCGCATCGAATCAAGGCAAGAAGCTTTGCGCAGGCGGCGATTGAGAAGGTGAAAATCAATATCTGCAACCAGTACAACATGAACAATCACGATCTGAATTTTCCTTCGAAATATGTTCAAAGCGCGGTTGATAAAGAGTATCACAAGACTTTCCCCGATGGGGAATACCAGGTTATCAGCGTTAAACCCTATGAAAACAGCAATATGACATATTATAACGTTCCGCATTTCCAGAAGGGTGTGGCGATTGGCCATTACGACATCTGGGAAGTAAAGGCTGCCGGTCGGGTAAAACCCACTTGCATCGAAGCCGAAATGACTTCTCTGGTGAAGATCTATCGTGATTACGTTACCTATTGAATCGGTAATCAGCTGAGGGGGCAAGGTAATGAAAAAAAAGATAACTAAAGCTCTGGGTCTGTTTTTAATCGGGTGCTGCGTTAATCTTGGCGCGGCCGAATTTCAGGCTCAGGTCCATGGTGATATTTACGGTCAGCCCAAGGTTATCGATGATTTCGACGGTGATGGCCAGAAAGACATCATTTTTGGTGCAACTGATGGAAAAGTGCATATTTTTTCGTCGACCGGCCGCGAGATTTTCAGGCCGCCATACTGGCCGAAGCAGACCGGGGGGCCAATTCTTTCAGATGTTCAACTGGCTGATCTCGATGGTGATTCGAGAACTGAAGTTATCGTTGCCTCACAGGATGGCAAGGTCTATTGCCTCAACAGCCTTGGTCGCGAAAAATGGATTCTGGATACCCGAGGAAAAATTCTGGTTTCTGCACCGGAAATTGCTGATGTCGACGGCAGTGGTCAGCAGAACGTTTTTGTTGGTTCAAAATCCGGCACCGTAAGCAGAATTGGCCCTGACGGACATCTGGTCTGGGAAGTAAAAATGGATAAGTCGGTTTCTGCGGCAATAGTTGCTTCTGATCTTGATGGCGACGGGGTTAAGGAAGTGGTTTGCAAGGATGACGGTGGCCGAGTTACCCTTTTGAGGATGGGCGGTTCTAAAATGAACGGCTGGCCGCAGGAGACAGCCGCCAACCTGACCTGGCCCTTTAACGTCGATGCAAACGATATTGACGGCGATGGGGTCAAAGAGATTTTTACCACTACTCCGGATAAAAAATTTATCATGTGGGATATGACAGGCGAGAAACTGTCTGAATTCGGTCTAAGTGATGGTGCTCATACCGCACCCAGACTTGCAGATCTCAATGGCGACGGAAAAGACGAATTCATCATCGGCCAGGCCGATGGAACCATAACGGTATGTGATAAAAACGGAAATTCTCTGCCGGGCTGGCCCTTCGTTACCGGTCATGCAATTTATCATGCCCCAAGAATCATCGATATCGATGGAAACGGAACGCTTGACCTGGTTTTTACCGCCTGGGATCCAAAAGGCATCGGAGAACGGGCCGGTTATGTAATGGCATTGTCGCGAAACGGGGTTAAGCTTGACGGATACCCGAAATACATTGGCAAGACCGTAGCCCCGCTTACCTTTGCCGATCTTGACAATGATGGTTATCTTGAGATGATTGCCGCAGGCGGAATCAACTACACGGGAAAACAGCTCCACGTTATCAAAACCCGTGCCAGAAACAAGATCAAAGTGGCAATAATCGGACAGCAGATTGATTTTGACTGATGATTAAAATTATTTTTAAAATTTTTATTTTAACCTTTTGGGTTGTCGCAGGCCAGGCACTTGTTTTTGCTCAGACCGATGATGATGTCGAAAGTTTTTTGAAGGCCGGGCAACAGAGTTATGAAAAAAATGACCTTGCCGGTGCGGCCCTTGAATTTGAAAATGTGTTGATGATTGACCATGCAAATTTTTCTGCACGGGTCTGGCTGGCCCAGATTTATGCTGATCTCAAAGACATGGAAAAAGCCCGGAAATTTCTACGGGAAGCCGCTCTTCAAGCTCCTGATCATCCAAGGGTCATTCAGCTCCAGAAGCTGATGGGTGACAGCAAAGAAAACAAGCCGGTCAAAGTGAGTGATCCGGTGGTTCATGAAACGATGACGCTGCTGGGAAAAGATACCAGATTGCGAAAATTCGGCCTGGTAATACCAGAAAGCCGCATTGCGGGAGCCGATGACGAAAAGAAACTGCTGGTGTTTGATGATCTGGTGGTTGAGGAAAAGAAACCGGTCGAAAAAGAAATTGACCTGAGTATTTTTGAAGAAAACACCGACAGCCCTATTGCTCCGGCCCTGAAAGCCTGGGAAAATCAGGGTCTTGCCCAGGGGCTTGATTCATATTTCGAGCTGCTGCTTGCCAACCCGGGCCTGGCCTCGCAAAATGACAAGGGGCTGGTCGAAAAAGGCCGTGAGACCTATGTGGCCAGGTTGAAAAACAATGATAAAGATCCCGAAGCCATGTTTTACTGTGGAATGCTGAGCTTTATCAACGGCCAGTATGAAGAAGCCGACTTGTTGCTCGGTGCGGTTCGCAAAGACGCAGGTTCCCGTTCCGGTCAGATTGAAAAGGCATATCAGGTTATCGACAATTGGAAAGAGCAGGAAAAACAGCGCATTCTGGCAATAAAAAGGGCCGAAGAAGAACGCATCGCTGCAGAACTGGCCGAGAAAGAGCGTCAGGAAAAACTCAAGGCCAAAAAGGAAGTCTGGGCTTCTCTGAAAACCAATAAAGATAAAGACGAAAAATCAGGTGAAAAAGGCAATGCCGAAGCCTTGAATCTTCATGAAGAAGGATACGAGCTTTACAAAAAAGGTAAGCTTGAAGAGGCCATCGAAAAATTTGAAGCGGCTATCGCTAAAGATGGTAACAATGGTAAGTTTCATTACCATCTTGGCCTTGCCTGGACGGATAAGGGCCTTGCCGGTGAATCTGCTGCGTTTGACCGCGCAATTGACGAGTTCCAGAAAGTAATCAGTCTTATGCCAGATGATAAACTGGCAAAAGATGCTCAATCAATGATTCGCGATATTGACTCCGCAAAAAAATCTCTGGGGAATTAGTTTTCTTTTATCAACAGATATTCTATAATTCCGTTCAACAGCTTTATTAAACTTTTGTGAGGTTGCATGAATTCCCTTTTGCGTGGCAATTTTTTGTCTTGTTTAAAACCTGGTTTTTTTGTTCTGTTCATTTTCATTTTTTTGGGGTCTGCTTCTTCGGTTGATGCTGTTTCTGAGAAACAGCCTGAAAAAAACAGGCTTTCGCAAAACCATTCAGTTGCTGAAGCAAAAGATAAAATTGAAAAAAAAGCGCGCCCTTCGTGGAAAATTTCCGGGAGACTGAGAACCAATTCTTTTTTCTGTGAAAGAACCGGTGCAAAAGAGGATTATGGAACGAATTTCAATCGCTATGCGCCTGACAAAACAGAATTGTATAATCCCAGAGGGTTTGTAAGTATTTTGTCGCTCGATTTACAATCTCCAGTGGTTAACAACTTTTCTCTATTTGCATCTCATTATCTGGGAACAGACTTCGGAACCCTTGAACCATTTGATTATCGGATGGGAAAATCAGGTAAAGATACCTTTGTGCCCAATACCAGCACTGGGGAACCAGGAAATTTCAATGTGACCGCTCAGCTTTTTTTGAAATATCAATTCGAAAACTTCGAAGCCAAAGTCGGCCGTTTTATTTTTGATACGATTCTTACTCATTCCAATGACACCAAAGCTGTTCCAAACACGTTTACCGGGTTAGCAATTAAACAGAATTTTGAAAATAAAGGGGTTCTCACTTTTGCTTTTCTGACTTTACAGAAATTGAGAAACAGAAATTCCTTTCATGATCTGCTTACTTTCGGGACAGCCGAAGATGACAATGATGACAGCGGTATGCATAAGGGCCTTACCAGAGCCCGTCTCGATGCTTCGGGAAAACCGGAGCAGCGACTGCTCGTCCTTGGATGGGAAAAAATCGAAAAAAGACGTCATTCGAGGAATTTTCTGTATGTCGTGCCGCAAATGTTTTCAACCGCCGTCATCGAGGGTAAGTGGCAATTGAACCGGGCCAGGGGGAAGGAATCTCCAAAAATTACCGGTTGGGCGAGACTGATTGAGCAGAAAGATCAGGGTGCCGGAGCAGTGGGGGGCGGAAAACTGGATGGTTCTGCCGCGCCCTGCGGTGGATCACTCGATGGCCGAATCTGGATGATAAAGCTTCAGGCAAATTGGAATGCTCACGAAGCGTGGCTGGGTTATTCCCAGGTTGCTGACCGGGGCGACATTGTTGCGCCATGGCGGGGTTTTCCAACTCATGGTTTCACCCGCAACATGACCGAAGTTAACTGGACTGCCGGGACCCGATCGAGAATGCTTGCCTGGAATATCAATTTTGAAAAAATGGGACTTTTGAAAGGAGCAAGGCTTCTAACCGACATTTCGATTCATGATCGTCCGGAAACCGCCGGGAAAATTTCAAGTGACGCGAGAGCATGGCATTGTGACTTGATTTACCGAATTCCCAGAACTGAAATAGAAATGAAAATCAGATATCTTGCCCATTTTGGCAAAGCAGAACAGGACTTTCGAGATTCCCGACTGGAATTTAATTACCTTTTTTAGTTGTCTGAAAACGGCGTTGGAAAAAGATTCTTTTCGGAGCAGCTTTCTGAAAATTGATAGAGCAGGCCAACCCGGCTTTAGCAGTTTTTTGAAAGATTTCTTCTGCTATCTTAAAAAACTTGAAATGTTTAGTCGTAAGCAGTACCTTCTCGTACGGCGTAGCTTGTGTTATACTTTAATTGCAGCAGATATCAGAAAGATAAAGGTTCATGACCAGCAACGGCGAAATTGCGGTACAAAGCAAGGCGGATGAAATGACCCGGGATGCCAAGGGCGCGGCCCTTGATGCCCCTTTTACCCGGCCTTTCGAGGGCTTTTCCTATGTCAAGAAGGACTGGGTAGACCACGAAGATGGCATAGAAGCGGTTGTTCTGCATTCGACTCTTGGCCAGATTAACCTTCCCGCCAACTGGAACCATGTCGAAAGCTTTATTATGATGCCAGAGTGGGGCAGTGTGCCTCTGCGGCGATCATGGGTCGTTCGTCTTCCCACCCATCTTAACGGTGAAGAACGCTATCTGTATCATTATTATTTTCAGGTGCGCTATGAAGACGGCTCTGAAAAATTCAGCGACACATTTACCCAGCTGATCATGCCACGAAATATTGAATACATCGATCATTCAGGAACCTGTACTCACATTGTTCTCCATTGGAGTATCGACGGCTGGAGCTACCCCCAGAATACTGAATTAGAGGTCGAGGGTGTCGAATGGGGGGATGAATTCTCCGTCAGCCAGGCTCCATATCGTTCCGGTGACCGGCTTTATGAAAGAGGGCGGCTTTTTTCGATGCAGCGCCTGCCTTCGCCCAGAAGATTTTTTGCGACGATCTGGGCACCAAGAGGTGCGGTGCTGAATTATTGTTTTGTTCTGGTTAATACCGATGCTGACGGAAATATTTTCAAGCGCTGGGATAACAACTGCGGCAACAATTTTAAAATGACTATTTAGACAGGAGAAAGTCAGACAAATGAGACATCCCGACATTCTTGCCCGTGAAGGAAGCGTGCTATTGATTGCGGACGTGCAGAAAAAGTGCATTAAACCGATTTACAAAAAAGAGGCAATGATCAATAATATCAAGACTCTTGTGTCATTCGCTGGTATGATCGGTCTTCCCGTGGTTCTAACCGAACTTGCTCCGGCAAAATTTGGCGGCACCATCGAAGAAATCCGCAAGCTGGTTCCAAGACTTGAACCAATTAAAAGAAGCCGTTATAGCGCTTTTGGCAACGAAGATCTTACCCTGCGTTTCGAGGCAATGAACACCAATACCATCATTGTTGCAGGGATGGAAGCGCACATTTCAATCTGTCAGACAGTTCTCGATGCAATTACCAGAGGTTTCAGGGTGCATGTGGTTCTTAACGCCACCAGTGCCCGCAAAAAAGTCAACTGGAACGCGGCTATCGGAAAAATGCGGGCGGCCGGTGCAGTTATTACCACCATGGAAATGCTTATGCACGAAATCATCGGTCGGGTTGATGATCCGCAGTATGAAAAAATCGCCGAACTTGCCAGGCGGGAATTCGACCTCTGATGGTTCCTAAATTCTTCGCCGGCCCGGCACCTGTCACATTTCTGATCGGCGGTGCCGGCGCCGGCAAAACTGAACTTTCGCTTAATCTTGCGGCCTGGAAAGCATCCCGGTTCAAGCAGGTAAGTCTGGTTGACCTCGATATCGTCAACCCGTTTTTCCGGGTGCGAAAACTTAAAGACCAGATTCAAAAGCTGGGGGTGCACATAATTTTTCCCGACCCCCGGGTTGCTTCGGGTGATATTCCCGGGTTACCAGGGGCAGCCTGGGGAGCCATGGAGAACCTGGAAACTGCTGTGGTGTGTGATATTGGCGGCGGTGAACCTGGATTGCGCCCGCTTGGTCGCATGAAAGACCATGCAGATCAGCGCCACGCCAATGTTTTTTTTGTGATCAACCCGTATCGCCCCGGATTTTCGACGGTTGCCGAACTGGAAAAAAGCTACGGTATTCTAAGTGAACTGAGTGCCATGAAAGCCACTTACCTGGTTGCCAACCCCAATATTTCCGGTGAAACTTCGCCGGAGATTTTCCATGAAGGAATGGCTGTTATCCGTGAGTTCTCGCAGCATAAGAACGTCGAAATCGCCTTTTCCATTGCTGCTGCCGGCCTTGCAGAAACTTTAAGAGGTGCTCCAGTCAAAGCTCCAGAATTTTTTGAGGGCCCTGAAGGCCTGATGTTGGCCATTCGACGCTATTGGGATATCCCATGGCAATTCGGTGATGATGCAAATTATTGAAATTTTCCCGCCACGGTAGTATTAATTTATAAGATCAAGGCTTTTGTCGGGCATTTTACCCAAATCAACATGAAAGCCTTAACAAGGAGATAAGAGAATGGGAAAGGAAACCGAAGAAATCATCATGGCGGGCTTCGGTGGTCAGGGCATACTTTTCCTCGGAAAAGTCCTGGCTGAAGTCGGATTGGCCAGTGGCAGCAAGGTTTCATGGATTCCATCTTACGGTCCGGAAATGCGCGGCGGAACCGCGAACTGTTCAGTCGTGATCTCTCAGCATGAAATTGCTTCCCCGATCGTATTGGAACCTGATACACTGATAGCAATGAACCGTCCATCGGTGACCAAGTTCGAGCCAAAAGTCAAGGCTGGTGGAACGATGATCTACAATTCATCGCTGATCGATGTAAAAGAATTCCGCAGAGATATCAAGGCTTTTGCGGTGCCGGCCAGTCAGATGGCTATCGAAATGGGCAACGATAAAGTGGCGAATGTTATAATGGCAGGTGCCTATGCAAAACTGAGCGGCCTTTTCGATTATGATCAGGTGATCAACGCTTTTCCGAAATTCATGCCTTCATCGAAGAAAGAATTGCTTGATATAAACATCAATGCTTTCAAAAAAGGGTATGAGTACGCCGCAACTTTAAACTGACTTTTGTTACCGGGTTACTGGAAAAATCACTGGAGGAATTAATCAAATGTCCAAATGGGTAATTAATGAGAATCTCTGCAAGGGCTGCGGCATCTGTATTGCCCGCTGTCCGCTGAAAATTCTGGGTTTTGCTGATCATCTGACTCCCAAGGGAGTTCACCCGGCAACGATTCTGAACGAAGAAAAATGTACCAGTTGCGCAATCTGCGCCAGAAGCTGCCCAGACGTCGCGATTGAAATCTTCAAAGAAGAAAAATAAGGAGACAAAAATGGCAAAGGTACTGATGAAAGGAAATGAAGCAATCGGCGAAGCAGCTGTGCTGGCCGGTTGTCGTTATTATTTTGGTTATCCGATTACTCCACAGTCTGAGCTGCCGGCATATTTGTCCAAACGTCTTCCTCAGGTAGAAGGCGTTTTTGTTCAGGCCGAAAGCGAAGTGGCTGCAATCAATATGGTTTATGGTGCCGGCAGCGCTGGCGCCCGAGTTATGACCTCAAGCTCAAGCCCCGGAATCAGCCTTAAACAGGAAGGCATCTCTTACATCGCTGGAGCTGAAATTCCCTGTCTGATTGTCAACGTTGTGCGTGGCGGCCCCGGTCTTGGCAATATTGCTCCGGCCCAGTCAGACTACTGGCAGTCAACCCGCGGTGGCGGCCATGGTGATTACCGCACTCTGGTTCTTGCACCCAATTCAGTCCAGGAAATGGCTGATATGACGATTGAAGGTTTCGAACTGGCTGACCGGTTTAGAAATCCGGTTCTGCTGCTTACTGACGGAGTTCTGGGCCAGATGATGGAACCAGTCGATCTGCCCGAACCCAAAGATTATGATGTTAACAGCAAAAAGTGGGCTCTGGGCTACACCGGCAAGGATAAGACCGAGCGCAATCTTTGCTCATCTATCTTTCTCGATGTTGAAGAACTCGAAGAGCATAACTGGCACCTCTATCAGAAATACCAGGTAATGACCGATCTTTTCAGCGATGGTGAATACAAAGACTTTGCAGTTGAAGAGCATCTCTGTGATGACGCTGAAATCGTTCTCGTCGGTTATGGCATTATTTCGAGAATTCTCAAAACGGTTGTGGA
>JBMOKV010000446.1:0-9730 GCA_049325495.1 Candidatus Rifleibacteriota bacterium | reverse complement strand
TCATGGTCTTAACCAGGCCATAGGTCTGACCTATTTTTTTGTGAGCTTCTATGCTGAGAGCAAGAGCGGTTGATTCTTTGCCATCTGCAGCAACCATGCCGCCCGGAGCGAAAGTGAAAACGAACAGGCTATGGGCTGCGAGAAATTTAGGCGCGAAAGGCTTCAAAATAAAATAAGCGTTTAAAACTTTTTCAGGTCTTATTGTGCAAACTTCCCAGCCATGTATTGCTCTTTTTTCTTTGGTCTGCGGGTCCTGAGAAATATCCCAGCGAACGTTCTTAATCTTCAGCTCACCTTTGTAACTGCTGATCAGTTCGGGAGCTTTCTGGTAAGCTTCATATTCGACCACCGGCATATCCTGCTCGGATTGCGGAATGACGGCAATCTTTTTAACCTTGATCTGCTCAATTTCGTCGGCTTTTGCCGCTTTTCCATCAACGGAAACGATCTGGCCGGCGAATTCCCGGGCTTTGTTCTCATCCATCAACAGCTGAAACAGACGATCATCAGCCGTGTTCAGATAAACGATTCCCTTATGTACAGACAATTCTCCGGTCAAACGGTAATTTATCGCGTAAGGCTTGGCTGAAGCAGGAGACACAACCCCGGAAAGCATGAAAACAAGAATACCGATCAGCACCAGTGACTGTCTGAAAAGTTTCATAAATTACTCCTGTATAGGAACTTATCTTTTAATTATACCCGATGGAAGCAGGTACCGTCAAAAATGACAAACGACAAGCTTCAATCAGAAGGATGCTTATAATGCTCGAAGTCGAATTTTTTGACCAGGGCTTCCAGGTATCTGGATTTAACCTGCTGCATGGCCATCAGCCGTTTAACTGGAGGCAGGCGCAGGATAACCCCCAGAACCGCGGCCAGAGCCCGGTGACTGAACAAAACCTGGTTGTCGAAAATCAGATTCTGCAATTTGCCACGCTCTACCGCCATAACCACATGCAGGTGAGTGCCGTTCAACGGAGTGATTACCCGGGCCGGCCTGCTTTTCAGGTGAATGCCGGCAAAGCCGCATTCTCTGACACATAACCCGCAACCGAGGCAGGTTTCTTCATTAACCTGCGCAATCATTTTTCCACGCCGATGCGGGTCATTGGCCGAAACCAGAGCCATGGAAGCTACCGGACAGACTGCCACGCATCTGCCACAGCCAGTACATTTTTCATGGTCAACCTCGGGCAGAAAATTGGCGGTATGTACCGGATGAAGCAACGAGAAGCGACGGGCAGCAAGCAATGCTTCGCAACAGCATCCGCAGCAGTTGCAGATGAAGTTCACACTTTCCCTGACATTCTCGCCAAACTGCACGAGTTTATTTTCATAGGCAAGCTGTAGAAGATCAAGACATTCAGACCGGTCGATTCTTCTAGCATGGCCATGCCTGATCAACGATGAAGCGGTTACATTGAGGGTCATGCAGATTTCCATGGGAGCCGAGCACGCCTTACCCAGATGACTCATTTTGTGCCGGCAGTAACAGGTTCCGACACCAATATCGGTAGCTGTTTCAATAATTCTGGTCGCGCGCTCATAGTCGAGAACGTGCAGGGCATTTTCTTCAGAAAGAGCAGATTCATTAACGAAAACCCGGCCCAGCTGAGTTTCACCTTCGGTGAAAAGCGATCTGATAAAATCTTCTTCAACGTTAAGATACTGGTAAAACAGCTCGCTCAACAACTTTTGATCTACATCTGACCTTACCCGCATCAGGGAAAATTCAAAAAAGCCAGCCATTGGCGGCGGCAACGCATAAAAAGTCTGGTCATCTACCAGCATATCAACAAGTATCGCGCGATCAGCCAGTTTTTCCAGAATGTCACGGGCTTTGCCCTCTGGCACCTGCCAGATTTCTGCCGCCCTGGCAGAGGTAAAAGGTTTAACCGGAAGGTCGGCAACCAGCCGCGCTTCAGCTTCACTGAAAAGCATTCTGAGAATTTTAAAAAGCAATTCTGAAGGTGGAGCGCCCTGGGGAAAAAGATTCAGACGCTCAACCAGCCTGGAGTATGAAGATTTAAGAGTTCGATGTGCCATCAGCCTCTCCTGGCATATTCTGTACAAAGTTTATCTTTTTCTGTTAGAATATCAAAAAAATTTTGAAATTGCCAGAAATTCAAATGAAACCTTTCACTGCCCTATTTCATCTTTTATATCTGCTGGTAAATGCCTACACCTGCGCCTGCCTTCTTAGAATGCTGCCTGACCGAAGAGTGGTGAAATATGTTGTAATTACAGCCTTCGTTCTGTTTTCACCTTTGCTGCTTCTTAGCAAAATTCCTGCGTTAAATTCAATCGCCGGAACTCTGATTTTCATGGGCACAAACTGGATGGGCTTCGTTCTGACGGTCCTGACAGTTTCAATTGCAAACATGTTTTTAAAATTGATTTTTAAAAATTTCATTAAAGAACTGAACCTGACTGCCCTTGCCGCTCTTTTGCTGATCATGCTTTACTCGTTTTTCAATGCATCGAGACTGCCTGAGGTAAAGACTATTGAAATCAGGTCTGCAAAAATTCCTGCCGGATCAGCGGATTTCTGTGTTGCCATGCTTTCTGACATTCACCTTCGCCCTTTTGTCAGCAAGAGACGAATTGCCGAAACTGTACGACTGGTCAACGAACTTGATCCGGATTTGATTTTGATTACCGGCGATCTGGTGGATTCGCAGGAAGAGATAGAAGATTTTAAAAAAATTCTGGCAACTCTCCGGGCCAAACATGGAATTTTTTCGGTAACCGGCAACCACGAACAATACCCTGGCATACCGGTTTATCTTGATCTGCTGAAATCTTTCAATGCCATTGATCTGGATGATTCAGGAAGAGAAGTCAACAGTTTTATCAATGTTGTTGGCATTTCTGATGACAGCCAGGCAACTTTTTCCCGGGAGAATGAATCGATCAAAAAATTAATTGAATTTATCCGGCCGGACAAATTCAATATTCTGCTTTCACATCGGCCCGACAATTTCGAATTCTTTGCCGAAAACGGCATCGACCTTCAGCTTTCCGGGCACACTCATGCGGGCCAGTTTTTTCCACTTGAACTGATGGTCGGAATGTTTTTTCGCCACAGTCATGGCCTGGGCAGTCACGGGAATTCGCGAATATATACTTCGGCTGGCACCGGTCATTTCGGCCCTGCCATGCGCTTCTTAAGCAGAAACGAAATAACCAGAATCATTCTCAAGCCAGATTAAAAGCTTTTTATCAGCTTCTGATCGAGAGTTTCAAGAATTTTGCGCCCGAGTAGAATTGCATTTTCAAAATCGTCACGGCAGGCATAGGAATGATGAGTATGTATATAGCGGGCCGGAATGCCAATAACCAGTGTCGGAATGCCGTTCTGAGCCAGATGATATTTTGAGCCATTGGTCTGGCCGCCACTTCTGGCAATAACCTGGTAAGGAATTCCATTTTCTTCAGCGATTTTTCTGGCAAAGCTCTGCACCCGGTGATTCGATACCATTCCCGCGTCGAGCACCCGAAACTGCACCCCGCGACCGATAACCCCGCAGGCCCGCGATTTTTCGCGAAAAGTATCGTCGGCCGGGCTTCCCTCAAAAATCAGGGCGAAATCAGGTTTCAGGCGATTTGCCGCAACCGCAGCGCCGCGAAGCCCCACTTCTTCCTGAGCGCAGATTGCCCCGACCGGGTTAACTTTGAGCCCCGTCGATTTAAGAGTATTCATGATCGACATTACCGCAGAGCAACCCAGGCGGTTGTCAAAGGCTTTGCCGCGCATGACCCTGAGCTTTTCATCATAAACGAAGGTGACGTCAGGGGTAATCGGGTTGCCGATTTCGATTCCGCATTCGATGGTCTGTTCGCCTGAGCCGGTGCCGATATCAATAACCAGTTCATCGAGAGCTGGCAATCTTGTTTTCTCCTGCGCCGTCATAAAATGAGGTGGCTTTGACGCAACCACTCCCTTGATGTATTTGCCGGAAAAAGTTTTGATCACCACCGCATGGGCCGGTACGTTGGCCGGGTACCAGCCACCGAGCGGCAGAAAAGAAATCGTTCCATTTGGGTTGATCGCTTCAACCATAAAGCCGACTTCATCGCTGTGACAATCGAGGGCAACCAGAGGCCTGTTATCGGCCTTCGACTTCAGCCGGACAAATAGATTGTTGATACTGTCACGCTCAAACTGCAGGCCACGAAAACTGCTGCAGATAAAGGAAATGACATCATCCTCATGTCCGGGGGCTCCATGCAGATTCGAAAGATTCTCAAGAAGTTCAAGCGGCTTCATATTCTGGCTGATTTATCTGTCAAGAGAGTCTCGGCTGGGAAGGTGGTAATGAAGAATTCCTCTGGCATTCAGAGTTTCTTCTATTTCGGCGGCGGGATTAACCAGTAAAGCCAGTCCACCTTGAGCCGCAGCGAATCTCAGCATGTGACCATCGGTACGATAGCTGTCACCAAAAACCATGATGTTTCCGGTTTTGAAATCACCGGCAAAATTCTTGATATACCAGGTTTTACCTGCCGCAAAGCTGATCGGGTTGATGACCTTTGGCTGAATATAACCGTTGATTACCTGAAGCCTGATTCCGTGAACCCGGTCAACAGGAACACCGAAATAGCCGGCCGAAACCTTTACCACTTCATGGGCACTGGCCGACACAATGTAAACGTCAACACCAAGAATCTGCAAAACCTCTACAAGCGCCTTCATTTCAGGAAAAATGGCAGATTTGACGTATTTTTCATAATAAGCTTCCGCTTCACGATGTACATCATCAACCCGACGACCGGCAAGAAGAGTGCAGATCCATGGATAAGCTTCCTGAGGTTTGCTTCTGGCCCAGGTATGATAGAATTCCCATGGCTCTGATTCATACAGGCCCTGAACCGGCACCGGAACACTTTTCTGCCCATGCAGGCGCAGCAGCATCGAATGCATGAATCCCGGCTGACTTTTGCCGTTTCCTTCGGTTATATCCCCGCAGATCAGGGTATTGTCATGGTCAAAAACCGCCACGACCCGACCGTCTGAATTAATGGCACGGGCAACGATTTTTTCAGCAATTTCAGGGCTCCAGCCGGCTTCACAAAGCGCTTTTTTCGCTTCTTCCCCGGCAATTGCCCAGACAGATGCAGTTGAAACCAGTGAAATAACCAATACCACTGCAATTAAGTGACAAAAACTTCTCAGGCGCATGTTTTCTTTCTCCAGTTAAGCTGATTCATAAAGGAATAATCCCGATCTGACCGCAGACGACCTTTTTAATAGACCGCTGTGTTCAACAGATGAATAATATCACTTAAACCAGTCGTGGCAAAAAAAAACTTACTGTTGCTCAACCAACCGGAGCGGTAAGAAAAAAAAAAAGTTACTTTTTCATGCGGTGTTTCGTTAGAATAGTGTTATTAGAAAATCATTCATAAAGAGGTACCATTATGAAAATGCTGCGCAAGTTTCTGGTTGCCCTGCTGATCGTGAGCTCGATCTTTACCACCGGCTGCGATGCCAGTAAAATCATGGAAGTGATCACCAAGGTCGCTGAAGGCATTCAAAAAGTGGTGCCCGTTGTTAAAGAAGTTATCGATACCATATCTGGTGCCACCAACAATGACAATAACAACACGAACACAGCTACCAACACCAATACCGACACAGCTGCCGACACCGACAATAACAACGATGGGGTCATCGTCGTTGACCCGACCGACAACGAAGATGTGGGCCAGAATGGCAACAATAATGGCAACAATACTGCAGGCACTGACCAGAGCGTCGAAGACCTGATTCAGTCAGCCAATTCCGTTTTGCCGTATGACCGCGTTGGAACTGTAAGCACCGCAGCCGGCGCGTCTGAAATCAAGTCAAAATATGGCATTACCCTTCTCGATGGCAAAGCCTGGAGAGAACAGTTTGAAACCGGTACCGCATCAAAATGGTCGGCAGCAAAGATTGCCCAGCTCGACCAGATTCTTTCCAAAATTCCGGCCAATTTCCGCAAATGCACTTCAGGCTTCTCAATGCAGGGAAAAATCACCGCCAACGATGATGGCACCGAAATCGGTGGCCTGGGTGGCGACCCGATTATTCTTTCTGAGGGCAGCACCAACACTTCTGAAGATTTTCACCACCTGGTCGCCCACGAAATGACCCACGAATTCCAGAGAAAAAATGCCAATATGTGTCGACAGTGGGCCGCCCAGTTCTGGAACAACGGCCAGCCGAAAAAATCATCAATCACCGATTACGGTAACACCAACTTCATGGAAGACATGGCTGAATGCGTGGCCGAATACTTCAAGAACCCGGAAAAGCTCAGACAGCATGACCCGGAACGCTACGAATTCGTTAAAAACAACATCTGGAAATAATGAGGAGAACTTGAAATGACCCGCACCACACTGTTTATCATAATGATTCTGTTTCTGAGCATGCCGGTATTCTCAATGATCAAAGCCATGCCGTTTCCCGACCTGGTGAAGTCTGCCGAAGCAGTTATCATCGCCAAAGTAGAAGCACAGGAAACCATGATAACTCCTGATGTCAGCAAACCCAGCACCAAAACTTCGATTTCGGTTGAAAAAGTACTGAAAGGCGATGTAAAGCTCGCGGAAAACCTCGAATTCACAACCCCCGGCAGCAAGAGCCGCCCGATTCTCGATAAACCGGTTTTCCCGGCAAAGGGCGAAAGAGTACTGCTTTTCCTGGTAAAGAAGGAAGACGGCAGCTGGCGCTTGAATAACGGAGTTCAGGGTTTGTGGCCTCTCGAAAATGGCAGCGACAAGACCCTTGGCATGGGCTTCAATTACTCGATCAAACAGGTTGAAGAAGAACTGGCCAAAGCCACCCAGAAGTAAACACAGCAAAAAGCCGCAGTTGAACCAGATTCAACTGCGGCTTTTTGTTTTAGCCGTTGGCTTTGATTATTTCGGCAAGCTCGATGCCTGGGTTGCGAAAACGGGTGCGGCTGCGTTCGCCTTTGAGTCTTATGGCATTTTGCGGGCAGTTGTGGGTGCAGGCATAGCAGCTGATACACTTATGTTTGAACACCGGTTTCTGCTGCACCTCAATATTATCGACCGGGCAGACTTTTTCGCAGACCTTGCATTGATTGCAGCTGTCTTCAACGCTAAAGCGATTATCAACAGTTCCCGGTTGAAAACGATAAATTAACTGGGCAACATAAGAAAGCATTTTCATTGGCATGCCGGCTTTCTTGATGAAACTTTTGCGTTCTTTAATGTCACTGGCAATTATCATTACATTTTCTGGCACCTTTTTGTCGGGCAGGCTTTCAATCTGCTTTTCCATCTTGAAAAAATTCAGATAATTATCGACCATGACAATGCTGTTCAAATATGACAGTTTGATGCCTCGGCTGCGGGCAAGACGGTTGAAATCATCAACGCCGCCGCCTTCGAAATTGCCATAGGTTATTACGGCAAAGAAATAATCCGCTTCCAGCCTGGTTTTCTCCATGAATTCCCGCACAATCCCAGGGGTACCCAGAGAATAAAGGGGAAAGACTATGCCGATTGCATCTTCTTTGAAATCGGTAAGGTTATTCTTCAGAACCTGGGGAATGGAAATCAGTTCGCCACCAATGGCCTTGGCAACCTCAAGACAGTTTCCCGTCGAAGTGAAATAGAACACTTTCATATTCAGCTCCTGTTATTGTTGTGGCTTCTCCAAAGTCCGATCCTGGGAAATCTTCTGCAGATAATCGGCAACTTCAGTTCTATTGGCCTTGGCAGCCAACTCTGCCGCAGTTTTCCCATCAACTGCCCGAATATTGATGTTGGCACCTTTTTCTACCAGAAGTCGGCAGATCTCCAATTGACCGTGCCAGGCCGCCTCGTGAAGCGGAGTGTTGCCGATGTCATTGATGGAATCGATGCCCGCGCCTTTGCTCAACAAAAACTCGGCAATTTCTTTCTGCCCCGATTCGGCAGCGCAATGAAGGGCAGTGAAACCGCGCACGTCTTTTTCCTCGATGCTGTTGCCGATGGCAAGCCAGCGCTCAACCACATCTTTGCGCCCGGTTTTAGCGGCAGAATGAATTGATCCGGAAAACCAGCAGCCATTGAGCAGCATCAGAAAAGAGATTAAAAGCAAAAGTCGCGTTTTTTTGCAGCACAGCATAAAAATACCCCTCGAATTCTGTTGCATGATTATACAGTTTTTTAGCCTGACCGGCCAACCCGCCTTCAGCTCAATCCCATTTCTGCTTTTTAACCCACTGATAAAGAGCGGTGCCAGGGCAGTCTGTTTGGGCCAGATCACGATGACACCAGATTTTAGTCGAATCGACCTGATATTTTTCCATCTGGTTTTTTACCAGCTTTTTCATAGCATGTCTGGCTTCAGGGGTAGGCAGATGTTTCTCGTAGGTTCCGAGGAAGCAGATCATCAACAGGCCATCGGTATCGTATTTTGTCCCCGAATCGCCGACAAATCGAGGATCGCGACCTTCATATACTCTGCCTGAGGGCGCGATCAAAAGGTGATAAGCAATGTCTCCCCATTTTCTCTCGTTCATGTGGTAACTCTGAATGTTTTTCATGATCATTGATTCATCAGACGCGACAGGAGACCGCCCTGCCGTATGGTGAATCACAATTCCATTTATCCGGTTCTGAACCTTCATCATTGAATCAATGGCTGGGGTTGCCTGCCAGAGATTGCGCCTAACCAGTTCCACACATAAACTTTCCGCATTCGAAAACATCGGCAGAACCAACAATAGAACAGGCAACAGCAGCTTTTTTGCTGAAAAACAAGATTTCATTTTTCCACTCCAGAGAAAGATTGAACTATTATACTTTTTTTTCCGATTCCCGAAAAAATTTTGCGGAACAACATTTATAAAATCAGCACCCACAGCCGGTTTTTGGTGTTTTTAAAAAATTTTTATTTTTTTGTTGACGCGTTGCAGCAAAAGTGATAATATTATTTTTGTAAACGCAACCAAGTTATCGCAAACCAAATTCAAAAACAGGAGTCTTAAAATGAATAATCAGATTAACAAATGGATGGAATTCTCAAACGAATACGCTCAGCTGATCAATGAAAATTTCCAGGTAATGAACAAGTTCTGGACCGCTTCTCTCGATCAGAGCAATGGCCTGACCAAAAAGAACATGGAAATGTTCTTCGATCACATGAACCGCAACGTTGAACTGATGCACGACATCTACAACAACGTAGCCGGCACCAATGAAGAACTTCAGAAAATCTACCGCCAGAACCTTGAAAAATTCAATCACCGCTATCAGAAGGTTTACGAAGAAACCATCAAAGCAATCACTCCCAAAACCCACCACACTGAAAAGTAATTATCAGTTAATCTTTCAAAGCTCATTTCCCGCCTGGTCGCTTCGACCCGTTTAACGGGCTCAGCGACCGTAAAAGAATGAGCTTTTTCATGGAAGCTGCCGCTTCACGCCGGTAAAACAACGGCGAGAAGCGGCAGTTTTTTCTTGCTTTAAAATTCTCCAATAAAAAGTTATGCTGTAGAAAATCATCTTTAGCTGCTGTGAGGAGATTTATGTTCAATCACAAAACTTTTGCCCGATGTCTGGCTGGTCTGACGGCCTTGTTTTTCGTGCTGTTTCTTTTTCTGATCGTATGTGAAGAAGCAGATGCCAGAGCCGGCGGCGGTCATCGTTATTCCAGCGGCAGCAGGTCATCTAGCTCAAGCAGCAGTTATCGCAGCAGCGGCAGTTCTTATCGCAGTTCCGGCAG
>JBMOKV010000445.1:0-9747 GCA_049325495.1 Candidatus Rifleibacteriota bacterium | reverse complement strand
GAAATTATGGAAGAACAGTGTTTTGCGTGTATGATCCAGAAACTGTTCTTGTCGCAGCCCGGACTCAAGCCTGGCAGTCGCGGCTTTTCCTGGGTTTTGCCGCTTTTCTTGCTCTTGTTCTGGCTTTCTTCTCGGCCGGTGGGTTCCTCAGGCCCCTGCTGCAGCTCAATCAGGCCGCCGGGGCGATCATGAAGCAGGACTTTTCCGTTCGCGTTCCGGTCGAGAGCAATAATGAATTCGCTTTGCTGGCTGCTTCGTTCAACGGCCTGGCAGAAGGTGCCGAGCAGGGCCGCTTCCTGAGCCGCTTCGTTTCTGACTCGGTGCGTGAAACGGTGCAGGATGATCGAAGAGAAGAGATTCGCCGCGACGGAGAGGCTCTTGAGGCGGTTATCCTGTTTGCTTCCCTCGGGGCTTTCAAAAAGCGTCTGAAGAGTGCGGCTCCAGAAGAACTGGTCGTCGATTTGAATGCTTTTCTTGAACTGGCGGCAGAAACCGTTACTGCATCAGGCGGGGAGATTGATAAATTCATCGGTGACAAGGTGCTTGCAGTTTTTTACCCGCGCAAGCTGGGAAATACATCTGCCGCGGTTTCAGCCGCAATACAGGCCGCACTGGCCATGCAGACAAGCTTGCCTCAAGCCTGGAAGGGAACTCCTCTTGGAATTGGAATGGTCACCGGGCAGGTGTTGGCTGGAATTCTGGGCGCAGCCGATCTGCGCCTCGAATATACCGTGATCGGCGACTCGGTAAACTTCGCCTCACGCTTGTGCGATCTGGCCTTGCGCCACGACGGCGGTATCGTCATGGATGAGGCTTCCCGCACCAGGATTGGAGACATCCCCACGCCGGGCTGGAATTTCACCTGTCTTGGCGAAGTCGCATTAAAGGGGAAATCTGAGCGCAAGGCTTGCTACCATCTTTCATCCATAATGCTCCCCGAAGGTGAGACAGGAAATTTTTGAAAATAAGTTAGAAATAAATCATTTTGAATAGGCGAAATCATTACACGTCTGAATTTAAAGCCCAAAATTTGCTCTTCGAAATCAAGAATGTTATTTTGAATTCTAGACACATATTTCCTAAACCATGGGTTTGGGCAACAAAAATTTGGAGGAATGATGAAAAATTACAATTTTTGGGGATATATCTTTATTTTTCTTTTAATTGTTTCATCGGGAAATGTTTTGGGAGCTGACCTTACCAAGGCAACGGTCTACCATTTGGGTTTGTATAATTCTGCCCACAAGCAGTTTTTGTGGGCAAACCCTGATGACAGAAGAATTCAAAGGAAGGAAGGCCATCTGGGTTGGTTTGACCAACTGGAACTCCTTGATCTGAATGCCGGTTTTCTTGAAAGCGGTGACCAGGTTATTATAAAAGCAACTAATGCTTTTTATCTTTGCCAGCAACCCCAACGGACCGCTGTTGATCAGGTCGAAGGCGGTGACAAGGCAACAATCTGGACAATCGTCAAGGTCGATGACCAGAAAGACAAAGCCAGAATAGATTTTTTTGTGGACAAAATCGCTTTCAAAACCTCTGATAACAAGTATCTCTGTGCTGACGGAGACGGGTTTTTCCGCACTGACAAAACCACAATTGGTCCTTGGGAGACCTTCTATATTTTCCAAAGATTTCCTGCTGACAGCCCTGATTTCAAATCTCTTGTGATTGACGACGAAATTGGTCAGGGCCCGGTTGAAATCGTAGAACATCAGGCACGACATGTGTTTATCCGAAGAAGCAAAAAAAACCACA
Source organism: Candidatus Rifleibacteriota bacterium (assembly GCA_049325495.1). Classification (GTDB taxonomy): domain Bacteria; phylum Muiribacteriota; class Ozemobacteria; order Ozemobacterales; family Ozemobacteraceae; genus DYKG01. The sequence continues at coordinate 7,989 of JBMOKV010000445.1, read as the reverse complement.
AATTCAATTATACCCTGATGGGAATGGAAGATTCCGGGCGGATTGCTTTTTCCAAGACCAGAGAGATTGAGGGGTTGGATGAAAATATTCTGTTGACCGGGCCAGGCGAAGAATGGTTCCAGGCCTTGTCTGATGGGCAGTTTATTTACCTGTGGGCTTTGACAAAGACGTCCAGGCTGTGCGTCCACAAACTGGTGCTGGATGTCAACGGCAACCTGAAGCGGGCCAAAGTCTGGCTGCCAGAGTCTGCCGGGGATTCAAAATACCATACCTATTCCAGGGCAAATTCCAGAGAACTGCCCGCAGGGATTCTGGACGGTTCTTCATTCGATAATGCAAAGGACGCGGCGGTCATAGCATTAAAGAGTCTTAAAGTGGCAAAAAGTAAGTTCTCTGTGCTCCTGTTGCCTACTATCGATCATAGACTTAAAAGGTGGACCCTGTTTTTCCAGGAAGAAGGATCACCCCAGGTTAATTACCTAAGTTTATTAAAGGATGTCAACAGCCAGGAAATTTGGTCATCAGAGGATCAGAAGATTTTGGGCAATGACAACAATGATAAGCCTGTCACTTTAACCCGAAAGTCTTTGATCGTTGAAAAGCTTCCCGGCATCCCGCCGAGAGGTGGTCAAACATTGACGGGAGTGAGCGCCATAGATTATTTTGCCCAGGAAGAATCTGGGGGAAGTTTTATCAAAACCCTTTCAAGAGTTTTGGTTGCAGGAAATCTGGATGGGGCGATCAGCATCTCAGTTCTTGGAGTCGGCATTGATGGTACGGTTCTGGATCTGGACAAGCTTTCATTAAACCTGAAAAAACAGGAAATCCTCGATCTGGGCTGTGTTGTCAAAGGGAATATAAACCTTTTTGCAAGCGTAGACGGGTTTCTTCACGTTTCGTTTCTGACCTCCCAGGCATTGAAGAGCACCATGGCTGAACAGGCTACATGGAAAACTAATCAAGACTTGATCGCCAAGATTCTTTGGGACACAAAAATCGTCAGATCTCGTTCTGGTGACAAGGTTATCACTTATGAACAGGTGCTATCCAAACTTCCGGCCGACTACCAGGACCCATATTACCATTCTCCCAACGCAAAAGGTGTGATGTTCCACAAACGATATGAGGAATTTGATGATTGTTCACTCCCACCGGAAACGCTTGAGTTTGGTTCCGTTTCCGGAATGGGTGGCAACAATCCCAAGACGGGTGATTATCAGATTGTCGGTTCCTATAACCGAATGAATATACTCCATGCCGCTGAGGGCCCCATAGCGCATTTTGCCACTGGGCATACCGCGGTGGAATGGAACTGCCCAGTTGGAGAAGTTGGGGCTACATATCTTGGACTGAATTTAATTAAGCCCAAGCTCCTTGGGTTCATCGATGGCCCTCCCCCTTTCACCTTGAATGGCTTGCCTTGCAGCGATGAATTTGACGATAGCTTCGGGCTGGTTTTTAATTCATTGGGTGGCGATGAAAAGTCTATTTCCACAAGCATTGGCGGTGGTTACAATTTTGAGATGGGTGGACAGGTGGGCTGGTTTAAAGGGAGCCTGGAATTCGACCATACCTGGACAACCGACAAATCATGCTCTATCTCAAGGAAGGTCTCAACCAGGTTGCCTGTAAAAATCTATACCAGAGAAACCGGAGATGGAAAACGGGCTCTGGAAAATTATGGTATTGCTTTGATCGAGGGAACTCAGGTTTCGGTTTATGGAATTTATCTGGTTCAAACGAAACGCCTGCTCGGGTATTCCATTGGTTCAATTGGAACGGATCGCCCAGTTCAGGATACCATCGAGTTTCCTATTTCCCCGACGCATTTTGAAATCGGTAACCTGAGAAGCTATTGTCTTCCCGATTATGTAAATATTGTGAACCGGATTCGCAGTGAAAAGGCAACTCGCGAGGCCTATTTCGACAACTTTGATGTTGACGCTTTCAAACAGGTTAAGGATATCGAAATTTCAGATTATTGTATGGAAAACAAATATAAGGTAACAGCACGCGACCTGCAGGTGCTTGCCGAAAATTCTATCGATACGACATTTCAGGATGTTTATAGTGGAAGTTTTAATCTGAAAGCGATGGCTGGGTACGCAAGCAAGTTGGACGTAGCTAATTACGAGTTCTCTGCCCTCGTTGGCGGTCATGTTAATTTGGCTTCATCCCGAGGAAAGGGGACTTCTAAGTCTCAGGCTGTTGAGGTGGCGTGGCAATCAGCCTTGATCAAACCACTTCGAGACGGACCGGGAAACATTGCTGAATATTCTTTTTCGACGTTTTTTCTTAACCCTGATCAAAGCAACTTCGATGAGTTCTTCGAGAGAGTAGTTGATCAAAATTGGCTTAATAGCGATAATGGCGATGCCGAAACCTTGAGAAAAATTCGGTCTCAGAGAAGCTCATGTTGGCGGGTTATTCATCGGGTAACATCCATAAAGGACAAGAATAAGAAACTTATTGCTGGCTTTGAGGACGACACCGGATCGGTATTTAAAAAGGCTGTTATCAGGAAACCCCCTGTAATTCCTATGAAGACACCGGAAGAAATGAATGAATTCCTGAAAAAAGGCTCTCGTAGCAGCAATTAAATGGCTTAAACGTGTCATGAAGTATTTATTTTTATATAACCCGGCCTTTTAACAAAAGCCCGGGCTGATTCAACAACCGGATAGATCGTGGCTACGCACGATCTATCTTTTTTTCGTTATGTGATTTATGCAGTCTTTTTCTTTTTCATATTTTTCAAACTCCTGATGCTCTCGAGATGCCATATCTCTTGCAGAAATGACACAAACCTTGCCATCTCTATACCTGTTGCGATACCTCTCTCGCGGAGTTATCGAGAAGCCTTTCGTAAACGATTACCGGGAAGTTGGTTGGTTCTTACTTGCCTCGGAAATGGGTAATTTTGCAGGATAAATACATTAAAACTTTTTAAAGTGATTGTTTAGGAAAATTGTTTATGGAAAAAATTCATTCAGGAGTATCCTACAAAACATAAACTTGCCGGGATTTTATTATAATTGCCGGTTTTTAAGCTTTAGGATGAAAAACAAAGAGGAGATCGTTCGAATGGAAAAACAGGTCATTTTTGCTGGTGAATCTTGCAAACGGTTTAAAAACAAATGGTTTTCAGACTTCTTTTCTCAAGCTGTGATGACGTTTTTAGTTCTATTTGGGGCAATTGGTTCAGTATTTGCAGGCGACAAAGTTGTTTCCATAAAAAGTACCCTAAGCGGAAAAGGTTGCTATGTGCTTTTTAAAGATGGTGGAATCCACACCTATGGAGATGCGGTGTATTTTGGTCATGGCACTGGTGGCGATAATGAAGCTGTAGATCTTGGAATGACTGTCACGGGCAAGGGTTACTACATTCTCTCCAAGAACGGCGGAATCCATACTTATGGGGATGCTCCCTACTATGGTCATGGTAAGGGTGGCGATAATGCAGCTGTTTCTCTTGCAGTAACCCGTTCGGGAGGAGGTTACTACATTCTTTCAAAGAATGGTGGAATTCATACTTATGGAGATGCTGTGTATTGTGGTCATGGCAAGGGTGGCGATAATGAAGCTGTAGCTATGGCGTTAACTATTTCAGGGAAAGGTTACTACATTCTTTCAAAAAATGGTGGCATCCATACTTATGGAGATGCTGAATATCTGGGTCATGGAACCAAGGTTCATAAGTGTACCTCGAAAGATAAGACCTTTGATGCAGTTGATATTGCTGTTGCTCCTGCAAGGCAGGGATATTGGATTCTGGATGAAGCTGGAGCAATAAATGCTTTTGGCTCTGCAAAGCTTTTTTGTAAGGATTACTTATCAACTGGTAGACTTAGAGAATCCGATCGGGTGCCCCTTGAAAAAGAGAATGCGTTAACAAAAGACTGTGTTGCTTTTGCAGTGTCCCCCATTATGAATCTCGATGAAACAGAATTCGCCAGTGGTGGCCTAATGACTATGAAGAATGGGGTTGTCAGTAAAAATGAAAATGGTTCAAAATCAGTTAACCCGGACGTAAAATTGCCGCCTGTTCCTATAATTGAGGACAAAAAATCTAAGCCAACTGAAACTGAAGTGCCTGTGTTTGGTTATTGGATGTTACACAGCGATTCAAACCAGGCTGTGGTAAATTATGGCACGGCAGAGAGGTTTACAGAACCACCTCGTCGCCCCAAAAAGTGATGGCCTTATAAAAGATAATAAAGTTGGCCACTGAATTTCTGAAAAGAAGTTCAGTGGCCCAAATTTTTTTGATTTTCTTGAACATTCATTTGATTCTTTCTTGGATTCTGGATTGATTCTGGGGATTCTGGGGACAGGGAGATTCTGGGGACACCTTACTTAATTATTGCCTTTTTGTGAATCAGAAAATATTATGAGAACATGTCAAGAATTGCTAGAGTAGTTATTCCTTTTATTCCCCATCATATAACGCAACGGGGAAATCGTCGTCAGCAGGTTTTCTTTTCTGATGACGATTATAAGCTTTATCTTGAACTTATGGCAGAGTGGTGTAAAAAGAGTGAAACTGCCATCTGGGCATACTGCCTTATGCCAAATCACAATTCACTGACCCTGATTCAGCTGCTGTTGAAGGCAAGGCCGCCGATGGTTGATTCGCCAAAGCGGCCTGGTTTCAAGTGTCTGGACTGCAGTGCAGAAATGCTTATTCTTGGCTTTCGCAGGCCAGAACTTTCACGCGCACCACCGGAAAAAACAAAAAATTAAATAATATTTTTAAAAACCTTTTGCAGTATTAAAAATACTGCGGTTTTGTGTCGGTCAAATTTTCGTTTAACCCTGAAAAAACGTCGAAAAACCATTAAAATCGCAGAAAAAATAAAAACTGCCCGAAAAATAACAGGTTTTGCTCAGCCCGGAAAATTTTAAGGCCGGCTGAACGCTAAAACCGTGGCAGAAAAAGCGATTTATTTTCATATACCCAGCCTTGTAGCAAAAAGCCCGGGCTGATTCAACAATCGGATAGATCGTGGCTACGCACGATCTATCTTTTTTCGTTCGACGGTTTAATTTTATTCATCAATGAAATAGTCCGAATAAACTTTCTTGATTTCATAATTTTCCTACGAAGATACCTACCATACGGTCAACACATCTCAATGAAAGATTGCCAAGTTAAAGAAAACTAAAAATCGCAAGCAAATTTTGATTATTTGCCAATTCAATCTATTGTTTAGCTGGTTAATCCGTCCTCAAAAAGTCCTGCAACCATGTGAGTAGAGTATGCTTTTTCCTTTTGGAGCATGCTGTTCCTTTCATCTATTTGGTAACCAATCATTTTGTAGCCTCGGCAACGGCGAGTAAACATTTTTTCAAAAACTGCAATATTGTGATCAAAATAGTCGACAATTACCACTTCCTTTTTATTGTCAAAAACTCGATGCAGTCTGCCAGCATACTGTACAAGAATCCCCTTCCAAGAAATAGGCATTGTCAGGAAAAGCGTATCCAGCCGTTCATCGTCAAAGCCTTCGCCCAGAAAACGACCGGTTGCAATTATCACTTGCCTTCCCTCAGCTGGTATCTCTTTGATTTTCTCGAGAACATTCGCTTTTTCTTTCTTTTTCATACGACCCTTAAGAAGAAAAACGCCGGATGTCTTTTCTTGGAGCATTTGATACAGCAGATCCGCATGCTCTGTTCGCTCGGTTAAAACCAATGGATATTTTCCTTTTTCTACCGCAGCAATGATATCTCCGACAATCGTAGCATTGCGTTCCGGATCCCTGGAAAGCAATCCATACATATCCTGAATCGAGACTTCTCCCGTTATAAAGGTTGTTTCAGGCAATTGGAATCCTGTTCTTCTTACGAATACTGAGTGAATAAAAGGGTGATTCAGAGACTGGTTTTTATCGCTGACTTTATACCTGACAGGTCCGCAGTTCATGAAAATAATCGGGTGGTGACCATCTTTCCTTGTTAAAGTGGCTGAGAGGCCTAGAACATATCTGGCGGGGCTGGATCTCACCACAATTTCAAAGCTTCGCGCGGAAATGTGGTGACATTCATCAACGATGATAAACCCATAGTTCTCAACCAGATTATCAACGACACCGTTACGAGAAAGACTCTGAATAACAGCGACATCGATCATTCCAGAGATTTTCCGTTTCCCCGCTCCGATTTTTCCGATGTCACTTTTTGATATTCCAAGGAAACTGCTCAATCGTGTAACCCACTGCTCCATAAGTTGCTGCCTATGAACCAGAATTAAGACATTTGTCTTTCTGTGAGCAATAATAAACGCAGCAATAACGGTTTTTCCAAAGGCGGGGGAAGCAGCAAGAACGCCGATGTCACAACGTAACAAGGCTTCTGCAGCTTTCGTCTGTTCCGGGCGCAAACATCCGTCGAAAGCAACCACTATTGAAGAGCCGGAGTTGCGCTCATCTTTAATGTTCGGCTTAATCTGAAGGGAGTTTAATAACTCCATAAGCTGATCAAGACACCCTTTTGGCAAAGCCAGGTGGTTGGGAAATTCTTCGCTGCAATTAATGATCCTGGGTTTATTAAAAACTGGAAGCCTCATAGATTGAGCCTTGTAAAATTCCGGGTTCTGAAAGGCAGCTATTTTGATGATTCTATTTCTTAATGCCGGCGACATTTTTTCTTTTGAGACAAAGAGCTGGCTTCCTACGACTATATCGATTGATTCTGGCAAAGGCCCTGTTATTGGTGCAGGTTTTTTTATCATTGAAGGAAGGAGCTTCCAGGGTTCTAATTCATTATCGTCTTCCTCGACAGCTCTAATTCCAAGAATCTGGTTTTTCCTTTGCGCTTCAAGAACAATTAACTCGACCTCATCTAAAGAAATCTTTTTAATAGAAGCCAAAAAGGCCCATTGGTCAGCGTATGGCTCGAAAGCCGAATTGATGAAAACGCTATTGCCCTGTTCTCTTGGCTTCTTTTGAAGAGGGAGTGCTATAAGATTACCAAAGCCCCCCTTGGGTAACGTATCCTGACAGGGAAAGAGGCGGTCATAGGAATCCAGACCGAGGCCTGGGTATGACTCCATGGTTTCCGACAAAAGGAAGGTGCCAAGTTTTCGTGCAAGACTGGCTCGAACGGGTTCTTTAAAAAATATCCAGATGTGACCGCCATTTCCAGATCTTGAGCGCTCAAACCCATACGAAATATTATGTTTTTCGCAAATGGAAAGGAATGCTGTTGCATCTTCTTTCCAGGTGTTTTTATCAAAGTCAATTGCCAGAAACCAGCAGGTTTCATCTGCGAGCAAAGGATAAATTCCCGCAGTGAAATCTCGACCGGAACGCTCTGTAGGATCGTAACCCTGGAGATGATTTCTTATCGTTAAATCGGTAAGAGGTAGAAACTCACGATTTTTGCAAGTTCCGCACTTTTTTGCCGGTTTCAAACAGATTTCTGGTGACCATTCATTTTTGCAAACCGGTTGATAACCGCTTTTACCGGTTTTTTGACTTTCAAAGCGCCGTGGGAAAACCTCTTCTCTACCACGAAAATATGAACGAAAAAGACTGATTTTTCTTTCCGGTTGTGAGCTATTATCTGTTTTTTCGATGAAACCGCCAGAATTGTCGCGAACCATGAATTCATCATGAGTCAGACTTTTCTGTAAAAATTGAATCCTGGCAATGATTTTTGCTCGTTGCTCTTCAACGCCTTTTAACTTAACTTGCAACTCCTGAATTTCGTTTTCAATCTTATGCTTGCCCTCTAATATGGTCATTTCCTTTTGGTAGCCCAGCCCGAGCAATCATAGTGCATGAAGTTTCCGTGATCTGGGTAGATTTTACCAGCAATCTCAGGTAGAAATATACCGCAAAATGGGCAATGAATTATCTCCAGTGATGTTTCCCATAATGTTTCGCCGATTTCTTCAACAACAGTATTTTCATCAAGATCATCTTCTGTTGCTTCACGACGAATGATCAAGCGCCAGGTCATGTCTTTTCTTTCTTCCATATCCAT
>JBMOKV010000444.1:0-9759 GCA_049325495.1 Candidatus Rifleibacteriota bacterium | reverse complement strand
GTGCCCTTATTCTTACATGGCCTGGGAGATCCTGAAAAAGCTTTTAAAAAAATCAACCATTGCGGTTTGCCCAATTGAAGTTGGAATTTGCCCTACCGGCAACACCAAATTTCATTTTCGTGAAGTTTGGGGAGAAGCCCGCTGGCAAAGACTGATTGAAGATGGCGCCAAGCTGGGAATAAGAATCACCAGAATAACCAGATACGTTTCAGGAATTAATGCGGCAAGAGCCCTGGAATCATATGGCAAATCAAACGCCGAAGATTACATAACCAGTGTCTTTCGCGCGGTTTTTCTTACCGGCATCGATATTTCGCTTCCCACAACATTAAGAATGCACCTGCAATCAGAAGGCCTCGACTCATCAATTTTTGCCCAGGCAGTTGAAAACCCCAGAACCGAGCGAATGGCTCTTGAACAGCAGCTCCTCTGGGGCACCAGAAGACTACGCGAAGTTCCTGTAATTGAATTAGATGATGAGCGCTATTCTGGTTATATTGAACTATCAGGACTTGAACGCTTTCTCAGGACTATTTTAGACTAATGACATTTACCTACGAATACCCGAGACCATCAGTCACTTTAGATGCCGCAATTCTCAGAACTCCAGAACTCAAGTTTCCCGAAATATTGCTTATACGTCGTGGCAGACCACCATTTTCAGGGTGCTGGGCACTCCCCGGTGGATTTCTTGAGATGCATGAAAAGCCGATTGTGGGTGCAGCTCGGGAACTTCAGGAAGAAACGACACTGAAAGAACTGCCACTCAAACCGCTCTTTACCTGCGGTGAACCCGAACGTGACCCACGCGGACGAACGATCACCATGATTTTTGCGTGCCTGGTTCGAGATGCTGATACCATTCCGGTTGGTTCAGACGATGCAGCTGAAGCACGCTGGTTTTCATTGAAATGCTTGCCAGATCTGGCGTTTGACCATAAAAGGGTGATCAGTCAAATTGAGAGCCACCTGCAGTGGCAGGCTTTGACTTCGATTATTGGGAGAGACGTTTTTCACGGGGTGGCTTCGCAGAAAGATATCATTCGCCTGCACCAGAGCATTTGTGAAGAATCAGCTGTAGATCTGATTCCCAGGGCAGAAAAAATGGGCCTGCTGAAATGCAGAGATGGCATTTGCGAGTATTCACCCACAGTACCCATGGGGCCTGACTGGCAACCAATGGTCTGGTAATGAATTCAATTCAACTTTTAAAACCCGCATTTAAAAAAATCAGACGGGTTTTTTCCCTGAGAAGCCGTTTCATTTTATTTCTTCTCACCTCCGGATCGCTTATTGTCACTGGAGTTATTTATTACGGACTTTATCGCTTTCTCGATTATGTCGGCCGGGCTCCGATGCTTGGGGAAACCTTCGGTCCTCTGGTTGGTGGCCTGCTGGTTTCCAAATTGCTTGAAATGCTTCTTTTAACCCTGTTTTTTATGGTGCTGTTCAGCAGCATAATTTCTGCACTGTCAGCTTTTTTTCTTAATGAAGAGCTTCCGGTTTTAATGGCATCTCCACAACCGGTAAGCAGAATTTTCCGCTCTCGCTTCATAATGATGTCGCTTGAAAGTTCATGGATGGTAATTGCCTTTTTTCTTCCCGCCTTACTTGCATTTGCGACTGCTATGAAGGCTAACATCCTGGCATATTTTATTTACCCATTTTACATTGGTTGTTTCCTGTTGTTGCCGAATATTTGCGGCGGTTTTTTTGCCCTTATGCTGGGTAGTTTCTTTCCAATACGGCAAATGCGAAAGGTTTTTCAGTTTCTTTCAATTATAGTTCTTACGGGAATGATTTTTTTTCTTCGCTCACTTGAGGCCGAGAAACTTCTGAATCCCAGCTATTTCAAAGACGTTTCCCATTATATTCTCAGCCTGCAGATTCCCCTTCTTGAATACTCTCCGTCTTCGTGGCTTCACAAGGCCACCATGAGCCTGTTTCGCAATGAACTTTCCAACTCTTTCACACAAATTCTTCCCATGATTCTTTTAATTGCGGGGGGACTTTTCGTTTTGAACCTTTTTTCAGTGAAGTTTTACCGGGAAAGTTGGCAAAAGTCGATGGAAGCGGTAGAAAACCAGGTTCTCGGACTTGAATGGATCAGAAAAGTTCTGATTTTTCCCCTTCGATTATTTGATGAAGCATTCAGAGTTATCGCCACGAAAGAAATAACAACTTTTCTTCGCGATCCTGCAATTTTTTCACAGATTTTCATGATGGCGGCCATTGTTTTCGTATATGGTTACAATCTATCAATTTTGCCGCTGAAAGATATTCCGACCCTTTATAGTGGTGAAATTAATGATTCACTGGTATTCCTCAATGGCCCTTTTATCGGATTTATTCTGGCTTCAATCGGCATGCGCTTTGTTTACCCATCCATAAGCATGGAAGGACGGGCTTTCTGGGCGGTAAAATCTTCTCCGGTAAAACCCGGAAGAATTCTATTAATAAAGTTTCTCATCTATGTCATTCCGATGTTTTTGCTCGGAATTACCCTTTGTGCGGTTACCAACTCTATTTTTCGGGTAACCTCACCTGTCCTTTTCTGGATGAGTTTTATCAATGTTGGCCTGATTTCAATTGTGGTAACCGCGCTGGCAATAGGCGTCGGCACGGTGTATGCAGATTTTGATGCGGATTCACCGCTGAAGATTGCCGGTTCATATGGTGGTTTCATTTACATGATTTCCAGCGGTCTTTTTATAATCAATCTTTTATCTCTCGAAGCCTACCCGATGTATCGCTTTTTCTTTCAGCGCTTTGTGCCGGTGAGCAGATTTTCAGCCTACTATCTGACGATTGTCTGTGTCGGGCTGCTTATAATCTGTACAACCGCATGGGTTTATATTCCCTTCAGAAAGGGTCTTGAAGTAATCGATAACTATGAGCCAGAATAATCCAATCATCGAATTTTCTCAGATAAAAAAACACTATGGCGAATTTGCTGCAGTGAAAGGCATCGATCTCGCAATAAATTCCGGTGAGCTTTTCGGTTTTCTTGGTCCCAATGGCGCAGGAAAAACCACGATGATAAGAATTCTCACCGGAATAATAAAACCGACCTCTGGGAAAGTTCTAATCGGCGGGCACGACCTTTTTGTCGAACCTGAAAAAGCAAAAGCCCTGATCGGATTCGTACCAGATCGCCCTTACCTGTATGAGAAACTTACCCCTCTTGAGTACTTCGATTTCATGGGTGGGTTATACAACGTTAATAAAGATCAGGTTCTTGTCAAAGGTGAGGAAATGCTCAAGCTTTTCAGTCTATGGGATCGAAGGAATGAGCTTATCGAAAGTTTTTCACACGGAATGAAGCAAAAAGTTGCAATGAGTGCAGCGATTCTTCATGATCCCAACATTTTTGTCGTGGATGAACCTACGGTTGGACTCGACCCGCGCAGCGTTAAGCTGGCCAAAGATTTTTTCAAATCTTTAATTAAAAAGGGCAAAACTGTTTTTCTTACAACCCACACACTTTCTGTTGCCCAGGATCTATGTGACCGCATTGCCATCATAAGAAACGGCGAAATAGTCGCCCTGGGAACCATGGCCGAATTGCAAAAAAGAGCCAGCCTGCCAGGAAACGATCTTGAAACAGTATTTTTGAAAATAACCGAAGAAGAACAGGAAGCAGTCAACAATAAATCAGATGAACCAGTCAAACCATGATGAATATACCATCAGACCCTCAACCGCATTTATCGTTTTATTATCGATAAATCTCTGTTGGGGTGCTTCTTATGCAGCAACCAAATATGCTCTTGAAGTTGTTCCGCCAACCACTTTGGCATTTATCCGCTTTGTGATTGGCGGATTTTTTCTTGCCCTCATTCCCGCAGGATCTCGCCATCGTCTTAACAGGAAAGACTGGAAGGATCTTTTTCTAATCGGGGCTTTCGGCGTAGCCATTGCATACTCACTGCTCAACCTTGGACTGCAAATGACTACATCCACCCGAACTGCAATTGCAGCAGCGCTTGAACCAATCTTCACCATAATACTGGCAGCAATAATTTTAAAAGAAAGTTTAAAATCCCGCACCGTTGTGGCCATGACGATTTCAATTGCCGGGGCTCTTTTATTAATGCTTGGCGACAAGTCTCCCGAACAGCTTTTCAATGAAATTTCTTCGGGAGGAGAATTCATGGGGGATCTGATCGTTATCATTTCGATTCTGCTGGCAGCTCTCTATTCCATTCTAATGAAGCCTGTCGCAACTAGAATTGGGGCCCTTCGGGCAACTTCAATCAGTTTTTTCATCGGAGCAATTTTGCTTCTGCCAGTAGTTTATCTTGAGATGTCCCAATTATGGCCGGTAAGTTTTTCCAATCGGGCTCTTGCCGCGGTGATTTTTCTTGGACTGATTTGTAATGCAGTTGCATTTGGAATCTGGAACTGGATTTTGAAATACACCGATGCTGGAACGATGGCAGTAACACTTAATGCCCAGCCACTGGGTGGTGTGGCAATTGGCTGGATCTGGTTGAATGAAGCATTGACAACCAATGGTCTGATCGGAGCATTTCTAATTCTTGCAGGAATCTGGTTCTTGCCAAGGGAGTGAATGGTTAAATAGATGTATTGTTATGAAGCACAAAAATGCCAGAAATTTGACTGCCCGGTGCAACGGCTGCAGATCAAAAGATGCTGGGAATATCTGCAAAAGCTTCATAACAAGGAAGTGACGGAAAACGAGTGCCCCTATGCTCCTTGTGAACGCTGCAATTACAGGCTTGGCTGGGAAATAGGTCTGATCGGTGAAAGCCTTTTCCCTGACCTTCCGGATCCTACTCCTGAAAGCCTGATCCCTGTATCGGAAGAAGATGAAGTTGTTGACGAAGAAAAAACCTCGCCTCAGGTTGAAATTTCTAACGCGGAAGAATCTTCAGACCAGGATTCCAAATCAGAGTTAAACGATGCCACAGAAAATTCTGTTGATTCTATCAGCCCTGAAGAACTGCTTAAAGAACAACCAGAAATTGACCAGGAAAAAATCGGACAACCTGGAATGCGATTTTGTCATGAAATTGTTGAGTGCCCCAACCCCAATTGCGTTGTTCGTCGAAGACAAATAGTCGAATGTTTCAAATTCTTTTCGCGACGTACACCAGAAGAAAAAGAGGAACTCACCTGCACCAAAAGAAAATGCGCCGATTGTTTTTACAAAAAGGGTTGGGATATTGGAATACTTAATGAGAAGATGTTTGCCGACATTATTGAAGCACGCAGACTCAAGATTGCCCGCGCCGATCGAATCAAGAAAAACACTCTGGTGGAAATCTATCTTGCCGAGCTCTCAAAAAAGCCTCTATCGCGCGAAGAAGAAATTGCTCTGGCCAAAAAGATAGTCGGTGACCGTGAAGCCTCTGAGCTTTTTCTGATGGCAAATTTAAAACTGGTTACCCGAATTGCCGGGCAGTTTTCCAATCGTGGCCTTGGACTAATGGACCTGATACAGGAAGGGAACATCGGCCTGATCAAGGCAATTTCCAAGTTTGATTTTACTCTTGGGTACCGATTTTCAACCTATGCGGCTTACTGGATACGTTATTACATGCAGAAAGCCGTTGCCAACCAGGGAAGCAGCATCAGAATTCCATACCATCTTTTGACCGTTGCCCACAAAATACGCAGAAAAATCCAGGAATATGAATACGCCAATTACTGTGCTCCATCATTGACAGAGCTGGCAAAACTTGTCGGACTCGAAGAAGAAAAAATTCTCAGCGTAATAAGGATAACTCAAACTCCAATCTCCATTCACGCAAAGGTTGGCGATGATGATGAAGAAGACACGATGGAATATTTTCTTTCAGATCGCAAAGCTCTGACTCCAGAAGAAACAGCGATAGAGCGACTGAAGAATGAGGCAATAAACAAAGCTATTGAAGATTTGCCTGAACGTTTGAAATATTTAATCAAACATTTTTATGGATTCAGTGAAGATGAATTGAATCTTGCTGAAATTGGGCGACGTCTTAACATATCAAGAGAAAGGGCCAGGCAGCTTTTGCACCAGGCCCTGCAGATTCTTCAGGAAAACGAATTTATCAAAAACCTCGAATGATTTTATTTTAATCGGAAACGAGCGAGTACATCCCGCAAAGCCCTTGCCTGATAAGCCAGTTCCTGAGCAGCTGATGCCGTTTCTTCTGCGCTTGCGGTATTGTTCTGATTGACGGCATCGATCTGCTTCAAACCTGAATTAACCTGGGCAATACCATCTGCCTGATCAGAAGAATTTCGGGCTACTTCCTTAATAAGAATCACTACACGGTCAATACCATCGATGATCTTTCTCAACGCCTGATCTGTATCATGAACGATGCGCATGCCATCGTCAACAGTCGTCTTTGATTCTTCAATGAGGTTGGTGGTTTCTTTTGCAGCCTGAGCACTTCTGCTGGCGAGGTTTCTGACTTCATCGGCCACTACGGCAAAACCTTTGCCATGACGACCGGCTCTTGCAGCTTCAACCGCAGCATTCAACGCCAGCAGATTGGTTTGAAAAGCAATCGCATCGATTACCTTGATAATTTTCGCGATTTCCGCACTCGAATAAGAAATTTTTTCCATCGCTTCAATCATCTGGCACATTGTCTGGTTGCCAAGTTCAGCCACCTGACGGTTTTCATTTACGATCAAATCTGCTTCTCTTGCTTTCTGAGCATTCTCATTAATCTGGGCAGTGATCGATGAAACCATATCGGTAATTTCTGCCAGAGATGCAGCAGATTCAACCGTAGCCTGGGAAAGACTCTGGCTGGAAGAAGACATTTCTTCAGAACCTGAACTAACCTGTTCCGAAGTCTGCCTGGCATTTCTAACAAGTTCAGTAAGGCTTTTTATCATTTTCTGGGCAACTGGAGCAATCTGGTCATTTTCAGATCGTTTTAAAACTTCAACTGCAAGGTTGCCATCGGCAATCTGTTCAAGCGTAGCAATAAAGCCATTCATGCTGTCGATAAAAAGGTTCAGATTGCTAGACATCTCAGCAACTTCGTCGTGGCCGCTGACCCGGGCTTTCTTTGAAAGATCGCCGCCGGCCATTTTTTCCATTACTCTCGACGCTTCGACGATCGGAACGCTGATTGCCCGTGAAACAAAAAACAGTATGATCAGCACGACCACAAGAATAACGACGCTTACGACAACAAGGAATCTAATGGTTTTATTGGCTACTTCCATCTCTAAGAAAGCCTTTTCGGTAACTTTGCTCTGAGGAAGCATAACGCAAAGACTCCAGCCAAAAGGCGACTTACCAACGCTGATCGGGCTGAAAGCAGTCAAATTGTCGTTTATGATTTGACGGTTAACTATTGCAAGGTCAATCTTATGGGATAAGTTCACTCAAAGGTTTCCCGACCAGGTCAGATTTTCCGGTGACCGCGATAAGGTTGCGATTGCTGTCAATGATGGCTATTTTAATCATGCCATCGTAAAAATCTTTCACATTCTCAATTTCATTTGAAAAAAATGATAGATCGAGTTCAAACCCTGCCACACCGTAAAATTTTTCACCGACCAGAATTGGGGCAATTAGAGGTGCAGTTAAAATTTCCCGCTGCCCCACCTTTCTTTTGACTGGTGACAGAAGATATTCCTGACGGTTCTTAAGTGGCAGATGATAATAGTCCCCTACGCCTGCGCTTTGATATCCCTCACAGGCTTTGACCACAACTTCTCCCGAACCTGAGCGGTGCCAGTACGGAATAAGTCTTCCGGTTTGATCATGCCCGGTTTCAACGGCGCCGGTGTAACCCGAGTCAAGACCATCAAAGGCATCCGGTTCCCAGCAGGTAAAAGCGGCAAAAAAATCCGAATTTCTCAGTAAAACTGTTTTCAAAAGGTTATTTATTTCCTGTCTTTCCAGTTCTACTGTTGCATTCTCATCTTTCACTCCCGAGAAAGACGCAGCCATGGTGCGAGCTGCAACCATGGCTTCGTCAAGTTTTCCAGCTATGCGGTTTGAAAATTGCCGAGAAAGAATTGAAACATTCGCCTCGGCATTGTTAATCGACTCTTTGATTCCCTTGTCTGCCGTTTCGAGCATTGTAGTAGCACTGAACGCCAGAATGAATACGGCGGTTAAAATCAATCCCATCCCGGATGCGCCGAGAATCTTGAGTCTGATACTTTTTATTTTCATTCCTACAGCCTTTCTCTGGCTTAAAACATTTTGGCGTCTTTTTTCAGGTCCTCAGGAACATTAACATTCCATTTTTTCATGGCTTTTTCGGAAAGCAGGAATTTTGGTTCAGAATCAAACTTAACCGGCACTTCCTCAACTTTTTTGCCATTGATTACAACTTCATAAACGCTCTCTGCCAGCATTCTACCGAGTTTTTCATCATCAGCGGCAAGAGCGCAAACGGCATCACCTGATTCAACCGGCTTTTCCATATAGCTGACCATGGGAATATTGCCGATTACCGAAGCAACGTCTTTTGAATTATCAGAAACCAGAGTCTGGTTCCCCAGAATTATCAGGTTAACCTTTCCGGCAAGCTCTTTTGCACTTTTGAGAACTTCGCCCTTATCGGCAGTTTTGGCAATTTCAAAGGCGAGGCCCATGGCTTCGCAGGCAGCTTTGGTTTCTGCTTCATCAACAGCTGCTGATGGATGCTTGCCTTCTACGATCAGGCCAACCGATTTCATTTCCGGAAAAACTTTTTTAAAGATTTCAATTTTTTTGTCAGCTTTGATGTAATAGCTGACTCCGGTTATATTATTGTCTGGCTTGTTATTGTCAGTAATAACTCCAAGAATCACCGGATCATTCGATGCTCCGATAAAAGCGGGAATTTTAGTCGGGTATTTTTTCATAAAGGTTGTACCGGCAGACCGGAGAAACAGGATAGCATCCTTGCTGGCCTGAAATTTTTCATAAATAGGTTTGGCTTCTTCCTCGTCTTTGAGATTAATCTGTATTTCAAGTTCAACATCAGGTGCCTTGGCTTTAAAAACTTCCATAAACCCAGCCAGCACACGTTTTGCCATACCAGATTTTTCATACCACAGAATACCGATCTTTTTGCCTTCGGCATTGACCATGCTGGCAAAACCTACCAACAAAACCACTAAAAGAAGCCAACCCAGAACTTTAGAATTCTTCATCTTTCAAAACTCCAACAATTAAATTTCGCTGAGAAGGGTTTATATATTATGAGTAACATTCAGCAGGATTGAATCTTACAACAATGATTTCTACTTTGTCACGCAAAAAAAGTTAAAAGCCACCTTGTGTACCCCGACCAAAGAATGTATAATTTTTCTATCTTAATTGTTTGTATTAAGCATGGAGGAAAGATGATTAAAGATTATTGCCGATATTTATCAGGATGCCTGATCGCCGGCCTGGCTTCTGCTTCCGCACTGGTAGCAGCCCCAGCTGCTTCTGAAATTAGCCGAATAAAACTGGTTAACAATAACCATGTCCCCCAGAAAATTCTCGTATGTTCGGCATACAACACTCAAAGATTCGTAAAAGACCTTTTCAACGTGATCAAGCACATCAACGAGTCAGAAAATCTCAGCGGCAGTGATTTAATCAAACTCCACATTATATCCGGCAGCGGCGACCCATTGGGTAATCTCGGGGTTCCTCTCGATGTCGCCAAGAAATACGCTGAAGTTAACCCCAATTTCACTTCGAGTGATATCTGGCTTCAGGACTGCATGGAAATCTGCTCAGTCGTTCTAAAAGATGGCAGCAAAGCTTCAGCAGTTTTCGATTCAAACCGAGGCAGA